>NZ_JBEZYF010000014.1:35371-164931 GCF_040638415.1 Kribbella sp. NPDC026596 | reverse complement strand
AGGCCCTGGCAGAACATCATCCGAAGCCCATGTACGGGGTTAATGCTAAATTTCGGCATTGACTTTCGGCACGCTGTTGAGTTCTCAAGAATCGGGCGCACACCGCGTCCGTGACCTCTCGGCCAGGACTCCGGGGCAACCTGCGTTACTCTACCGGAGCGGATCCACCGGGTCAAGTCCCAGTTTTTCCGGCTCACCCCGTCGCGTCTAAGCTGCCGACCCGAGTCCGGAGACACGTTTCGGCTCAGCTAGCCTTGGGGGGTTCGGAGCGACCGGCCGCTTCCGCGTCCCGCGCCTCGCTCCAACAAGAAGAACACTACGTGGATCGCGGGTGGCCGGTCAAATCGGTTCCCGGTGGGCTGAATCACACGGCTGTAATTTGCTCCCGGCAACCCAAGTATGGGAGTGGAGCCGGCCCAAGCAAGACACCCGAGCCGGCCCCGCGAGCAAGCCGTCAGCCTTGCGCCGGAGAGGCCAGAACCCCTGCAAACGAACGCTTCCCACGCCGCAGCACCAGCACTCCCCCGGGCAGCAGGTCGTCCGTACCAGGCACGTACTCGGCGTCCTTCACCTTCTCGTTGTTGAGGTACCCACCGCCCTCGGCCACCGTCCGCCGAGCCGCCGACTTGCTGGCGACCAACCCCGACTTCACGAGCAGGTCGCCGTACGTCGGCATTGGCTCGCCGGCAGCTAGTTCGACATGGGGTGCTTCGCGCAGTGCGGCGACGAGAGTCGAGCCGTCGAGGGACGCCAGCTCCCCCTGGCCGAAGAGCGCCTTCGAGGCCTCCTGGACCCGACGAGTCTCCTCAGACCCATGTACGAGCGTTGTCACGTCTTCCGCGAGTACACGCTGTGCCTCACGCGCCTGTGGGCGTTCTGTGGTCGCCTGCTCGAGTGCGGCGATCTCCTCGGCCGTTCGGAACGTGTAGAACCGCACGAGCTGCATCACGTCACGGTCATCGCTGTTGAACCAGAACTGGTAGAACGCGTACGGCGAAGTCAGCTCCTGATCCAGCCACACCGACCCGGACTCGGTCTTCCCGAACTTGGTCCCGTCGGCCTTGGTCACCAGAGGGGTGGCCAGTGCATGCGCTTTGCCGGAGTCAGCGCGACGGATGAGCTCGACGCCGGCCGTCAGGTTGCCCCACTGGTCGCTGCCACCCGTCTGCAGCGTGCAGTTGTGCCGCCGGTACAGCTCCAGGTAGTCCAGCGACTGCAGCAGCACATAGCTGAACTCGGTGTAGCTGATCCCCTGCTCCAGCCGGGCCTTCACGACCTCACGGCCGAGCATCCGGTTCACCGGGAAGTGCTTGCCGATGTCACGCAGGAAGTCGAGCGTGTTGAGGTCCTTGGTCCAGTCGTAGTTGTTGACGATCCTGGCCGGGTTCGGCAGCGACTGGTCGAAGTCGATGAACTTCTCCACCTGGCCGCGGACCTTCTCGACCCACTGCTGTACGACGTCCTTCGGGTTCAGCACCCGCTCGGAGCTCTCCTTGGGATCGCCGATCAGGCCGGTCGCACCCCCGACGAGGCCGATGGGGTTGTGGCCGGCCAACTGGAGCCGTCGAAGCGTCAGTAGCTGCAGCAGGTTGCCCATGTGCAAGCTCGGTGCGGTGGGGTCGAAGCCGACATAGGAAGTGATCGGTCCAGCCGCCATGGAGGCCCGAAGGGCGTCCGGATCGGTGGAGTGGGCGATCAGGCCACGGCTCTCCAGGTCATCCAGCACCTGGGCGCGGCTTACGGTCCCGCTGTCGGTCACTTGTCTCTCCTCGAGTACGTCGGTCAGCTACAAGTGTCCTGTATTCGCGCCGACGCGACTCAGGTGGGCTCAGGGCGGGTCAGAACCGCACGGAGCTGAGGACGGAGCGCGTGACCGTCAGGCCCCTGCACTGTGGCAGCGGTCGGCCGCTGCGGGTCGTGTGCACCCGGGTCCGGGTTAGGGACGGGCAGACCGTGGGACAGGACCTGCTCGGCAGGTGTGAGCTGCCGGATGCCGATCGCCCGGACGTGATCCGGATGGGTCTGCGCGAAATCGCCGTACAGCTGTGGGTCGTGCTGGCCGTCGTCACCGATCAAGACCCACCGGACGTTGGGGAACTCCTTCGCCAGCCGGCGCAGTGCGGTCCGCTTGTGCTCCTGACCGCTGCGGAACCACCCGGTGTTGGTCGGGCCCCAATCCGTCATCAGCAGCGGGCCGGCCGGGTATCCGTGCCGGGCGAGGAAGCGGGTCAGCGTCGGAGCCGTGTTCCAAGCACCGGTGGACAGGTAGAAGATCGGCGCACCCGGGTGGTCCCCCAGGAGCTCGTCGTACAGCTCCGCCATGCCCGGTACGACGCGTCGCGCCTGCTCGTCGCGGACGAATGTGTTCCAGGCGGCGATCAGTGGACGCGGCAGCATCGTCAGGATGACCGTGTCGTCGATGTCGCTGACCAGTCCGAAGGTGGTGTCCGGGTCGGGGACGAAGATCGGCGCTCTGGCCTGCCGTTCACCACGCACGCCCAGGTTGATCTCGTGCCGTCCCGGCGGCAGCACCACCGGCACGGTGAGGTCGATGAACCCGCCCCGGTCGGTGACCCCCTCGAACGTCTGCCCGTTCACGGTGACGGTCACGGTGACCTTCACCGCCGGCGCCGTGACGAAGACCCGCCAGCCCCGCACCACCTGGTCCTCTTCGTACCGGGGCTGGTTGCGGGGGTCACGGCCCAGTACGACGCGCGCCAGCACCCGCACGAACTCCGTGGTGCCGTAACCGACCTGCGGGATGATCCGCTCCTGCCAGCCACGACGCCGCAGGATCGCCTGCACCCCGATGTTGAACCAGTCCTCGAGACGGGACGCGTAGTGCGGACGGGCCATACCGGAAACCTACCCGCAGGCAGGGCCCCCACGCCTGCTCCCCCGCGACTCTGGGAAGACCTTTACCGACTCCTTCGGGAAACTTTCCGGCTCCTTCGGGAACTGTCCATGCCGCCCCGTACCGTCTTCGCATGACCGCTCTCGGAATGTGCTTCCCCCGCACCTACCCCGCCGCCCTGGTCACCGACGTGGCCCGCCGCCTGGACCAGGGCGGCGCCGACGAGCTGTGGATCATCGAGGACTGCTTCTTCACGGCCGGTCCGTCGCTGGTGTCCGCCGCTCTGACGTCGACCGAGCGCCTGAAGGTCGGCCTCGGCATCGCGCCGGCAGTGGCTCGCACCGCCGCGGTGACCGCGATGGAGTTCGCCACCCTGGAGGCGCTCGGGCCGGGGCGGTTCCTGCCGGGCATCGGCCACGGAGTGCAGGAGTGGATGGGCCAGATGGGCGTCCGGCCGAAGTCGCCGCTCACCACGCTCGAGGAGGTCACCACCGCCGTCACCCGCCTGCTCGCCGGGGAGAACGTGAGCTTCGAGGGCAAGGCCGTCTACCTGAAGGACGTGAAGCTGGACGCGCCGCCGGTGGACCCGCCGCCGATCCTGCTCGGGGTGATGGGACCGAAGTCGATGGCCCTGGCCGGCCGGGTCGCGGGTGGCGTCGTACTCGCGGAGCCCGCGACACCGCCGTACGTGCGTCAGTCGGTGGAGTACGCCGGATCACCGGAGGGGTTCGTGGTCGCGGTGTTCAGTGCGATGTGCGTGCGGAGCGACCGCAAGACGGCGTACGAGTGGACCGCGCCGTGGCTGGGGTGGCGGATCGGCGACAAGCACCCGGGCGTCACCGCTCTGCCGTTCTTCGATGAGATGAAGAAGCTGTACGACGAGTCCGGCGCCGAAGGACTCGTGGGGATGCCGGTCGACTGGTGGACGGAGATCGGTGCGATCGGCACGCTCGACGACGCGGCGGCGCACATCGAGGCGCTGGAGGCGGCCGGGGTGCATCACATCGGCCTGTTCCCGGATCCGGAGGTGGAGCACGGGCTTCCGCAGCTCGACCACGTGCTGGAGCTCGCGAATCGTTAGGCGCGGCGCTTTGGGACGTGCGGGCGGTACGGCGAGACCGTTGGGTCATCGGGGATCCAGAAGCGCCAGGGACGATCGGCAGCCTCGCGGAGACCGACCCGGGGACCGGTGGACGGCTCGCCGTCGAAGCCGGGACCCGGGAGGAGCTGGATGCGCGAGTCCTTGGCGAGCAGGTCGGTGCCGTTGCCGTCCCGTCCGATGCCGAGGGCGACACACAAGCGGGCTGGACCGCGGGCCAGGTCACGATCCGGGTTGCCGTTCGGCCGCTTCACGACGGGACCTTGTCTGACCCTGGAAGTCGCCTGGTTGAAGACGACCTTCTGGGTGTCAGGCTGGCCGCGACGGACGCGGGCCAGCTCGACGCCCTCGATGATCTCGCCGGCGCGGAGCAGGACGGCCGACGGTTTGCCCGCCGGGCCGACCACCACGTTCATGCAGTAGTGCATGCCGTAGGTGAAGTACACGTAGAGGAAGCCCGCCGGCCCGAACATGATCGCGTTACGCGGTGTCTCGCCCCGGTAGGCATGCGAGCCGGGGTCGTTCGGGCCGTCGTACGCCTCGACCTCGGTGAGGCGTACGTCGACCGTTCCCTCGTCGGTGGTGCTCCGCACGACCATGCCGAGAAGCTTCGGGGCCACGTCGAGGACGGGACCCGCGAGCAGCGACCGGCGCATCAGGCGAGGCGGCTGCTGTGGTCGGCTGCCCGCGCCCGAAGCTCGGCCAGCTGCTCGACGACGCGCTCCTGCGCAGTGCCGCCACGCGTGTTCCGCGACGCCAGCGAGCCCTCGACGGTCAGCACCGAGCGGACCTCGGGAGTCAGGTACGGCGAGATCGCGGCGAGATCGTCGTCCGTGAGGTCCCAGAGCTCGATGCCACGCTTCTCGCACTCCTGCACGCACGCACCGGCGACCTCGTGAGCGACACGGAACGGGATCTTCTCCCGGACCAGCCACTCCGCGATGTCCGTCGCGAGCGAGAAGCCCTGCGGCGCCAGCTCCTCCAACCGCGACGTGTTGAAGCGCAGCGTGTGGATCATCCCGGTGAACGCGGGCAGCAGCACCTCGAGCGTGTCGATCGAGTCGAAGACCGGCTCCTTGTCCTCCTGCAGGTCCCGGTTGTACGCCAGCGGCTGCGCCTTCAGCGTCGCGAGCAGGCCGCTCAGGTTGCCGATCAGCCGGCCCGCCTTGCCGCGGGCGAGCTCGGCGATGTCCGGGTTCTTCTTCTGCGGCATGATGCTCGACCCGGTCGAGAACGCGTCGTCCAGCTCGACGAAGCCGAACTCCTTCGTCGCCCAGATGATCACCTCTTCGGCCTGCCGGGACAGGTCGACACCGATCTGGGCGGTGACGAAAGCGAACTCGGCGACGAAGTCACGCGAAGCAGTCCCGTCGATCGAGTTCGCCGACGAGTTCGTGAAGCCGAGCTCGGTCGCGACGAACTGCGGGTCCAGTCCCAGCGAGCTGCCCGCCAGCGCCCCTGATCCGTACGGCGAATCCGCGGCGACGCGGGCGTCCCAGTCGGCGAGGCGGTCGAGGTCGCGGATGAGCGGCCAGGCGTGCGCGAGCAGGTGGTGCGACAGCAGGACCGGCTGTGCGTGCTGGAGATGCGTCCGGCCGGGCATCGCGACGCCGAGATGCTTCTCGGCCTGCTCGGCGAGTGTGCCCACCTGCTCCAGCAGCAGCCGGCTGATGATCCGGCCGTGCACCCGCAGGTAGCTCTTGAACAGGGTCGCGACCTGGTCGTTCCGGGACCGCCCGGCCCGCAGCCGTCCACCCAGCTCGGCCCCCAGGAGCTCGAGCAGCCCGCGCTCCAGCGCGGTGTGTACGTCCTCGTCGCTCGCGGCGGGCAAGAAGCGCCCCGCGAGTACGTCGTCCAAGAGCTGATCGAGCCCGGCGAGCATCTTGGTCAGATCCTCGTCGGTCAGCAACCCTGCTCGGTGCAGCACCTTGGCATGCGCCTTCGACCCGGCGATGTCGTACGGCGCCAGTCGCCAGTCGAACTGTGTCGACTTGCTCAACGCCGCCAGCGCATCAGCCGGCCCGCCCGCAAACCGTCCACCCCACAGGGCAGCACTCTCACCGGAACTCACCAAACCATCCTCTCAGTCACTTCGTCAGCAGCTTCCGCCAGGTAGCGGCGTCGGCAGCGTTGTAGCCCCGGCTGAACCCGCAACCGAAGGCATACGCGTCCTTCAGCGGGTTCGTTCCGCCCCACTGCGGCTCGCCGGCGACCAGCAGCCGGCTGCCGTCGGTGTAGTCCGGGAACGGGACCGACATCTGGTATCCAGCTCCGTGCGGCGGGGTGATCGTCCGCACTGTCACGGTGCTGGGGCCGTCGGCCGGCTTGAACCACTCGCCGACCCGCAAAGTCAGTAGGTAGCTCGGAATCGCGCCGCCCGGATCCTTGACGATCTTCACGACCGTGCCGTCGAAGGCGAAGGCCCGTTTCCTCAGCTCCGCCGGGGAGTATCCGGCAACGCACGAAGCGGCAATTCCTTGGCTGGGCGTGATGCTCGGGGTCGTGGGGGCGGCACTCGATGGTGCCTGGCTGGGCTGGATGCCCGGGACTGGGACCGCGCTCGGGCCGGAGGCGCTCTCGTGGACGGCAATCGCGCCAACGATCGCGGCTGCGGTGCCGGCCGCCGCGAGGACGGGAATCAGCAGCCGTCGCCTGGCCGGGCGGCGGGTTTCCAATTGCCGGCGCGCGTGGGCGAGGACCTCGGTGGACGGAGGCGGGACGTCCCCGGCGGACTCGAGGTCGTTCCAGTGGTCGGTGGGGTTCATCGGTCTGCCTCCTGTCGGGTCTGTTCGTCCTCTGCTTGGGCCGAACCGGCGAGGCGTTCGTCCATGCGCTGTCTGGCGCGGTGCAGGCGGGATCGGGCGGTTCCGGGTGGGATGTCGAGGACTTGAGCGGCTTCGGTGGGACTGAGGTTCTCCCAGGCCACCAGAAGGAGCAGTTCGCGTTCAACGGCCGGGAGGTCGCGGAGCGCGGCCCGCAACACCGGTCCGAGGGCTGCCGCGTCGAGGCGGGCATCGACCGCCGCCGTCTCATCGATCGGCCGGTCGATGCCGAAGACTCGAGCCACGCCGGTCCGGAGACGGTGTTTGCGGTAGTAGCCGTGCAGCACATGCCGCGCGACGCCGAAGAGCCAGGCCCGGGCCGATCCCAGTGCGGGGTCGTACGACGATCGGCCGCCGTACGCTGCGACCCAGACGTCACCGAGTAGGTCGTCGGCGACTCCCGGCAGCGTTCGACGGGTCAGGTAGGCGTGGATGTCGGGTCCATGGGCTTCCACCTGCGCCACGAACCAGTCGTCGTCCATTCCCCAGTCCCCTCCCACGCCGTCGCACCGTCGTCCCCTACTTGGCGGACCGCGGGGCGAGCGTTCGCGCTACTTGTGTTCGGAGCGGGCGGCCAGGGACAGGAAGCGGGTGGCCAGGGCCTGGCCGCCGGTGGGGTTTCGGGAGACGACCATGACGGTGTCGTCGCCCGCGATGGTGCCGAGGACGTCGTCCAGACCCACGTGGTCGATTGCCGACGCGAAGTACTGGGCCGCCCCCGGCGGGGTTCGCAGGATGACCAGGTTCGCGCTGCCCTCGGCGCTGACCAGGAGCTCCGACGCCACTCGGGCCAGGCGGGCTTCGAACGCGGCTGCCTCACCGGCGCGCGGCGTACGGTCGCCGCCTTCACCGGGTACGGCGTACACGAGCTGGCCGGTCGAGTCGCGAACCTTCACCGCACCGATCTCGACCAAGTCGCGCGACAGCGTGGCCTGGCCGACGACGAGACCGGACGCCGCGAGCAGGTCGGCCAGCTCAGTCTGCGAGCGCACCGGCTGCCGGCCCAGCAGGTCGACGATCCGCTGCTGCCGCGCGGTCTTCGTAGTCGGTACGGCGGTGCTCATCCACGTCCTCGCTTCGCTCCGGGCGCGGATGAGACACGACACATGCTGTGTTGTTTGATGAGCTCGCTTCGCTCACTCATGCCTCGAAACTCCTTGCCAACAGCCACGACAGCAGCGCCTTCTGGGCGTGCAGCCGGTTCTCCGCTTCGTCCCAGACGACCGATTGTGGACCGTCGATCACGGCCGCGTCGATCTCCTTGCCGCGGTAGGCAGGCAGACAGTGCAGCACGATCGCGTCGGAGTTTGCCTTCGACATCAGTTGCTCGGTCACCGCATATGGCACGAACGGCGCCTCGCGATCGGCAGCCTCGGCCTCCTGCCCCATCGACACCCACGTGTCGGTGGCGACGACGTCCGCGCCGTCGACAGCCTCCAGCGCGTCCGGGGTCCACGCCGCCGAGCCGCCGGTCGACGCCGCGATCTCGGCAGCCCGCGCCAGTACGGCGGGATCCGGCTGGTACTCGGCCGGCGAGCCGACCACCACATGCATCCCGGCCGTCACACCACCGAGCAGGTAGGAATGCGCCATGTTGTTGGCACCGTCGCCCAGATAGACCAGCTTCAACCCGGTCGTCGAACCCTTGTGCTGCCGCACGGTCAGCAGGTCGGCAATGATCTGGCACGGGTGGAACTCGTCGGTCAGCGCGTTGACCACCGGTACTCGCGACGCCGCCGCCATCTCCTCGATCCGGGTCTGCCCGGACGTCCGCCAGACGATCGCCGCGACCTGCCGGTCGAGCACCCGCGCGGTGTCGGCGATCGGCTCGCCACGGCCCATCTGCGAGGTCTGCGCGTCGATGATCAGCGGTGAACCGCCGAGCTCGGCGATCCCGACCGCGAACGAGATCCGCGTCCGGGTCGAGGTCTTGTCGAAGATCACCGCGACCGTCTTCGGCCCGGCCAGCGGCTGATGCCCGTGCCGGTCCGTGGTCAACTGCTGCGCGAGCGTCAGTACCTCGTCCTGCTCCACCGGACTGAGGTCGTCATCACGCAAGAAGTGCCTGATCATGTCCCCTCCACCTGGTCCAGAAGCTTCGGCAGGGCCGCGACGAAGCTGTCGGCATCAGCCTTGCTCAGGATGTACGGCGGCGCCAGCCGCAACGCATCCGGAATCGGATTGTTGATCACGAAGCCGGCCTCGAGCGCGAGCGCGGTCACCTGGTCCGACACCGGCTGGGTCAGCTCGATCGCCAGCAGCAGCCCGCGGCCGCGGACCCCGGCGATCAGCGGATGGTCGAGCGCGATGATCGACGACGCGAGGTGGTTGCCGACGGCATTCACCTGGGCGAGCAGCTCGTCCCGCTCGATCACGGTCAGCACTGCCAGTCCGGCGATCGCCGCGACCGGGTTGCCGCCGAACGTCGTCCCGTGGTTCCCCGGCTGCAACAGCTCCGCGGCCGCGCCCAGACCGATGCACGCACCGATCGGGATCCCCGCGCCGAGACCCTTCGCCACGGTCACGAGGTCCGGCGTGATCCCCTCGGGCTCGAAGGCGAACCACGTCCCGGTCCGCCCGATGCCGGTCTGGATCTCGTCGAGCCACAGCAGCGCGCCGTGCTGCGACGTGATCCGTCGTGCCGCCTGCAGGTACCCGGCCGGCGGTACGACGACGCCGTTCTCCCCCTGGATCGGCTCGAGCACGACCGCCGCCGTCTGGTCGTCGACGGCCGCGGCCAGCGCGTCGGCATCGCCGTACGGGACGAACTCCACGTCTCCGGGGAGCGGCGCGAACGCCTCCCGGTACGCCGGCTTCCAGGTCACCGCGAGCGCGCCCATCGACCGCCCGTGGAAGGCGCCGACGGTGGAGACGATCTTGGTCCGGCCGGTCCGGCGGGTGATCTTGAACGCCGCCTCGTTCGCCTCGGTGCCGGAGTTCGTGAAGAACACCTTGCCCGGGGCATCGAACAGGCCGAGCAACTTCTCCGCCAGCGCGATCTGCGGCGCTGAAGCGAAGAAGTTCGACACGTGGCCGAGAGTGGCGAGCTGCGAAGTCACCGCGGACACCACGAACGGGTGCGCGTGGCCGAGGCAGTTCACCGCGAGCCCGCCGAGCAGATCGAGGTACTTGTTGCCGTCGGCATCCCACAGGTAGGCGCCCTCACCACGAACCAGAACCCGCTTCGGCGCCCCGAAGGTGTTCATCAGCGCACCGGAATAGCGCTCGGTCAGCGCGGCTTGCGTTCCGTCGACGGTCAGCAATTCGGTCATGGGGCCTCCCGGCCTGGACTGAGGAGCGGAGGGAGCGAAGCGACTGGAGCGACGAGGGAAGGCCGGGAGTCAAAGCCCCATGACCCTGCCGGTGCCGAAGGCCCGGCCAAAAGCACGGTCATGAGGGGATCACCTGGGTTCCACTTCCGGCGTCGGTGAAGATCTCCAGCAACAACGAGTGCGGGACACGGCCGTCGATCACGGTCGCGCGGGAGACGCCCGACTCGACCGCGCGCAGGCAGGCTTCCATCTTGGGCACCATCCCCGAGGCCAGCGACGGGAGGAGCTCCGCGAGCTCGGCCGCGTCGATCTGGGTGATGATCTCGTCGCTGTCCGGCCAGTTCCGGTACAAGCCGGCCACGTCGGTCAGCACGACGAGCTTCTCGGCGCCGAGCGCTACCGCCAGCGCGGCGGCCGCGGTGTCGGCGTTGACGTTGTGCGCCTGGCCGTCCTCGTCCGGCGCGATCGTCGACACCACCGGGATCCGGCCGGCGTCGATCAGGTCGACCACCGCCTCCGGCCGGACGTCGACCACATCGCCGACCAGTCCGATGTCTACCGATTCGCCGTCGACCAGCGCCGTACGACGTTCCGCGGTGAACAACCCGGCATCCTCACCAGACATGCCGACTGCGAATGGGCCGTGCGCGTTGAGCAGGCCGACCAGCTCGCGACCGACCTTGCCGACCAGGACCATGCCGACGACATCCATCGCCTCGGGCGTGGTGACCCGCAGGCCTCCACGGAACTCGCTGTCGATGCCGAGCCGGTGGAGCATGTCGCTGATCTGCGGTCCGCCGCCGTGGACGACGACGACCCGGACCCCGGCGTACCGGAGGAAGACGATGTCCTCGGCGAAGGCCTGCTTGAGCTTGTCGTCGACCATGGCGTTCCCGCCGTACTTCACGACGATGGTCTTGCCGTGGAACTCCTTCAACCAGGGCAGCGCCTCGGTCAGAACCGCGGCCTTCTCTACCGCGTCGGCATGACTGTTCATGAGGAGTACGCCGAGTTCTCTTCGACGTACGCGTGGGAGAGGTCGGTGGTGAGGACCGTGGCCGACGCGGGGCCGGCGTGCAGGTCGATCAGTACGTCGATCTCGAGACCGCTGATGTCCGCCTCGGAGCGATCGACGCCCTTGCCGCCGGCAACGCAGATCGGTGCGCCGTTCAGCGTGATGTCGAGCAGCGACGGGTCGAACGCGGTCGGGGCGTTGCCGACTGCCATCGCGATCCGTCCCCAGTTCGGATCGGAGGCGAAGAACGCGGTCTTGCAGAGGTTGTCCTCGGCAACGATCTTCGCGGCGGCGAGCCCCTCGGCCTCGGTGGCCGCGCCCTGCACGGTGATGCTGACGTGCTTGGTGACGCCCTCGGCATCCGCCTGCAACTGCTTCACCAGGTCAGCAGCCAGGGCGGTCAGCGCGACCTCGAAGGCCTCGGGAGTGACAGCGACACCGGAGGCGCCCGAGCTCAGCAGCAGCACGGTGTCGTTGGTCGACGTTCCCCCGTCGACGTCGAGCCGGTTGAACGTCTTGCCGACCGCGTTCCGCAGCGCGTGGTCGAGGTGCGGCTGGTCGAGCATGGCGTCGGTGGTGATGACGCTGAGCATGGTCGCCATGTTCGGCGCGCACATCCCCGCACCCTTGGCGAATCCGCCGATGCTCCAGCCGTCCGGATGCTTCAGCGCGGCCTGCTTCGGCACGTTGTCGGTCGTCATCACCGCCGTGGCCGCGGCCAACCCGGCCTCGGGGCCGTTGCCGAGAGCATCCACCGCCGAGGAGATGCCAGGAATGAGCTTGTCCATCGGGAGGCGCTCGCCGATCAGGCCGGTCGAGCAGACCCCGACCTCCGCGGCGCCGATGCCGAGCACCTCGGCCAGCTTCTCGGCGGTCTTGTGGGTGTCCTGGAATCCCTCCGGACCGGTGCAGGCATTCGCGCCGCCGGAGTTCAGGACGACGGCCTTCAGCTTGCCTGCGGTCAGGACCTGCTGCGACCAGAGCACGGGCGCCGCCTTCACCTTGTTGGTGGTGAAGACACCGGCGGCGACGTCGTACGGGCCGTCGTTGACGACGACGGTGAGGTCCGGCGTACCGGCCGGTTTGATTCCGGCGATCACCCCGGCCGCGCGGAAGCCGGCCGGCGCGGTGACCCCGGCGCTCCGATCGACTTGGGTGTGCGGGGTGACTGCGACGGTCACGGGGCTACTCCTACGAGGGGCAGGGCCAGGGTCTCGTCGAGACCGGTGGCCAGGTTCATGCACTGCACGGCTGCGCCGGCGGTGCCCTTGGTGAGGTTGTCCATCGCGGCCACGATGACGGCGCGGCCGGTGCGCTGGTCGAGGGCGAGCTGCAGTTGCACGGTGTTCGCGCCGAGGGTGGCCTGCGTCTGCGGCCACTGCCCCTCGGGCAGCACGTGCACGAACGGCTCGTTGCGGTAGGCATCTTCATAGGCCTGCCGGAGTGTCGTCAGGTCGGTGCCTTCGGCGATCGGTGCGCTGCACGTCGCGAGGATGCCGCGGGACATCGGCACGAGCACCGGGGTGAACGAGACGCTCACCGGCTGCTCGGCGTACGGCGTGAGGTTCTGCTCGATCTCCGGGGTGTGCCGGTGGACACCGCCGACGCCGTACGCCGAGGCGGAGCCCATCACCTCGGCGCCGAGCAGGTGCGGCTTCGGCGCCTTGCCCGCGCCGGAGGTCCCGCTCACCGCGACGACCACCAGCTGGCCGGGATCGACGAGACCGTTCTGTACGGCGGGGAGCAGTGCGAGCGTGGAGACGGTGGGATAACACCCCGGTACGGCGACGCGGTGCGATCCGCGGAGCTTGTCCCGCTGCCCCGGGAGCTCCGGGAGTCCGTACGGCCAGGAGCCCGCGTGCTCACCGCCGTAGAACTCGACCCACGCCTCGGCCTCGGTCAGCCGGAAGTCCGCGCCGCAGTCGATCACGGTGACGTCCTCGCCGAGTTGCTCGGCGATTCCGGCGGACTGTCCGTGCGGCAGGGCCAGGAACACCACGTCGTGACCGGCGAGATTCTCCGCCGTGGTCTCGACCAGGATGCGCCCGGCCAGCGGCACGAGGTGTGGGTGGTGCGCGCCGAGCGCCGTACCGGCGTTCCCGCCGGCGGTCAGCGCGCCGATCTCGACCTGCGGGTGGCTGCTCAGCAACCGGAGCAGCTCACCGCCCGCATATCCACTGGCACCGGCCACCGCCACCGTCACACTCATATGAATGAGTATGCCATGCCCCGAATGAATATCCAACCGTGAGAGTGTCGCCTCCCGCCACTCAACCACCGATGGTGCGCTCGTGGTGTGACTCAGCTCATGTCACAGCTGGCCGGCGGGGCGTGTCCGGGAGGGGGACGACGACCTGGAGGTGGATGTGATGGCTCGGATCGGCTTGGACCATGAGCGGACCTGGTTCGTGCGGTTGGCGGAGTGGGGTAGCCGGCGGAAGTACGGGAAGGTGCCGGATCCCGGGAAGGTCGCGCTGCACAACCGTCGGGTGCTGGTGTCGACGCTGCTGCTGGAGGGGTCGGCGGCGCGGTGGAAGGCACTGGCTCCGGAGTTGAAGGCGCTCGCGGTGATGGTGACGTCGGCGCGGATCGGGTGCAGTTGGTGTATGGACTTCGGGTACTGGGAGTTTCATCACCAGGGTGTCGACCCGGTGAAGCTGCGTGATGTGCCAGGGTGGCGGGACAGCGATGTCTACACGGATCTGGAGCGCGCGGTGATGGACTACGCCGAGGCGATGACCGCCACCCCACCGGAGGTCACGGACGAGCAGGTCGAGCGGTTGCGCAAGGATCTGACCGACGAGCAGCTGGTCGAGCTCACGGCGATGGTCTCGCTGGAGAACTACCGCTCCCGTGTGAACGCCGCTCTGGGCCTGACCAGCCAGGGCTTCAAGGAGTACTGCGAACTGAGGCCCGTCCGGTGAGCGACGAGCAGTTGGCCCGGGAGTTCGACGAACACCGGGCCGTCCTGGTGGGAGCGGCGTACCGGGTGGTGGGCAGTGTCAGCGATGCGGAGGATGTGGTCCAGGAGGCGTGGCTTCGGTGGGCGGCGATCGAGCATGAGGAGATCCGCGACGTACGCGCGTACCTGATCCGCATCACCACTCGGCTGGCGCTCAACCGGCTGCGGGAGCAGAAGGCCCGGCGGGAGCAGTACATCGGCCCGTGGCTGCCCGAGCCGATCACGCCGACCCTGGCGTCGAACGACGACCCGGCGGCGGCCGTGGAAATGGCGGACTCGGTCAGCATGGCGATGCTCGTCGTACTCGAGACGCTCTCGCCGCTCGAACGCGCAACCTTCGTCCTGCGTGAGGTGTTCGATCTCCCGTACGACGAGATCGCGGACACGCTCAACCGGTCCGAGAGCGCGGTCCGGCAGCTCGCCCACCGAGCCCGCGAACACGTCCACGCGCGGCAGCCGCGGCACCACGTCGACAAGGCGCGGCACAACGAGCTCACCATGCGGTTCATGGCCGCGGCCGGATCTGGTGACTTCGACCAGGTGGTGTCGCTGCTCGCACCGGACGCCGTCCTGATCAGTGACGGCGGCGGCAAGAAGAAGGCCGCACTCCGGCCGATCCACGGCGGGGAGAAGATCGCTCGCTGGCTGTTCGGAGTCCTCGCGGAGAACCCGAACTTCGAGATCCGGATGGCCACCATGAACGGCGACACCGCGTTCATCGCGTACTTCGACGACGAGCCGGACACGGTCGCGTTCCTGGAGACCACGGACGGGCTGGTCACCGAGCTGTACCTGATCCGCAACCCGGACAAGTTGGGCACCGTGCCGGCTCGGCACACGCTGGACTCGTAAACTATCTGCAACTCAGTCGCAGATGGAGGGGTGCCGTGAAGTACCTGGTGGTGGAACCGGACGAGGCGCTGGATCCGGGTTTGCGGGCGGATCTGCTGGACACCTGGATCGCGGCCACCGACGCCGGCGGCGCCGTCGGATTCATCGCGCCGGCGCCGGTGGAGCGGGTCGCGGAAACGCTGGACGAGGCGCTTGGCCGGGTCGCCGCGGGGGTGGATCTGCTCGGGGTCCTGCACACCGGCGAGCGGTACGCCGGGATGGGCCTGCTGATCGATCGTGGCAGCGCGCTGCAGCCACACTGGCGGACGGTGTTGCGGGTGATGGTTCATCCGCAACACCAAGGCAACGGCGCTGGCCGCCAGCTGATGGAGGGGCTCCGCGGCTCGGCCGTCGACCTCGGACTCGAACAACTCCAGCTCACGATCCGCGACGGCCTCGGCCTGGAAGCGTTCTACGAACCCCTCGGCTACCGAGTCGTCGGCCGCCACCCCCGCGCGGTCCGCGTCACCCCGACCGACTACCGAGACGAAATCATGCTGGTCCTCGACCTGTAGGCCAGCCGGGAGTGTGGGTTAGCGGCGGGTTCGGGCTAGGGCGGCGAGGGTTGCGCCTAGGGCGGTGAGGAGGGTGCCGAGGGTGAGGAGGATGGCTGGGGGGCCGCCGGTGGGGGGTAGCTCGGCTTGGTTCAGGGAGCGGAGGTCTTCGGCTGGTTGGGCGCCGACGGTGAACTTGACGGGTGCGGTGGTGGTGGCGCCGGTGGTGTCGGTTCGTTCGTAGGTGAGTTTGGCGGTGCCGGTGAACGCAGCCGCCGGGGTGAGGGTGATCGTCCCGTCAGGGGCGACCGTCCAGCGGCCGGAGGCATCGGTCACCTGCTTGGCGCAGGTGCCCGGGCCGGTCCGCAGGCAGACGGTGCTCGGGATGATCGCACCGCTGTCGTTGAGCAGCGGGTTCACGGCGACCGCGTTGCCTGGAGTGCCGGTCGCCGCGTCGGGCGTCGCCTTGGCGAGCAACGGTCCAGCGACGGTCACCTCAACCAGCGCCGTGTTGGAGGTGCCGTTGGCATCCGTGACTCGGTACGCGACCGATCGCGTCGTGCCGATGAAGTCCTTTGCCGGGGTGAACGTGACGGCACCGCCCGCTCCGACCGTGAAGGCACCCTCGTCCGCTACGGTCACCGCCTTCTTGTCCTTGCCGTCCGCCGCATCCCGCAGTACCACGGAACCCGGCACGAGCGGCGCGGACGGGTCTCCGGGCGTGTCGTTGCCCAGCACCTTGACGACAACCGCCGTACCGAACGCCGTCTGAGCGCTGTCGTCAACAATGACCGGCCGCACCGGCAGCACCGTCACGGTGATCGTCGCGCGGGCCGAGTTGCGGTTGCTGTCCTTCACTTCGTACGCCGCCGGCCGGGCGGTGCCCGTGAACGTCGCCACCGGGCTGAACGTCACCTTGCCCTTGGCAACGACGTACTCACCTTGGCCGGCGATCGTGACCTGGTCGACCAGTGCACCACCCGGGCCGACCAGCAGCACCGACGCCGGGTCAAGCGTGGCCCCCGGACCAGGCTTGTCGTTGGCGAGCGGGTCAAGCGTCACTGGCAGGTGCTGTTTCGTGCGAGCGGCGTCGGGAGCCGCGACCGGACGAGCCTGCACAGTAAGCGTCAGCGTCGCCGAGCCAGTCGTCCCGTTGCGGTCGGCCACCTGATACCTGACAGGAATCGCCACACCAGCGAACCCAGCCAGCGGTACGAACCCGATGCCGCCGGACGGCTGGACCGTGAACGTCCCCTCCCCCGCAACGGCCAGCGACGAGACCGAATCCCCGGTCGCCGGATCAACCAGCCGAACCTCGCCGCCGACGAGCGGCGCGGTCACATCACCCGGCTTGTCGTTCGCCAGCACGGCGACCGTCACCGCGGTCTCGTACGGCGTCGTCGCCGTGTCATCCGCGATCGTCGGAGTCACCGGCGTGACCGTCACCGCGACAGTCGAAGCGGCCGTGTTCCCACTCGTATCCGCGACCTGATAGGCGATCGAGACGACCCCGCTGAACGCCGGCGCCGGGTCGAACGTGATCTTCCCGGTGGTCGCGTTCACCGCGAACACGCCCTGCCCCGGAATCGCCGCCGTCCGCCCCCACCCGCGGGCGTCGAACACCTGGACCGAGGTCTTCTCGAGCTCGGCGCCCGTCCCCGGATCGTCGTTGGTGAGCGGGTCCACGGTCACAGTGACGTTCTGCGTGATCGTCGCGACATCAGCCGCCGCTGACGGCCCCTTGCCGACGGTGAGGAAGAGCAGGCCTTCCGCGGTGCTGCCGTTGTCGTCGGTGATCCGGTACGTCGTCGGCTTCGTCACGCCCTGGTAGCCCTTGACCGGCGTGAACGCCACCGTCCCGTCGTCGGCAGCGACATACGTGCCTTCACCCGGATGCGTGATCGTCTTGCGGTAGCCACCGGCCGGATCCTTCAGCACGAGGCTCGACCGGATCAGCGGCGCGGTCGGATCGCCCGGCTTGTCGTTGGCGAGCACGTTGACCGTGATCGGGTGGTCGTACGGCGTGATCGCCGAATCGTCCACGGTGACCGGCCAGACCGGCGTGACGGTCATGCTCAGCGTCGAGGCAGCGTAACTGCCGTTCGAGTCGGCGACCCTGTAGTTGATAGCCAACGCCTTGCCACGGAACGCCGGCAGCGGATCGAAGACGACGGCGCCGCTCGGCTGGACGGTGTAGGTGCCCTGCCACGCGACGGTCACCTTCTTGACGTACCCCGCGGTCCGGGCAGCCGGATCCAGCAGGCCGACCGACTGCGGGTCCAGCGTGGCGTCGGTCCCCGGGCTGTCGTTGGACAACAGATTCACGGTCACCGTGACGTCCTGCAGCGTCGACGCGGTGTCGGCAATCGCGACCGGCGGCCGGCCAACGGTGATCGACAGTCTCGCAGTGGTCAACGTTCCGTTGCTGTCGGCCACCTGATAGCTCAGCGGCGTACCAGGCCCGCGGAACGTCGCGCTCGGGTCGAACCTGACCACTCCCTCATCCGCCACGTAGACGCCCTCGTTCGCGATGGTGACCGTTGCCTTCGACAATCCGTCGGCCGGGTCCGTCAGCAGCAAGCTCCCCGGCACCAAAGGCGCGGTCGCATCACCCGGTTTGTCGTTCGCGAGCACCTTGACCGTGACTGTCTTGTCGTACGGCGTCGTCGCGGTGTCGTCGGCCGCCACCGGGGTGACCGGCGTGATCGTGACCGTGATCGTCGACCGAGCGGCCTGATCGAACCCGTCCGTGACCCGATAGGTCAGCGTGGTCGCCGTACCTGTGAAGCCCGGCAGCGGGTCGACGATGACGGTCCCGTCCGGCTTGACCTGATAGTCGCCCTGGCCCGGGATCTTCACCTGCTTCTTCAGCGAACCGTCGGCCGGGTCGAGGAGCGCCAGGCTGAGCGGGTCCAGTGCCGTGCCCCGCCCCGCGGTGTCGTTGGCGAGCGGGTCGATCGTCAGCGGGACGTTCTGCTTCCCGGTGGCGGCGTCGGGCTTGGCGGTCGGCGCGGCCGGCTTCGCGATCGTGACCGTCAGCGTCGCCGCGGCGAGCGTGCCGTTCACATCCGAGACGCGGTAGCCGATCGGTGCCGCGACGCCGGTGAACGTCGGCATCGGATCGACCGCGACCTCCCCCTCCGGGGTCACCGTGTACGTCGCCTCGCCGTTGACGACGACCGCGGTCTTCGGCTGCTGGGTCGTCGGATCGAGCAACTGCAGACTGGTCGGCACCAGCGGCACGGCCGGGTCACCGGCTTCGTCGTTCGCCAGCACCGACACCGTCACGGTCGTGTCGTACGCCGTACTCGCGGTGTCGTCCGAGGCGTCCGGCTGAACCTTGGTCACCTGCACGGTCAGCGTGGACTTCCCGATCGCTCCGTTGTCGTCAGCAACCTGATACGTGACCGGGGTCCCGCCTCCGCTGAAGGTCGGCAGCGGTTCGAACAGCACCTTGCCGTCGGGCTTGACGGTGTACTTGCCCTGCCCCGGCACCACCAGCGTCGTTCCCGGGTCCGTGGTCCGGCTCGGCGCCACCAGCCGCACGCTGTCCGGCCGAAGCACCGCACCGGTCGGGCCGGGTTTGTCGTTCTCGAGAACGGCGACGATCACCGCACCGCCCTGCAGCGTCGTGACCGTGTCCGGGTTCGCGACCGGCGGTCCGGGTGCATCGACGGAGACCGTGAGCTCGGCGCGCGCCGGCGTACCGTTCTTGTCGAGCACCTGGTAGGTCAGCGGCGTACCGACGCCCTGGAAGCCGCGCACCGGCCGGAAGGTCACCTTGCCGGCGGCAACCAGGTACGTCCCCTGCCGCGCCAGGGTGATCTTGTCGACCAGCTTCTGGCTGACCGGGTCGACGAGCCGCAGGCTGGCGGGATCGAGCGGCGCGTCTGGCGATCCGGGCAGGTCGTTGTCCAGCACGGGTACGACGGCGTCGGTGTCGAACGGGGTCGAGACGGAATCCCCGCTGGCGGTCGGCTTCACCGGCGTGACCGTGACCGTGAGCGTCGACTCGGCGGTCTGCTTGGTGCTGTCGGTGACGCGGTAGCCGATCGTCGTACCCACGCCGGTGAACTGCGGTGTCGGTACGAAGTCCACGCCGCCGTCCGGCTTCACGGCGTACTCGCCCTCGCCGGCGATCACCACCTTCTTCTTGAAGGTCGCGTCGGCCGGGTCACGGAGCACCACCGAGGCGGGAACGAGCTTCACGCCGGGCGCCGCGCGGTCGTTGGTCAGCGGCTTGAGCGGGATGCTGACGTTCTGCGGAGTGGTCGCGGTGTCAGGCGTGGCGACCGGGTGGGCCGGCAGCGCGACGGTCAGGGTCAGCTTCGCGGTCGCCATCGTTCCGTTGCTGTCGGCGACGCGGTAGGCGACGGGAGTGCCCGAGCCGACGAAGCCCGGCACCGGTTCGACGTGGATCTTGCTGTTCTGGGCGACGTACTTGGCCTGGCCGACGACGTTCACCATCACCACACAGTTCTTGCCGTCGACGAGGCACAGCGTCCCGGGCTTCAACGGCGTCCCCGGGTCACCCGGCTTGTCGTTGCCGAGGACATCGACCGTGATGCCGGTGTTGAACGCGGTGGTCGCAGTGTCATCCAGCAGGATCGGCGGTGGCGGCGGCGTGATCACCAGTGGGTGATCCTCGACCTCGCCGGCGTCGGACGGACCGGTCGGCTTGTCCACCTGCGCATCGGTGTAGCCGACCCGCACCCGCGCGTACGTCGCTCCCGCGCGTGGGCTCAGCTCCGACCAGTTGAGGGTGACGGCGCCTTGGCCGGAAGCGAACGCGGCGCAGGAGCGTTCGGCCGGGTCGAAGGTGCCGTCGTGGTCGAGGTCGATCCAGGCGCACGCCCGGCCGGCCGTCGAGGCGCCGGTGAGTTTCAGCTCGGCGGCGTAGGTGGTCGCTGTGGTGCGGAGCGGCTCGAAGGTGACGCCGTCGTCGGCCTGGTCCGGTGTGGTCGGGCCGGTGGTGCCGTTGGCGACGGTCATGTTGTCCTCAGTCGCGTCCTTGCCGAGTCGTACGTCGCTGAGCACGGACCAGGCGGCGCCGTACGACGCCGGGGCATCGCCGAAGTCCTCGCCCGTGGACGCGAGAATCGAGAAGGCGTCACCGGAGGACCCGGTGTTGAAGGCCGGGAGCTTCGGGTGCTGGGTGAAGAACGCGGTGACATCGAAGGTGATCGAGGTGGCGACGCCGTTCACCCGGACCGATCCACAGGCGGCAGTCGCGGAGGCGTCGGGGCCGGTGCCGGTCTTGGCGTTGACGCAGTTCGGGCCGGCGTCGTGGTTGGCCGCGGTGATCGTGTCACTGCTGACGGCGAGGTTATTGCCCTGGCCGACCTTGGTGAGGCTGAGGCCGGCGGTGGTGAGCTTGAGGATCGAGTGCAGCTCGGACTGGGCGGTCGGGGTGCCGCTCACGGTCTGGGTCACCGCGCCGCCGATGCCCGCGAGGTGTAGCACCGGGTTGCGCACCGGCCGGCTGAACGCGATCGTCACCGTGCCGCGGTCACCACAACTCCCAGTGGACGCACATGTGCCGGTGTTGACGATCAGATCCTGCGCGGGCGTGGTCGTGGCGAGCGCGGGTTGGTAGGTGGTCGGCCCGGTCCCGCGGACGCCGACCGTGGTCGCATCCCCCAGCTCAGTCTGCCCGGTCACCGTGATTGTCTGCTTCAGCCCCGACCCCGGCATGGTTGCCGTCGCGCTGTCACCTTGGGTGAAAGGTGCCGAGGGCACCTGATAGCCGGCCGCCTCCGGCGGCCGGACGGCGGAGGAGGTGGAGAGGAAGGCGAGGCCGAGCGCGAGCGCCGCGCACAGCCCGCGCTGCGCGCGGCCGCCTCGGGCCGGCCGATGGCCGGGTCGTGTCGCCCGCATGAAGTGCCGCCCTCCCGAGCAATCACGTTGCCGCATGCATCGGCCGCGGGGCGGGCGGGCCTGCGTAGAGGTAACGGTCTACGCAGACCCAATGTTACGGGACAATCACTCTCCGAGGTCGAAGATCCGAACCTTTCCGGCGCTGTGTCGCAGCACGGCCAGCCGGTCCAGCGCGGGTGACACGGTCCCGTCGCGGGCATCGGCGTACAACCAGCGAACGCCGTACTCGTCGCGCAGCCGCCGCAGCACGTCCGCGGTCGGCGCCGCGAGTGCCTGGTTGGTGAGGGCGACGCGGTCGGGCCACGGCGACGGCTGCTCGGTGTAGCGCCGGCCGCCGACACCCTGCGCGGCCATCGCCTGGTTCGTGTACGCCCAGCCTTCGATCAGTGTCCGGCGACCGGCGATGCCGCTGACCAGATACCCGCGCGCGTCACACCCCGGCGTCTGCGGGCCTGCCGGCCGGCACCACGTATTGGCAGCGACCACATCGGTCGGCGCGGAATTCTTTCCGAGCCACAACGCCGCCGTCGCCTCATCGGGATACACCCACCACCGGGCCGCCCGGTACGTCGGCGCCTTCTCGGTATCCCCATGCACCGCGCTCTGCAGGAACGAACTGAGCGGCGCCGTCGCCAGCAGCACCAGTACGACGAGCAGCCCGCCACCCGCCTGCCGGAGAAACAGCCGCCACACCACCAGCAGCACAATCGTCAACGCGAGTACGACGAGGAGCACGCGCGTACTCAGCCAGAGTTGACGGCCCGGTGACGCGGCCGGCACACCTCTCGCCCACACCAGTAGAACGGCGTACACGAGGGAGAGGACGAACGCAGTCACTGCTATCGGGACAGGCCTAGCGGCGGCGCGGACACTCGTCGCCGCGAACCAGCCCGCACCCGCCAAGCTGAACGGCGCGGTGGTGTAGATGAAGTAGGACTCGCTCACGGACGGATGGTCGATCAGGAGGTATCCCGCCCAGCCGGCGATCATCGCGCCGAGCAGGAACCACGCGACCGGATCCCGGCGGCCGGCGACTCCGAAGCCGACCAACGCCATCGCCTGCTGGGTGAGCAGCAAACCCAGCAGCAGCGTGAGCGTCCCGATCACCGCGCCATGCGCCAGGGCCGGCAAGATCAGACCACCCTCGCCCGGTGGGGTCGCATCGTGAGTCGCGGCCGTGTAGACCGGAAGCGACTTCAGCACCGCGAGGAACTGCAGCCCCGATCCATTGGTGCTCCCGGCAACCGTCACCAGCGTTGCGGCACCCACCGCGACCAGCGACGCCGCCGTCGCGACCAGCCGCCACGGCACCCGCCGGGTCGTCACCAGCAGGTACACCGCGGCCAGCCCGACCGCCGCGGCCAGCAGCGGCAGCACTGTGGGCTTCGACCCACCGCCGACGATCGCGACCGCGATGGTGGCCACCCACAACCAGCCCCGCGCGTTCCTGAACAACAACTCGATCAGGAACACCGCTGCCGTCACACCGGCGACCAGCCCGAAGGTCTGCGACGGGCTGAGGAAGCTGACCGGCGGCGCCAGATTCACACTCGTGTCGACGAACAGGTACAGCTGCGGCGCCGCCAGCGCGAGGGCCGCGAGTACGCCGGTCCACCAGGTCCGACTGACGATCCGCGCCAGCGTCGCGCACACCAGCAGCGCGACCACGAGCCACGGAAGCAGCCACAGCCGGAACAGCACGACCATCGGTGTCAGCCGGGTGATGTCCACCGCCGCGGCCATGTCGGCGTTCGCGAACCAGTGGTACTCCAGCCGCTCCCCCGCCACCTGCGGTAGCTCCGGCGGCACCGACCGGGTCAGCTCCTGCACCATCGACAGGTGGTAAAGCAGGTCCGGGTAGTACGCCGATCCGTTCGGCGGCATCGGGTGGTACGCCATCACGCCGAGGGTGGCCGCGCCGAGCACGACCGCCGACGAGACGGCCAGTCCCCAGGTCCAGGCGGCCGGCAACGGCTTGGGATCCGCGATCCGCCAGCAATCCCGTCGTACGAAAGCGAAGGCGATCAGCACCAACGCCGGCCAGACGATCAGCCAACGCTGCCAGCCGAGGGCGGTGAAGATCGCCCAGCCGATCAGCTGCCAGGTCGCGCCGACCACGGCGCCGAGACCGAGATCCTCCGCCCAGTTGCCGGTACTACGCCAGGCCGCGCGGAGCAGGAGGGTGCCGGGCAGTGCGATCGCGAATGCGAAGTAGCCGGCGTACTTGAGGATCGGGCCGGGGCCGACATCGACCGACGCGAGCCCGGCGGCCGCGACCAGCAACGGCAGCAGCCACGGGAGCAACCGCCTCATCTGTGGTGGACCGGTTCCTGATGCCCTTGGTCTTCGAGGCTGTCGTACCCGACGAGGAACTGCGGCCGCCGCTGGCTGGACTGGAACAACCGGGCCACGTACTCACCCAGCACACCGAGACACAACAGCTGGATCGCGCCGATCACGCTGACCGCGAGCACTGTCGACGTCCAGCCCGGGACGCCGCGACCGGTCAGCTTGATGACGAGCGCGCCGATGACGAACAGCGCGGACATCCCGCCGCCGAGCAGCCCGAGCCAGGTCGCGAGCCGCAGCGGCGCGGCCGAGAACGCGGTCACGCTGTCGAACGCGAGCCGCAGCATCTTGGAGAGGTTGTACTTCGTCGTCCCGGCGGCCCGCTCGGCGCGAACGTACTTCACCTCGGTGCTCGGGAACCCCAGCCAGGGGATCACCAACCGGAACACCCGGCCGTCCTCCGGCAGTGCGTTGACCGCGTCGACCACTCGGCGCGAGACCAGGCGGAAGTCGGCCGCGTCGAACGGGATGTTCTTGCCGACCAGGCGGCACATCAGCCGGTAGTACAGCCGGGCCGTCGTCCGCTTCGCCCACGAATCACTCGAGCGGTCCGAGCGAACGCCGTACACGACATCGACGTCCTGTGCACGCACGGTCTCCAGGAACTCGGCGATGACCTCGGGCGGGTCCTGGAGATCGGCGTCGATCGTGACGACGTACCGACCGCGGGCGCGCCGGAAGCCGGCCGACTGAGCGGCTTGATGACCGCTGTTCCGCAGGAGTCTGACGACGCGGAGCTGGGCCCAGTCCTTGGCGGCTTCGAGCAGCAGCGCGGCGGTCTTGTCCCGGCTGCCGTCGTCGACGACGAGCACCTCGTAGCTGATGCCGAGACTGTCGAGCAGCGGGCGCATCCGGTCGAAGAAGATCGGCAGCACGTCCTCCTCGTCGTACATCGGTACGACGACGGAGAGCTCGGGGTCCCGCATCGGCTGCCTTCCGGTTCAGTGGACTGAGGGTTGACCTTACTGGTCCGGCGAGATGGCAACCGCTCCGGTGCGGCGCGGGTCGCCGACCGCGAGCAAGCCGTCGGCCGGGTCCCAGAAGGCGGCCGCGACGCCGCCGAAGTACATCGAGTGCGGCGGCATCGGCCGGGTCGGTAGCGAGGTCGAGCCGGACACCGGCAGGTCGTCCTCGTAGTCGACGACCACGTCTTCGCGGACGCGGACGTGCAGCCGCGGATGCTCGACCGCCTCGCGCAGCGGCAACCCGCCATGCGTGTAGAGCGCGTAGACCTGGGCCAGCGCGGTCGGGATCCGGTCCGAACCCGGTGAGCTGATCGCGAGGACCGCGCCGTCACTCTCGCGGCGCGCGACGCTCGGTGCCATGTTCGAGGTGAGCCGAGTGCCTGGCGCCAGGCTGTGCGGGCCGCCGTGCAGCAGCTCCTGCTCGCCGAGGGCGTTGTTGAGCCAGATCCCGGTGCCTGGCGTCAGTACGCCCGAGCCATAGCCGGACGACACCGTGATCGCGCAGGCATCGCCTTCGTCGTCGACCACCGAGACAGTCGCCGTACTCGGCGAGGTCAATGCCCGCAGATCGCCGGCCGCGGCGAGGTCCAAAAGCTTCCTGCCCTCCAGCTGTCGCTGATCCTCCGCGTCCAGCTCCGCCAGCCGCCGCCCGAGTACGGCGTGCTGCACCTCGACGAGCCGCTCGATCTCGGACTGCCGCCAGCTGCCGTCCGCCGGCACGCCGTCGAGCAACGCCAGCATCGCCGCGACCGCGACGCCGCCGACGGCCGGCGGCGGGTTGGTCGCCAGTCGCCAGCCGTTCTGCCGGACCATCAGCGCCGGTCGTACGACGGCCTCGTACGCGGCCAGGTCTTGCGCGGTGAGGATGCCGTCGTTCTGGGCCATGTCATGGATCAGGAGCTGGGCGAGCTCGCCGGTGTACAGGGTCTCGGCGCCATCGCGGGCGATCAGCTCGAGCGCCTCGGCCAGCTCGGGGATCACGACCGTGGTGCCGGCCTTGATCACCGAACCGTCGTCGGAGTGCACGACGCCGTGGCTCGGCTGGTGCCAGCCGAAGATGATCTCGTGGGTGAAGCCCAGGTAGTAGCCCGAGGTCCGGCTCAGCGGGAACCCGTTGCGGGCGACATCGATCGCGGGCTGGACGACCTCGCGCCAGGGCGCCTTCCCGGACCGTTGGTGGGCCAGGTCGAGCGCCTTCATCCCGCCGGGCGTCGCCACGGACCCGTGGCCGACGGTGGTCGTCGTACCGCCGCCGTAGTCGGTAGTGACGTCCCAGACGCCCTGGCCGAACCGCTCGGTGGGCAGGCCGCGGCCGGGCATCTCCACCCAGCCGTCGATGGTGACCGCGTCGCCGCCGGCCACCTGCAGGGTGACGAAACCGCCTGAGGCCGGCGAGACCACGCCGATCTCGTTCACCATCGTCACCAGCGTGGCCGCGATCGCCGCGTCCACCGCGTTCCCACCTTCGGCCGCGACCCGCACACCCGCATCCGCCGCGGCCTTGTTCGGCGCAGCAACCGCCACCCGCGGGTGACCGGCGCTCATCGCACTGCCCGCCGCAAGCGCGCCGCCGCGCCCGTGCTCATGGGACTAGCCGACCCGCTGGACGGCGCCGAAGCGATCGACGGCCACCTGGACCGCGGCCTGCCGCACGTCGGCGACCTCGTTCTCCTTCAGCGTGCGGTCCGGTGCACGGAACCGGAGCGCGAACGCGAGCGACTTCTTTCCCTCGCCGATCTGCTCACCGGTGTACAGGTCGAAGAGCCGGATCGACTCCAGCAGCCCGCCCGCACCCTCGACCAGCGCCGCCTGCACGTCCGCCGCGGCCACGTCGGCCGGGACGATCAGCGCCACGTCCTCCTTGGCCACCGGGTACGACGAGAAAGGCTCGGCCGTGATCGACTCCGGACCGGCGGCGATCAGCGCATCGAGGTCGAGCTCGACCGCACTCGACCGCGCGGGCAGACCGAATGCCTGGCAGACCTTCGGATGCAGCTCGCCGGCCTGACCGACCACCTTGCCGTCGACGGAGAACTCCGCACACCGGCCCGGGTGCCACGGCGCCAGCTCCACGTTCTTCACGACCGGCTCGACGCCGACCGACGCGGCGATCATCCGGGCGAGCTGGACCGCATCGGACCAGCCGGCCGGACGGCCCTTGCCCCACCAACCGGTCGGGGTCGCCGACCCGGTCAGCACCACACCGACGTGCAGCGGCTGCTCGGGCAGAGCGTCGTCCAGGGACTGGACCTCGGCGTCACTCGGGCGCTGCGCGACCGACAGCAGCGGCGCGGGCTTCGGGTCCGGCTTCGGGTGGAAGACCAGGCCGGTCTGGAAGATCGCCAGGTCGGCGGCGCCGCGGCCGACGTTGCGCTCGGCGGTCCGGAGCAGGGTCGCGAGCAGCGTGGTCTGCATCGACGGCTCTTCGTCGGACAACGGGTTGACCAGCTTGACCGTCGTACGGCGAGAGTCGTCGGCGGGCAGCCCCATCGCGTCGAAGTCGGCCTCGCCGGTGAACGGGTACGACACGACCTCGGTCAGGCCGGCCCCGACCAGCGCGGTCGCGATCCGGCGGCGGCGACGCTGCGACACCGTCAGGCCCTGACCACCCGGAGCAGTCGGCAGGATCGACGGAACGTTGTCGAACCCGAACAGCCGAATAGCCTCCTCGGCAAAGTCGTTGGGATCCCGCAGATCCGGCCGCCACGACGGCGGAGTCACAGTCAGCAGATCGTCGCCGGCGAGTGTCGAAGTCTCTCCAGCAACAACCAGAGCCGGAGCATGCGCACCCGCTGCCAGCGGCGCCGCGATCGCATCCGACGCGGCCGGCGCAACCTTGCAACCAACCGATTCGAGGTGGCGGATCGTCTCCTCGATCGAGATCGGTGCTCCGGCGACGCGGGCGGCGTGGTCGGCTCGGATGGTGACCGGCTCGGGCAGGGCGTGGGTGTCGATGACGGTCTCGTCCGGCTGGATGGTGCCGCCGGCCAGGTCGGCGAGCAGGTCGGCGACCCGCTGGGCGGCGTACCGCGGCAGCAGCGGGTCGACCTCGCGCTCGAACCGCCGGGACGCCTCCGACGACAGCTTGTGCCGTCGCGACGCACGGGCGATCACGATCGGATCGAAGTGCGCGGCCTCGATCACCACGTCGGTGGTCGCGTCGGAGATCTCGGTGGACGCACCACCCATGACTCCCGCGACACCGATCGGGCCGGAGTCGTCGGTGATCAGCAAGTCCTCGGTGTCCAGCTCGCGGGTCTGGTCGTCCAGCGTCATCAGCTTCTCGCCGGCGGTCGCCCGCCGTACGACGATCTCGCCGCTCAGCCGGTCCTTGTCGTACCCGTGGATCGGCTGGCCGAGCTCGAGCATCACGTAGTTCGTCACGTCGACGCCGATCGAGATCGGCCGCATCCCGGCCGCGAGCAGCCGCTTCTGCATCCACCGCGGCGACAGCGCCTTCGCGTCGATACCGGTCACCGTGCGGGTGACGAACACGCTGCAGCCCTCGGCATCGTCGACGCGCACCGGGTAGCCCCCGTCGCCCGAGCCGGTCAGCGTCAGGCCGGCCGGGTCCTTCAGCGGAACGCCGTACGCCGTGGCCGCCTCGCGCGCCACGCCACGGATGGACAGGCAGTAGCCCCGGTCCGGCGTGACCGCGATGTCGAGGACGTCGTCGCGCAACGAGAGCAGCTCGATCGCGTCGTCACCGGGCGTGGCCTCACCCGGCTCCAGTACGACGATGCCGTGCGTACCGTCGTCGCCGAGGCCGAGCTCCGTGCTGGAGCAGATCATGCCGTTGGAGACGTGGCCGTAGGTCTTGCGCGCCGAGATCGCGAACCCGCCCGGGAGCACCGCGCCGGGCAGCACGACGACCACGAGGTCGCCGACCGCGAAGTTGTTCGCACCGCAGACAACCCACTGCGGCTCGTCCTTGCCGATGTCGAGCGAGCACCAGCGGATGGTCTTGCCATTCTTCTGCGGCTCGTCCTCGAACGTGAGCACCTTGCCGACCACGAGCGGGCCGGTCAGGTCCGACTCCTCGACGGTCTCGACCTCGAGGCCGGCCCGGATCAGCTTCTCCGCGACACCACGGCCGGTCACCTCGGCCGGCAGGTCGACGTACTCACGAAGCCATGACAGTGGGACCCGCATCAGATCTCCATCCCGAACTGGCGGCTGAACCGCACGTCACCCTCGACCATGTCCCGCATGTCCTCGACGCCGTTGCGGAACATCAGCGTCCGCTCCAGCCCCATCCCGAAGGCGAAGCCCGAGTACCGGTCGGTGTCGATGCCGCAGGCCCGCAGGACGCGCGGGTTCACCACGCCGCAGCCGCCCCACTCGATCCAGCCCTCGCTGCCACAGGTGCGGCACGGGCGGTCCGGGTTGCCGACGGACGCGCCGCGGCAGACGAAGCACTTCAGGTCCACCTCGGCCGACGGCTCGGTGAAGGGGAAGAAGTTCGGCCGCAGCCGGGCCTCCAGGCCTTCGCCGAACATCGAGACGACGAAGTGGTCGAGCGTGCCCTTCAGGTGCGCGAGCGTGATGCCCTCGTCCACCACCAGGCCCTCGACCTGGTAGAAGACCGGCGTGTGGGTCGCGTCCAGCTCGTCGGTGCGGAACACGCGGCCCGGGCAGATCACGTAGATCGGGGGCTTGCGGGTCAGCATCGAGCGGGCCTGCACCGGGGACGTGTGCGTGCGCAGCACCTTGCCGGAGCCGGCCGGCTCGACGAAGAAGGTGTCCTGCATCTGCCGGGCCGGGTGGTCGGGCTGGAAGTTCAGGGCGTCGAAGTTCAGCCATTCGGACTCGACCTCTGGGCCTTCGGCGACGTCCCAGCCGAGCGCGGTGAACACGTCCGCGACCTGCTCGGAAATCAGCGAGAGCGGGTGCCGCGCGCCGAGCTCGGGGGTGTGCCACGGCAGCGACACGTCGACCCGCTCGGTGGCGAGCATCCGCTCCTCGTGCTCGGCCTCGAGAACGGCGAGGCGGCCCGAGAAGGCCTCGTTGATGGCCTTGCGGGCCGCACCGATCCGCTGTCCGGCCTCCTTGCGACCCTGCGGGGGCAGCGCGCCGATCTCCCGGTTGGCCAGCGCGATCGGCGACTTCTCGCCGAGATGCGCGACCTTCGCCTCCTGCAGGGCGGCCAGATCGACCGCCCCGGTAAACGCCTTCAGCGCCTCGTCGCGGCTCCGCTCCAGCTCTTCGGCATGCAGCGGCGTCACTTCGACCGGGTCGTAATCAGTGTTGGGACCGGACATGGCTCGCTCTCGGGTTCGGAACTTCTGCGGATTGCAGTCTAGGAACCAGAACACCGAGAGCGTGAATCGGCTGTCCACAACCTGTGGACTCAGCCGTTTCAGTGCACCACGTCATTCACCGCTGGGACAGCGTCAGCCGCCTGCTCCGCGGCCTGCCGACGGGGCAGAACTACCAACGCCACCACCGCACCGGCCAGCGCCCCGATGCACCCGACCGTCATCGAGATCGACATGGCGTCGGTGAAGGCGGTGCGGGCCGGAGCCAGGAAATCCGGGCCGAGCGCGAGCGTGTCCGCGATCGACTTACGGGCTGGTTCGGGAACGGAGTCCGGCAGCGACGAGGAGTACGCCGCAGCCAGCACACTGCCCAGTACGGCGACCGACAACGCGGCACCCGCTTGCTGAACGGTGTCGTTCATCGCGGATCCGACCCCGCGATGCTCGGGCGGCACGGCCTGCATCAGGTGTGTGTACGCCGCCGGACCGGCCAGACCACCGCCGACACCCATGACCAGCAGGCCGATGATCAGCAGGCCGTACCCACTCGAGTCGGAGACCTGCGTCAGGATGCCGAAGCTGCCGGCGATGATCGCCAGACCGATCACGATCAGCGCGCGATCCGCCATCTTCTTCCCGAGGGTCGCCCCAAGTGCGTTGAACACCGTCGCGGCAACGGCGTACGGAATCAGCGCCAGGCCGGCCTTCAGCGGGGTGTACCCGAGCACGAACTGCAGGTACTGCGTCAGGGCCAGCAGCAACCCACCGGCGGTGAAGGACAAGAGGACGATCGAGAAGCTCGTACCACTGAAGTTCCGGTCCCGGAACAGCGCGAGCGGCACCATCGGATGCTCACTCCGCTTCTCCCACAGGGCGAACCCGGTCAGCCCGGCCACGCCGACGGCCAACCCACCCACCACCTTCGCCGAGCCGAGTCCGTCGGCCGGGATCGAGATGATCGCCCAGACGATCGCGGCCATACCGATGATCGAGAGCACCGCACCACCCGGATCGACGTTCCGCGCCGGGCCCTTCGACTCGGGGATCATGGCCAGCGTTCCGATGATCGCGAGTACGGCGATGGGCACGTTCAGCCAGAAGATCGAGCCCCACCAGAAGTGGTTCAGCAGTACGCCGCCGACCGTCGGACCGGCGACCACGCCGACCATCGCCACCATCGACCAGCCGGCCATCGCCTTGCGCTGCTCCTCCGGCGGGAACACCGTGAACAGCAGCGACAGCGTGCTCGGCATCAGCAGCGAGCCGCCGACACCCATCAGCCCGCGGCAGGCGATCAGCTGCCACGGGTTCTGGGCCAGCGTCGCGAGCAGCGAGGCCGCACCGAAGATCACCAGTCCGAGCAGCAGCATCTTCCGCCGCCCGAACCGGTCGGACAGGCTGCCCGCGGTCAGCAGCAGCCCGGCGAACGCCAGGATGTAGGCGTCGATCACCCACTGGATGTCCGCGGGGGTCGCGTCCAGGTCCCGCATCAGGGACGGGATGGCCAGGTTGAGCACGGTGTTGTCGACGACGAGAACCATCAGACTCAGGCACAGGATCAGCAGGATCCACCAGCGGCGGGGATGGCCGGTCGCTGATGAATGAGAAGCAGGGGACTCGAACGGTGTACTAGTCACTCGCACACTGTACGACGAACTCGCACAGTGTTCCAGTGGATTAGCTAGGATGGGGTCATGGAGTCGATCTGGAGCAAGTCCCGGGCCGCTGCGCCCGCCCGCGAGACGCTGACCCGGGAGCAGATCGTCCAGACCGCGATGACCACCCTCGACGCCGAAGGTCTGGCCGGGTTGAGCATGCGGAAGCTGGCCGCCAAGCTCGATGCGGGCGCGACCAGCCTCTACTGGCACGTTCCCACCAAGGACGATCTGATCGACCTGCTGATCGACGAGATCTGGGGCGAGATCGACGTACCGGACCCGGAGCTGGCCGGCTGGCGCAGCGGGGCGATGCTGTTCGGCCACAGCCTGCGTGCGGCCGTACTCCGGCACCCCTGGCTGCCCGAGGTGATGTACACCAGGCCGAGCGTCGGACCGAAGGCGATGACGCTCGGCGCGCGCGGCCTGGTGCTGTTCGGCGCGGCCGGATTCTCCGGCCGGGACGTCGACTTCGCGATGGGCAGCGTGATGTCCTACGTGCTCGGCACCGCGAGCTCCGAGGTCGCGACCCGCGAGATGGCCAGGAGGGCGGGCCAGTCCCTGAACCAGATGGCGGGCGAGCTGTTGCAGCAGGCTGAAGTCCTCACCGCCGACCTCCCCGACATGCAGGAATCGGTCCGGCGACGGGCCGACCGGGACATCAACACGACATTCAACGAGTCCTTCGTCTTCGGCCTCGACACGCTGCTCGACGGTCTCGAGGCGCGCCTCAAGAAGTGAGCCCGAACCACGGTTCCTTGCCGAGTTCGGTCACGAGCACCTCGCGGTCGCCGGGATCCGTGACCAGCTCCGTGAGCTCCTCCGCCCGGCGGCGCTCAGCTCGCGCCTGAGCTGTTGAGCCGGTCGCCGCGAGGGCACGCGCGAGGGCTTCCCGGGCGAACGGCTCGTCCCAATCGTCCATCTGATCCGGATGGTCCTGGACGAGTTGCAGACAACGCCGTGCGTGCTCCAGGCCCAGGTCGGCGCGGCCGATCCGGAGCGCGACCCGGGCGATCAGGTGTTCGCCGCGGGCGTGGTTCGCCTCGTTCCCGGCTTCGAGCCAGTGCAGGCAGGCGGCGTACGCGCCGTACAGAACGCGTTCCTGGTCGAGGAGCGGGCTGGTCTCGTCGATCTGCTCGAGCAGGTCCCAGGTCTCGTTGTTCAGCTCGACACCGAAGTACCGGTGCAGTTCGCGGCCCTCGACCAGTTCGGTGGCCACCTTCTCCATCAGCTCCGGCCAGCTGGCCAGGCCGTACTCGCGGGCGATGGTCAACTGCGCGTCCCGCAGCGTGAACGCTTCTTCGCTGTAGGCGGGGTGATGGGTGCGGGCTCGCTCGATCGCGTCCGGGCGGCCCTTGGTCACGGCCTTGCGGAGATCCTTCGCCCGCGCGCGCAGCTGACTGAGGCTGGCTTTGGCGGGCAGCGGTGTGGTCGACATCGACGGTCCTTCCAGGGCAGCCCGCTCCGCTGAATCAGGCCGTCCCGAAGGGTTCACCGGCCGTCATGGATCTTGCTTTTTTTCCAGGTGCACTCGGTGCTTGCCGCGGAGAGGAGGCGCCCTGGCGCGCGCTGAGCCAACGCTGACATGCGGCCCGTCGGGCCGTCAACTATGGCGCTGTGATGGCAGGTGGATCGGGTTGGTCCACGCGCGGCCGCCGGAGGCGTCCTCGACGGTGACTCGGCAATGGGTGCCGCGGAACATGGTCACCGAGAGCGAGCACTCGTTCAGCTCGGTGCCCTGGGCAACCTCTGCACCGGGAGTGCCGCCGCTCAGCAGTACCTTTGTCGCGGGCGAGCAACGGACGACTATCACGTCACCTTCGATACGTACGTCGTGCAACTCGGGCCCGGTGCTCGAGTAGAAGTGGCCGGCCTTGAGCGCCTGCACCAGAGCGTCCGGTTCGAGTACCGCGGCGCGGACGTGGACCCACGCCTGGCACGGAGGCGGGTCCTGGGGTTGCAGGTGCGCGTCATCTGCGGCGTACGTCGTCAGTCGGTGACCGCGGTTCAGCAGGACATCGGTGAGGTGCCAACTGTCGCCACGGTTCTCCCGGTCGGCCAGCGCGTTGTAGACCTCGACCGAGTGGGCCGCGTCCAGACTCTCGGCGTCGATCGCCGTCAGCAGCGAGGCCGAGGGGTGGGCCATCCCGACGAATGCCCCCGCCGCCCGCGCCCGCCGCGCCAGCTGAGGCCCCGTCTCCGCTTCCGTCGGCGGCCGGAAATCCAGCGGCAACCCGACCGCCACAATGTGCCACGACTGGCCCACCTCGGTCCGCGGTGCGTGCAGCTCAGCCCCCAGCAGCGTGGTGAACCCGTCCGACCGCAACTCCCGCGTATCCGTCATCGGAAACCCGTACTCCGGCCGAAAGTGATCGGTGATCGCCAGGAAGTCGTACCCGGCCTCCCGATACACCTGGGCGGTCTCCGCAGGCGGCAACGCGCCGTCCGAGCGGTCCGAGTGCGTGTGCAGGTTCCCGCGCCAGAAGCGTCCCGGCACGTCGAACGGCAGCTCCGTCACCGGCGCTGCGCCCGGGCCGAGGCGTACAGGCAGACCGCGGCGGCGGTGGCGAGGTTGAGGGACTCGGCGCGGCCGTAGATCGGGACCTTCACCGAGTGGTCGACGATCGCGTTGATGTCGTCGGGGAGGCCGTGTGCCTCGTTGCCGAACAACCAGATGGTGGGTTTCGCGAGGGTGCCGTTGTCGATACAGGTATCCAGGTCAGTGGCGCCGTACCCATCGGCGGCGAGCACCTGCAGGCCCTGCTCATGCCAAGTCTGTACGGCGGTGACGATGTCGACGTCCGTGGTGACCGGCACGTGGAAGATGCTGCCGACGCTGGCCCGGACCGCCTTCGGGTTGTGCGGGTCGACGGACTCCGACGACAGTACGACGGCATCGGCGCCGGCCGCGTCCGCGGTCCGGATCAGGGTGCCGACGTTCCCGGGGTCACGGACCTGGACCCCGGCCGCGACCAGTTTCACGGTGGGTCCGAGCGCGAGCGGCACATCCACCAGAGAGCACACGGCGACGACACCCTGGGAGGTGACCGTCTCGCTGAGCGCCTCGACGGCGGCACGGTTGACCTCGAACCAGGGCACGCCGGCGGCCGCGGCGAGGTCGTGGAGATCGCGGTGCCGGGTGGCGACGGCCGGTTCGGCGTACACCTCGATGACGAGTTCGCGGTGTTCGAGAGCCTCGCGGACCGCCTGGGGTCCTTCGACGAGGAAGCGGCCGGACTTGCGCCGGAACGCACGAGTGGCGAGCCGCCGGGCCTGCTTGATCCGCACGGACTGTGCGGTCAGCAGACCAGGGCTCGCCACTTGGGAGTGCTTACTGAAGGGGTGGTGCTCAGGCCGCGGAGACGTCGGACTTCGGCGCGTTCACGTCGGTCGGCAGGGCGGCCTTGGCCACCTGCACGAGCGCGGAGAACGCGGCCGGGTCGTTGACGGCCAGGTCGGCGAGGATCTTGCGGTCGACCTCGACCTCGGCCAGCCGCAGGCCCTGGATGAACCGGTTGTAGGTCAGGTCCTCGGCGCGGACCGCGGCGTTGATCCGCTGGATCCACAGCTTGCGGAAGTCACCCTTGCGCGCCTTGCGGTCCCGGTAGGCGTAGACGAGCGAGTGGGTGACCTGCTCCTTGGCCTTGCGGTACAGCCGCGAGCGCTGGCCGCGGTAACCGCTGGCCTGCTCGAGTACGACCCGGCGCTTCTTGTGGGCGTTGACTGCCCGCTTCACGCGTGCCATGAGGTGTTACTCCTTGTATTTCTGCGCCGGAGACGGACTGCGCCCACTCGGCGGGGATGTTCGGGGGAAGGGCGGGATGAAGGCCCGGAGACAGCGAGCCTCAGAGACCGAGGAGCTTCTTGGCCTTCTTCACATGCGTCGGCGCGACCTCGACGGTGCCGGAAAGGCGGCGCTTGCGCTTGGTCGACTTCGCCTCGGCGAGGTGACGCTTGCCGGTCTGCTCGCGGCGCAGCTTGCCCGAGCCCGTGATCCGGACACGCTTCTTCATCCCCGAGTGGGTCTTCATCTTCGGCATGGCTATGTACTCCTGGTTTCTTTCGTTGACTCGATCGGGTGACGGCTCCGGCCTGACGACCGGAGCGACACATCACTCCGGATCGAGGTTGTCTGCCGGACCCTTCGGCTTCTTCGTTGCTCCGGCGGCCCGCTCAGCCTCGTGCTGCTTCAGCTGCTCGGCCCGCTCCAGCCGCTCGGCCTCCTGCTCGGCCTCGTGCTCGGCCTGCTTCTTGGCCTTCTCGGCTTCCACGTCTACGCGCGCCTCGGACTTCTTCTTGTGCGGTCCGAGCACCATGATCATGTTCCGGCCGTCCTGACGCGGCGACGACTCGACGAAGCCGAGCTCGCTGACGTCTTCGGCCAGCCGCTGCAGCAGCCGGAACCCCAGCTCGGGGCGGGACTGCTCACGACCGCGGAACATGATGGTGATCTTGACCTTGTCCCCGGCACGCAGGAACCGAACGACGTGACCCTTCTTGGTCTCGTAGTCGTGCGGGTCGATCTTCGGCCGCAGCTTCATCTCTTTGATGACGGTGTTGGTCTGGTTCCGGCGGGACTCGCGCGCCTTCTGCGCGGTCTCGTACTTGTACTTGCCGAAATCCATCAGCTTGCAGACCGGCGGACGTGCCGTGGCCGCAACCTCGACCAGGTCGAGATCAGCTTCCTGTGCCAACCGAAGTGCGTCTTCGATCCGGACGATGCCTACCTGCTCACCGTTCGGTCCGACCAGTCGCACCTCGGGAACGCGGATGCGCTCGTTGACGCGCAGTTCAATGGTGATGGGTCCTCCTGGGTTGTCCTCGTACTGGTGCCACCTCGTGATCACCGACAGCCCCTGGAAAACACGAGGGCCCTCGTGCGATCACACGAAGGCCCAATTCCCAGATCGACGACGCCCCAACCCCTCCGGGTGGTACGCCGTACGATCGCTTCGATTCTCCGGATGTCCTCCAGAATCTCTCAGCGTGACCGGGACCCGCCGACTCTTCATCGACTGGGTGGGAGGTGGCCCTCCGCTTGGACTTGAACCACTGGAGTCCCTCGAGTATTCCGCTCAGGGGTCACCAGCGGACCAGGTCGGTCGCCGTGCAAGAGTAGCAGCATGAACGACTCAGGTGCCACTTCGCAGCCGGACCGCTCCGATCAGCCGGCGGCCGCGGACGCCGACCACCCAGCTGCCGCGGACGAGGGCCGCCCGGACCCGCTGTCCACAGTCTCCCGCGACATCGCCGACGTACCCAGCGTAGAGATCATCTCGACCGCGGCCCTGCACCTGATGAGCGCGGCAGCCGTCAACCTCGGCCTGGCCGAGGACCTCCCCGACCACCAAGACCTCGACGAAGCCCGCTCCCTCATCGACGCCCTGGCCGGCCTCCTCGACGCCGCCGCCCCCTCCCTCGGCCACCACCACGCCGCCCCCCTCCGCGACGGCCTCCGCTCCCTCCAATTGGCCTTCAAGGAATCCAGCTCCGTCCCGGACGAGCCAGGCCAAGGCCCCGGCGAGAAATACACCGGCGCAGTCCACCCCACCGCGGCACGCAGGTAGCCCACCCACGCGCGCTTCATCGACAACCCGTGGACCCCGGGCGAGCGATTGACCTCACTCCCACCGCATCGACGCTGGATTCCAAGTGCCCTCCGCCGTTCCCCCGAGGATTGGCTCCATGCATCTGGCGACGGTTTCCAGGGCGGAGTCGATCGTCCGGAGTTCAGGGGTCAGCATGGTTCCGGACGCGGTGCGCGCGTACCCGGCTTCCCAGTGCTCGCTCGGAGCCACGAGCTTGTGTGGGAGGTTGAGCTCACGCCGCTTGGCCTCGTCGTTCAGCGCTTCCGTCGCTCTCATCGCGTCGATCGCCTCGTGGGTAACGATGATGACCAGGTCCACCAGGTCGCGGTAACGCGTCGAGGGCTGGTCCCGGTTCGGACCGTACAGCCCATACATCGCGCAGAGCTTGTCGGCAATCTGCTCGGCGAGTGGGTAGAGAACGAACTCCGGCAGCGGGTCGCAGCCCGGTAGCTCGACAACCGGCCGCGGACGCCGACGCTCGACCGGCTCCGCGATCCGTTGATTCAGCGACAGGTCTATCGGAAACCGGCCGTACTCAGTGACGCCGAGATAGGCGGACACTTTCACCTGTGCCACAACGTGGTCCACACCTTGGCCTCCACCGAGGCGTGGCTCCGCCTGCTCAAATCCCAGCAGATCGCCGGCTGGCGCGATTGCAGCTCGACGACGTAGATCCGCGACCGCGTCGACCAGCTGTCCTTCGGGGTCCGGGTAGAGGAGGTCGATGTCGTTACTGTGTCGTGCGTCTGGCACCCGAACCAGCAGTCCGGTGCCTCCCTTGAGGACCCAGCCCGTCTCCGCATCGGCGAACACGCGAGCGAGAAATCGCTGCAGCAGAAACTGTCGTCGGACTTCTTCCATTGTTCGGGTCCGATGCGCCTTGGCCTCAGCCTTGATCCGTGCCTCGACGCCGGCGCGGAAAGCTGCCGCGTTGCGATACGGCTGATCTCTCATCCGGCGGCTCTCCGGAGCGCCTCGAGGGTCTCGTTCAGCTGAGCAAGGTTGCGCTGCGTGCTGGGCTTGGACAGAGCCTCGAGCATCTTGCGCACGTCGGAGCTGGCCAGCTTCTCTGCGAGTTCTCGGAGGTCCGCATCCGAGAAGGCGGCCCGCGACATCGACGTCAAGAGGTCTGCAGCGTCCAGCATTGATTGAGGGATCCCGGCCTCGTCCAGAAAGCGCTCGATGAGAGCGTCGCCGTCGCCGAGACGCCCGCCGTACTGATGGGCGAAAGGCCTGAGCGCCGTACTGAGCTCGCGCAGATCGACAGCAGAGGTCGCGATGGCGTCGCGAACGACGCCGGCCAGGTGTCCCCCATCGACATGGTCCGTGGCCAGATCCACGATAGTTGTCAGCACAGTTGTCGTCGGGAGGCCGTCGACGACTCGCCAGGAGTTCGGATCGATCCCGCCACTCCTGCGCCGGATCTGCACGTCCGCCCGCCGCGTTTGCTTGCGCCCCTGAACGATGAACTGATGTCTGTCCGCGCTCATGTCGCCTAGACGGTGCACGCGAGCAGCTGCGCTATGCGAGACGACAGCGTCGATCGGCTCGGAAACCAGCCGCTCCGCCGCGAGACGCCCAGGGTCGAGCGCCAGCCAAGCGGCCCGCAGTTCGTCACGGGGGTCGTATGAGCTCCCTGCGACCTTGTAGACGCCATGGCTCAGACGAGTCAGCGCACCCTCGTTCGCCCAGCGAGCCATCGTCTGTGTCGACGCCCCCACGCCGCCAGCCTGGGCCGTCGTCACAAGACCCCACTGCTCACTCGCAAGGCCAGCCAGATCCAGGAGAGACACCTCGAACCTCCTTCTCAATACTGCAAAAGTATACACTTGCGCCTACTTTTGCAGTACGTGGGTGCCGAAGGTGCATGGAACCGCGAGCACACCGACCGGCAGGGAGTTGGTGAGGTCGTTTGCGGCGTCAAAGGCGCAGCGCATATCCCGTGGACGGGTTCAGGGGGTTCTGTGACGCTGCCTGCACGGGTCCGGGTGAATCGAGGTGGATGTGCGGAGTGCGGTTTTGAATGTGACGTTTGATTGTGGGGATGCTGCGGGGCTGGCGCGGTTTTGGAGTGGGGTTACGCGGTGGCCGGCGTCGCTGGTGGAGATGCCGGGGAATCCGTTTTGGCTTGTTGCGCACGATGAGGACGAAGGCGTGCGTCTGGTGTTCGTCGAGGTGTCCGAGGCGAAGGCTGTGAAGAACCGGATTCACCTTGATCTCCTGCCTGCGGAGGGGTCGCAGGAGGAGGAAGTTGCCAGGCTGGTGGGGTTGGGGGCGCGGATCCTTGACGACCGGCGGGAGTCGACTCCTGGGGGCTGGGTCGTGATGGCGGATCCGGAAGGCAACGAGTTCTGCCTCGAGCGGGGCGAGTGACCTCGGGCCAACTATTAGGCGTGGCTCGTGAAGAAGTTCAGCAGACCTGCGGGGGCGTCGGGGGCGAAGCAGAGGTCGAGGTTGGCGGCGGATTCGGCGGCCGAAAGTTCGGAGCGGGGGAAGAGGGCTGCTTCGTAGGTGGTCAGGGCTGCTTCGGTGTCGCCGGGGTGGGCTAGGAGGGCTGCTGCCAGTTCGGCTCCGTCTTGCATGGCCAGGTTGGCGCCTTCGCCGGCGAAGGGGGACATGAGGTGGGCGGCGTCGCCTAGGAGGGTGATGCCGGGGACCCGTTTCCACTGGTGGCCGATCGGCAAGGAGTGGATCGCGCGTGGGAACGGCTCGGTGTCCGCGTCGTGGATGAGGCGGAGGAAGCGGGGATCCCAGTCCTTGAACTCGGCCAGGAGGGCGTCCCTGGTGATGTCGTCGGCGGACCAGGCCGCGTCTGTCTGCAGGGCGGCGTACACGTGGAGGCGGTCGGGTTCGCGGTGGGCGAGGAAGCCGCAGCCGTTGCCGAGGGCGAACATGAGGCCGCCGCCAATCAGTTCGGCGCTCTCGGGGTGCCGGAGGTCGGGGTCGAGGAGGTCCAGTTCGGCGAAAGACAGGCCCGCGTACGTCGGTGTGGCGTCGGAGACGAGTGGTCGGACCTTGGACCACGCGCCGTCGGCACCGACGAGCAGCTCGGCGGTGAACGAACTGCCGTCATCCAACCGCACCTCCCAACGCGGACCTGAACCATCCGCCAGCCGCACCGCCCGACTCGCATCTGGACCTGGGCCGCTGCCGTCCGTGATGTCGACGACCTTCGAGCCCCAACGGATCATGCCGCCCGGGAGGCTGTCGATCAGGAGGTCGCGCAGGTCGCGGCGGTGCACCTCGGGCCGTCCGCCGTCTTCGCGCTCATCCGAGTGGTGCAGTACGGCGTACCGGTCGTAGATCTTCATCGCTTCGCCGCCGGGCAGGACGATGCGCAGGAAGTCGTCGTACAGGCCGGCCGCTCGCAGCGCTGCCTGGCCGGAGTCCTCGTGGATGTCGAGCATGCCGCCCTGGGTGCGGGCCGTTGGTGATGCGTCCAGCTCGTAGACAGCGGCGTCGATGCCGTTCACGTGCAGTACTCGCGCCAGCGTCAAGCCACCCAGCCCGGCGCCGACGATTGCGATCTCGTGATGCATAATCAGTTCCCTCCCGTACGTGGAGTGGCGAGCACTCCGTTGATCAGAACGCGGATCCCCCACGACGCCCGGGCCGGTCCTGGGCCACTCAGCAGGTCCTCCCCCAGCGAGGCGATCCGCGGGTGCGTCTCCGGCCGGACCGCGCGCAGGGCAGCGCCCACCGCATCCCACTGCTCCGGGTCGTCACCGCCCGCATGCTCAGCAGCCGTCGCCGTCGCCACTTGGAGCAGCAGGTCGAGGCCCCAAGCTGCCTGTCCCGGCGGTACGCCGCCCTCGTCGAGCAGAGCCAGCAACCCCTCCACCAACCTCAGGTAGTTCTCCCCGGATGGCCGCGCGGTGACCGCTGACTGAGCGAGCGTCGGGTACTCGAACAGCACCCGCGTGTACGACGTCAGCACCGCCTCGAGCCGGTCACGCCAATCACCAGGTGCGTCGACCGGCGACAAGTCCACCGCGCCGAGCAGATCGTCGAGTACGGCGGCGTGCAGCTGGGCCGTGTTGCGGAAGTACACGTAGAGCGAGGCCGGCCCGGTGTCGAGCTCCGACGCCAACCGCCGCATCGTCACGCGCCCCAGCCCCTCGGCCCGCATCACCTCAGCCGCCGCCGCCACGATCCCGCCCCGCGTCAACGCCGCCTTAGCCGGCCGCTCCCGCCGACTCCTGGGTTCATCCATCATGCCCTCGACAATAACGAACATGTTCGTTACGAACGAGTTCGTGATCATGGGACTTTCAGAATATCGACAATCGATAGATAACAGCCGACAGTCGATCCATGAGACTGCTGAATCGGGTGGTGCTGCCGCTCCGCGTCCTGCTCGTCCTGCTGTTCGCCGGGCTGGTGGTCGCGCAGGTGATGAGCATGCCGGGACAGTTCGCGTACATGGCGCGGGAGGATCCGGAGCTGGCCTACCTGCGCTGGCCGCTGACGATCTGGTCGATCGTCGAGTTGATGTGTGTCCAGGTCGTGATCGTGTGCACCTGGAAACTGCTCACGCTCGTCACGGCGGACCGGATCTTCAGCGCGGCGGCGTTCGCGTGGGTCGACGCGATCGTCTGCACGCTCGGCGTCGGCTGGGTGCTGTTCTTCGGTGTGTACGTATACCTCGGTCTACTGGCCACCGATCCGGCGCTGCCGATCGTGATGACCGGGATGGTCCTGGTCGGCGGCGTACTCATCCTGCTGGTCGTCGTACTGCGAGCGCTGCTGCAACAGGCGACGACGCTGCGCACCGACATGGAAGCAGTCATCTGATGCCGATCGTGGTCCGCATCGACGTCGAACTCGCCAAGCGCAAGATGAGCGTCGGCGAATTCGCCGAGAAGGTAGGCCTGACCCCCGCCAACGTGGCGGTCCTGAAGAACGGCCGCGCCAAAGCAGTCCGCTTCAGCACCCTGGAAGCCATGTGCCAAGCCCTCAACTGCCAACCTGGCGACCTCCTCGAATGGGTCCCCGACACGGAACACCAGCCGGTGCCTTGAACAGGAAACGGTGGGCGTGAACAGGCAATAACCTGTCCAAGCCCACCGCACCCAGTCCAAGCCCCCAACGACTGGCCGACCTCACCCGAGCGCGCACCGTGCACGATGCGCGGGTGACCGCGGGAGCACCCCGCGGTCGACGGTGACTTCGGTGAGGCCGGCCTGGCCGGTGTGGGACAACCACACACGCCGGCGAGCAGCCTGAAGCAACCACCTTGCCCCGGGACCGCGGTGTGGTTGATGAAGCGCGGCAGCGCACACCGCCGGGCTTCACGGCGGCGCCTAGCCGGGAGCTTGAACAACAACCGGTGGGCGTGAACAGGCAATAACCTGTTCAGGCCCACCGGTCCCGGTCCAAGCCCCCGACGACTGGCCGAGCCGACCGCTCGCCCCGGGAGCACGCGTGGGGCTCGGGCTAGCCCTTGACGGCGCCCTCCTCGACGCCTTTGAAGAAGAAGCGTTGGAGGGTGGCGAAGACGATGACGATGGGGATGAAGGCGATCATCGTGCCGGCGGCGATGAGGCGGGGGTTGTTGCTGAAGGTGCCGGACAGGTACTGCAGACCGACGGTCAGCGTGTACTTGTCCGGATCCGTGAGCACGATCAGCGGCCAGAGGAAGTCGTCCCACGCACCGATGAACGCGAAGATCGCGACCACGCTGATCGTCCCCCGCACCGACGGTAGGCCGATATAAAGGAAACGCTGCCACGCGTTCGCGCCGTCGACGATCGCGGCCTGGTCGACCTCGATCGGCAGCGACCGGAACGCGTTGTACATCAATAGCACGTTCAGCGCGCCGATCATGCCGGGCAACGCGACACCGAACAGCGTGTTCGCCAGCCCGAACTCCCGCACCGTCACGTACTGCGAGATGATCGTGACCTCGCCCGGCAGTACGAGCGTCGCCAGGAACAACCCGAGCACCAGCCGCCGGAAGCGGAACTGCAACCGGGACAACGCGAACCCGGCCAGCGACGCGCCGATGACGTTGCCACCGACAACCAGTACGGCGACCACCAGCGAGTTCCGCGCGTAATCCCAGACCGGGATCGTGTCGGTCACGGCCTTGTAGTGATCGAACGTCGGCTGGGCCGGCAGCAGCCGCGGGATCCGGGTGTAGATGTCCTCCCCGGATCCCTTCAGCGACGTGGACAACTGCCACAGGAACGGCCCGATCGTGATCAGCAGCACGAACACCAGCAGCAGGTAGCGGACCACCTTCTCGCGCGGCGAGACCGTGTTGAACCCGAACGAACCACTCCGGCGCTTGCGGCCCCCCGGCGTACCAGGATCCGAAGCGACAACAGCCGGCCGGGCCGGATCGGTGACAACACTCATGCTTCGGCTCCTCGACGGTTCAGGCGGGCCAGCACCAGCATCGGTACGACGGTGACGAAGAACAGCACGATCGACAACGCCGACGCGTACCCGAGGTTGCCCTCGAAGCCCTGGCTGTACTGCTGGATCAGCATCACCACCGAGTTGTCCCGCCCGCCCGGACCGCCCTTGCCACCGCTGAGGATGAACAGCTCGGAGAACACCCGCAGCGCCGACACCGAGATCAGGATCGAGATCAGGATCATCGTCCCGCGGACTCCCGGGATCGTGATGTGCACGAACCGCCGGAACGGTCCGGCACCGTCGACCGCGGCCGCCTCGTGCAGCTCACGGCCGACGTTCCCGAGCGCGGCGAGGTAGATGATCATGTAGTACCCCAACCCCTTCCAGACCGTCAGACTGATTGCGCTGAGCAACAACAGCCACTGGTCGGACAGGAACGGCAACGGACCGGAGATGACCCCGAGCTTCTCGGCCAGGCCGTTGACCAGACCGCGGTCGTCCAGGATCCACTGCCAGATCAGCGCCACCACCACGGCCGAGGCCACCACCGGGGTGTAGAAGGCGGTCCGGAAGAACGTGATCCCGGGCAGCTTCTTCTCCACCAGTACGGCGAGCAGCAGCGGCAGGACGGTCAGGAACGGCAGGCAGACCACCATGTAGATGACGCTGTTCAGCAGCGCCCAGCGCAACTGCTCGTCGTGCAGGAGAGTCTCGAAGTTCTTCAGCCCGACGAAGGTGCCGCCGCCGATCGGTCTGGCGTTGGTGAACGACAGGATGACGGTGTTGATCGACGGCCAGAGGTTGAACACCAGCAACCACGTGAGTGCCGGTACGACCAGCACCCACGGGGTGAACCACCGCTGATAACGCATTACTGAGTGAGGAGCTGGTTGGCCTTCGCCACCGCCGCGTCGAGGGCCGCCTGGGACGAGAGCTTGCCCGAGATCGCGAGCGAGATCTGCTGCCCGATGAAGTCGTTGGTGGCGCCACTGATCACCGGCGGCTGCAGCACCTTGGCCTTGGCCAGCGACTCGAACGCGAGCACCTTCGCGTCGCTCTCCGGCGTACCGTCGCTCTGGGAGAAGTACGGGTCCGAGGCGGACGCCTTCGTGGACGGGAAGATGTTCACGATCTTGGCGAACGCGGCCTGGTTCTCCGCGTTGGTGACGAACCGGGCCAGCGCGATCGCGGCCGCCTGGTTCTTCGTCTTGGCCGAGACCGACAGGCCCTGCACGTACAGCGGCGGGGTGTCGAGCGCGGGTGACGGGACGACCTTGCCCTTCAGCGACGGGTTGTCCTTCTGGAAGTCCTGGATGGCGTTGCCGCCGCCGGTGGTCCAGGCGACCTTGCTCTGGGTGAAGAGCTTGGAGTTGCCCAGGTACTCCTGGGTCAGGATGTCGCGCGGCAGGTAGCCGGCCTTGTACGCGTCGCGATACTTGTCCAGCAGCGCGGCGGCTTCGGGAGTGTTGAAGACGAACTTCTTGCCGTCGTCGGACAGGATCTTGACGCCGGCGTTGGTGAAGTCACCGATGCCGGGCAGCCGGCTCATCAGGTACTCCTTGCCGCCCGTCTTGTCATGCATGACCTTGGCGGCCGCGAGCAGCTCGTCGAACGTCTTCGGCGGGTTCTTCACATCCAGTCCGGCCGCGGCGAACTTGGTCGCGTTCCAGTAGTCGATGTCGGTGTTCAGGTACCAGGGGTAGCCGAAGGTGCCGTCCATGCCCTGGTACTCGTACGCCTGCACGCCGCCCTCGACGTACTCGTCCTTGATCTTGGGGTCCGCGGCGCCGACGTCGAGCAGCATGTCCTGCTTGGCCAGCGAGAGCGCGAAGTCCGGCGGCAGGTTGGTCACGTCCGGCAGCTGGCCGGCCGAGGCCTGGCTCAGCACCTTCTTGTCGTAACCGTCGCCCGGCTGGTCCAGCCAGGTGACCTTGGTGCCCGGGTACTTCGCCTCGAAGTCCTTGATCACGCCCTCGACGTACGAGGTGAACTTCGGCTTCAGCGCCCAGGTCTGGAAGCTGACCTCACCGGTCACCTGGGCGTTCGCGTCGACGGTCGGCTTGGCGCCGCCGCTACTGCCGGAGTCCTCGGAGCCAAGGCCGCAACCAGCCAGTGTGAGTGCGGCGGCGGCAAGAGCGGCCACCGGCACCAGACGACGTCTACGCATGGATTCTCCTGGAATTGATAAACCGGTATAGCTCCCGAACTATCCACATCGTAGAATCCGCTGTCAAGGGCGCGACACTCAGGAGGTACGACGATGGCGAGACCGACGATCGCGGACATCGCGAATCGGGCCGGGGTGTCCAAGGGCGCGGTGTCGTTCGCGCTGAACGGGCGGCCGGGTGTCAGCGACGCGACCCGGGAGCGGATCCTGAAGATCGCCGAGCAGATGAGCTGGCGGCCGCACAGCGCTGCCCGCGCGCTGGGTGAGGGCCGGGTCGACTCGGTCGGCATGGTGATCGCGCGGCCGGCCCGCACGCTCGGGGTCGAGCCGTTCTTCGCTCACCTGCTGTCGGGCGTGCAGTCCGGGCTGTCCGCGGAGTCGATCTCGCTGCAGCTGCTGATCGTCGAGGACACCGCGACCGAGCTCGAGGTGTACCGGCGCTGGGCCTCGGAGCACCGGGTCGACGGCGTGATCCTGGTCGACCTGACCGTGAAGGACCCGCGGGTCGACGAGCTGAAGGCGCTGGAGCTGCCGGCCGTCGTGATCGGCGGCCGTGGCGGCAAGGGCGCGCTCGCCTCGGTCTGGGCCGACGACCGGGACGCGATGCTCTCGATCGTGGAGTACCTGGCCGCGCTCGGTCACCGCCGGATCGCCCACGTCGCCGGTACGCCGGTCTTCCAGCACACCCAGCGCCGGATCCGGGCCGTCCGTGACGCCGCACCGAGGCTCGGGCTGCTCGATGCACCCTCGCTGACCACCGACTTCAGCGACGCGGAAGGCGCGGCGACCACGCGCAAGCTGCTGTCCCAGGCCGATCGCCCGACCGCGATCGTCTACGACAGCGACGTGATGGCGGTGGCCGGGCTCGGGGTCGCGATGGAGATGGGCGTCTCGGTCCCTGGCGACCTGTCGATCGTGGCGTTCGACGACTCGATCCTGACCCAGCTGATGCATCCGGCCCTGACCGCGCTGTCCCGGGACACCTTCGACTTCGGCCGGCAGGCGGCCGAGGTCCTCCTCGAGACGATCGCCGACCCCACCCAGGTGATCAACCGCCGCACCGCCGACCCGGTCCTGACCGTCCGCGAGTCCACCGCTCCCCCGTCCTGAGGCGGGCCGGCCAAGGCCGGAACCGGACCCTCAGTTGCCCGTCGGTCCTAAACCGTTTTAGCATCGTCCGCATGCCCTCGGATTCCGTGCTGCCCCGGTTCGGCGCGAACCACGTCCCGTCGGCCGGCTGGTTCTACAGCTGGCTCGACTACGATGGCGACGCCGTACGCCGGGACTTCGCGGACCTGGCCGGGATCGGCCTGGACCACGTCCGGTTGTTCCCGGTCTGGCCCTGGATCCAGCCGAACCGGGCGATCATCCGCGAGCGTGCGATCGAGGACCTGCTGGACACCATCGACGCGGCCGCCGAGCACGGACTGACCGTCGCGGTCGACCTGATCCAGGGGCACCTGTCCAGCTTCGACTTCCTGCCGTCCTGGGTGCTCACCTGGCACAAGGCCAGCCTGTTCGACGATTCCACGATCCGCGACGGGCTCTCGGCGTACGTCGACACCGTGGCGCGAGCGGTCGCGACGCGGCCGAACGTCTTCGCGATCACGCTCGGGAACGAGGTCAACAACCTCTGGCCCGACAGCCCGACGAACTTCGAGAGCTCGACCGGTTGGGCGCAGGACCTGCTCACCACGGTGAAGAAGGCGGCGCCCGACGTACTCGCCCTGCACTCGCTGTTCGACGACGCCTGGTACCAGGCGGACCACCCCTTCCATCCCGTTGACGTCGTGGATCTGGGTGACCTGAGCACTGTCCACTCGTGGGTTTTCAACGGAGTCTCACGGGTGGACGGTCCTCTTGGGCCGGCCACGCTCAGCCATGCGGACTACCTGGTCGAGCTCGCTGCGGCGACCTCGCTGGATCCCGCGCGACCCGTGTGGTTGCAGGAGATCGGCGTACCCGGGCCGGACATCCCGGTGGAACTGCAGGCCGAGTTCACCCGGCGGACGGTCGAGACGGTGCTGCCGAATCCGGCGCTCTGGGGTGTCACCTGGTGGTCGTCGCATGACATCGACCGGCGGCTGCTGGACTTTCCGGACCGCGAGTACGACCTCGGCCTGTTCACCGTCGACCACCAGCGCAGGCCGGCCGCGCAAGCGCTGGCGGACGTGATCGCTGACGCGCGGGCGAACGGCGTACGCGCGCAGACGGCGACCACGTTGACCGCGCCGGTCAACCTGCGCACCGAACCGCACCGCCGCCCGGAAGTTGCCCCCGGCAGCGAATTCCACCGGCAGTGGGTCGCGGCTCGCGCCGACGGCCCGGTCCGGATCGTGTTGCCTTAGGCCCCGATCAGGACCTGGATACCGTCGAGGATCCGGGTCAGGCCGAACTCCAGGTCGTCGTCGAGGCCGTCCTCGTACTCTTGGTTCGTGTAGAGGGCGGTCAGCATCGGGTAGCCGTCCTCGATCAGCCGAGGCACGAGGAAGCGGCCGACCTGCTCGGCCTGTACGGGCGTGTTGTCGCTGGCACCGAGTTGCCGGGCCAGGCTGGCGTAGTTGCGCGCGTACCCGTCCAGGAGCACCAGGCAACCAAGGTTGTCGTGCTGGCTGAGCCCGGTTTCGGCCAGCGCCTGGAGTATCGCCTCGACCCAGCGCAGCAGGTTCGGCGTGACAGGCGCGCCACGGATCGGCACATCGAGCAGCCAGGGACGCTCGGCGTACAGCTGAACCTGGGCCTTCACCCACGCGGTCGCCGCCTCCCGCCAGCCGGACGGAAGCGCCGGCGGTAGTCCGACCGCCTTGTCGTGCACCAGCACGATCAGCTCGTCCTTGGATCGGACGTACCTGTACAGCGCGTTCGTACTGACCCCGAAGTGCGCCGCGATCTTCTGCAGCGAGATCGCCTCGAACCCCTGTCGGTCGCCGAACTCGATCCCGGTCGCCACGATCCGGTCGACCGACAAGGCCGGCTTCGGCCCACGCCGCTGCACCGGCTGCACACCCCACGCGAGTGCCAGCCCCGGCGGCAGGTTCTCGGTCATGGTCTCCATCCTCGCGTACGCCGGCCGCCCTGAAGAGGGGTACTAGCACCACCCCGGACAGGGCCCCGAACACCCTGGGGCGGAAATTGTTCAATCCCTACGCTTTTTCACAATACCCCTCGAGAAAGCAGGTAAAGCTGATGAACACCGTCCTCGACCCGCTGTTGCTCCCCGACCAGCTTCAGCTGTCCGCCTCCGACCGGCGGTCGGCCGCGTCCAAGCTCGAAAGCGCCGTACGGCGTGGCAAGCTCACGCCGCCGCAGGCACTCGACCGGTTCGAGCACCTGGACGCGGCCCGCACCCGCGGCGAGCTCCGTCAGGTCTTCGACGGAGTGGCCGACGCACTCCCGCCGCGCGGTCTCACCACCGCACTGCGAGCAGTCAGCGCGGTCTGGCTGGTCACCTGTGTCGTGCAGTTCGTGATCTGGGTGATCCTCGCCGTCTTCGGGCACTTCGACTGGCCCTGGTGGCTGTGGTCGGACATCGGCCTCGGCATGGTCGTCGCGATCCTCTGGTGGACCAACGAGTCCTACCACCGCAAGACCGACGTACTGGTCTCGCAGTGAGCACGCCGGTCCAGCTCACCGACGTCCGTAAGGTCTACGGCACCGGTGCCGGCGCGGTCACCGCGCTGGCCGGTGTCACCCACGGCTTCGAAGCCGGTCGGCTGAGGCTCACCCGTCCGCTGGCTCTGGGGTGCCGATCCAGGCGTAGCCGCCGTCTTCCAGGCGAACCACCTGGAGGCCGGCGGCCAAGCGCCGTACGTCGTCGGTTTCGATCACCCCGGCCGCCGGGCCGGCGATATCCAGGACGATCGCGGCGGCGCCCTCCTGGATGGCCGCGGTCGCGACCAGCTGGGTCTGCGCCGGCATCGGCCGAGCCTCCGGACTCCAGCGCGCGAGGCTCTCGGTCCCGGTGAAGGCCAGCAACGCGTTCCGGCCGTCCTGCCCCTGCAGCAACGCGACCGCCATGTCCGACGTCTTGTCGTGCGCCAGACCGTTCTCGTCGTACTCGACCTCGCCGAGCATCGCCACCACCGGCACCAGCAGCCGCGCCTTGGTCAGCGCCGACAGCACCGCGCCGTGATCACCCTGCGCAAGCGCCCTGGCCAGCGCCGGATCAGCCGAGCCGTCATCGTTGTCGAACCCGGTAAAAGCCAGTCGCCGTTCTGGTTGCACCGTTGCATTCTCTCCCGCGGACCGCCCCCGCTCACCAACCACCCCGAATCGGCGCCGACGAGCCGGGTCCCGGCGACGCAGCGCGGGTGTACGGGAGGTTGGTGAGTGGGGGACGTCCGGACCGCCAGGCCATCACAATCGCCCCGGATCGGCCGCGCCACGCCTGGGCGAGCCCGGTAGGACCCGGATGTGATGGCCTGGCGGTCCGGACCCCAGTTTCAGGGGTACGTCAGGGCTCTTCCCCTCTTGGTTCCGGCGCCGACTGTGCGAGCCTGGGTATGTGCCTGACTTCAACGATTTGACGCTGCTGCCGTTCTGCGTAGGCCTGACGCTGCTCGGCCTGATCGGCTCGTGGGCCGCGTGGCGGCGCCGCGGGGTCGCGGCCGGCACGCGCGGGGTGGCCTGGTCCCTGCTCCCGGTCTCGCTGTACCTGACCGGGCTGCTCGAGCTGGTCTGGGACGTCATCCGCTCGACCGTGAGCTGGGTCACCCACCTGATCTTCTCGCCGACGGTCTGGGCCGGCGTCGCACTGTTCGGCGTCTCCGTGGTGCTGTACGTCGTTTCCGGCGTGGCCCGCGGTCGTCGTCCGGAGAAGGCACCGAAGTCAAAACCCGCCTCGCCCGCGGGTGAGCTGACCGCGACGGGTCCCGCACCCGCGTCGGCCGCTCCCGCCAAAGCTGCCAAGCCGTCCAAGGGGTCCAAGGCCAAGCAGCAGGAATCGTCGGAGTTCGACGAGATCGAGGACATTCTGAAACGACATGGAATCAACTGACAAAGCCCCTGACCACGGCTCGCCCCTGACCATCGACTCCCTCCTGGACAACGTCCAGGCCGGCCCTCCGCACCTCGGCCGGACCAGACTGATCGGCATCGACGGACCGGCCGGATCCGGCAAGTCCTGCCTGGCCGCGAACGTGCAGGCCCGGGCCGAGGCCCGCGGACTGCATACCTACGTCATCCACATGGACGACCTGTACGACGGCTGGAACGGCGCCGTCCGCGGCTTCAGCCTGCTGCGCGACCACGTGCTGCAGCGGATCGCCGACGGACGCGAGGGCCGCTACCGCCGCTACGACTGGCATGTCGGTGCGTACGCCGAGCTCCATGTCGTACCCGTCACCGTCGAGCTCCTGATCGTCGAGGGCGTCACGTCCTGCGACCGCGACGCCGGTCACTGGCAGTCCCTGCGACTGTGGATCGAAACGTCGAACGAGGTCCGGCTGGATCGTGGGATCGAGCGCGACGGCGAGGCCCTCCGCGACCACTGGCTGGAGTGGATGCGGTGGGAGCGCGACCACTTCGCCGACCAGGCGACCCGCTCCCGCGCGCATGTCATCGTCGACGGCAACCCGACGGTCCCGCACGACCCGGCGCTCGAGATCATCACGAAGTCGGTGGCGTTACCGCCTCACGACTCGGCAGCTTCCTGACCGAGATCAGCCGCGCCCGCGGATGGTGGGTCCACTCCCCCGCCGGCGCCAGCTTCAGGTACTCCGTTCGCAGCTCCGCCATGTAGGCGTCGCCACGCGCCAACCCGAGCGCTCGCATCGATCCGGAGCGGTTGGCGGTGTCGAAGTACTCCGCCGCGTCGGCGTGGGTCATCGGGTAGGACACGAGCTCGTCCCGCTCGATGACGGCACGGTCGAGGTCCGAGAGCAGTCCGTCCTCCCAGGAGTGGTCGCTCCGGACACCGATCACCTTGGCGACCAAGGCGAACGGCCCGGTCTCCTCGGTGACCTCGGGCCAGAAGACGACGCACATGCGGCCGCCCGGCCGGAGTGCGTCGTACCAGGATCGGATGGCGGCTTTCGGGTCGGGCAGTTGCTGTAAGCCGAAGACAGATACGACAGCCGCGCAGGCGGCGGACCATCGTGGGTCGAGGGTGGCGGCGTCACCCTGGAGGACCTCGACCAGCGGCAGCCGGCTCGCTCGCTCCCGAGCTAGCCGCACCATCTCCGCGGACAGGTCGATGCCGGCGATCTTCCGGTCGGGGAATCGCGGTGCAAGCAGGTCGAGTTCGGGGAACGTGCCGCAGCACGGCACCAGGATCGGTCCGTCAGGGAGCCCATCGAGCGCATCCACCGCGGCCCTCACCCAGGGGGCGAAGCGGGGGACGAAGTACGCCTCGTAGCCGTCGGCTGCTTCGTCCCACCCCTGGGCGACTCTGGACAGACGGTCCGTCACTCTTCCAGACCGCCCCACGACCAGTGCGGGATGCTGAGGCCGTCGGGGATGTCCTCGCCCGAATGCCTGTACATCGTGGTGGTGGTCGCCCAGGCGAAGTAGTCGTGCAGCACCGCGGGCAACCGGCCGTCCCCGGCCAGCCCGGCATCCGCGACCGCCTCATCGAAGCAGGCGATCGCGCGGCGATTCATCTCGTCGTGCTCACCGTTCCCGCTGTGCAACCGGGCGACATACGTCTCGTCTTCGTAGTTCCCGGAGTACGCCGGCGGCCCGCCGAGCGCCTCACCCCAGTACGCCGCCAGCCGCTCGGTGTGGTCCGGTCGCGCTCCACCGTGGAACGCGTGGCTCACGACCTCGTCCGCCATCACTCGCTCATGCCACGCATGCGCCAGCCGAAGCATCCCCTCGGCCCCACCCGCTGCTTCATACACCGTCTCCATGGGCCACAGTCTGCTCCACTTCGGCCAGTCGGTCACGGACATGGGCCCGCTCGGGCTCCGACCCGGCCAGGCCGAGCGCCCGCTCGTACGCCGTGGTTGCCTCGGGCAAGCGTCCGAGGCGGTGCAGGAGGTCGGCGCGGGCGAGTGCGGACGGGTAGTAGTCCCGGAGTCGCGGCTCCGCGGCCAGCTCGTCCAGCAGCGCCAGGCCGGCCTCGGGGCCGTCGCGCATCGCGATCGCGGCTGCGCGGTTGAGCGCGATCACCGGAGATGGGTCGATCGCCAGCAGGACGTCGTACAGGATGACGATCTGCGGCCAGTCGGTGCCTGCGAAGTCGGCTGCCTCGTCGTGGAGGGCGGCGATCGCGGCCTGGACGGCGTACGGTCCGGCGGGGCCGCCGGTAAGTGCGGCGACCACCAACTCGCGGCCCTCCACGATCATGTCCTGGTCCCAGCGGCTGCGGTCCTGGTCCTCGAGCAGGACGATCGAGCCGTCGGGTTCGCTGCGGGCGTCGCGGCGCGCGTGGATCAGCAGCATCAGGGCGAGCAGGCCGGTGACCTCGCGCTCATCCGGGAGCAGTCGGTTCAGGATCCGGGCCAGCCGGATCGCCTCCTCGGCGAGGTCGAGGCGTTGCAGGTACGGGCCGGAGCTGGCGGCGTACCCCTCGGTGAAGACGGAGTAGATCACCTGCAGTACGCCCGGCAGCCGCTCGGGCAACTCGTCCGGGCCGGGGACGCGGAACGGGATCCGCGCCTCCCGGATCTTCGTCTTCGCCCGGACGATCCGCTTGGCCATCGTCGCGGTCGGCACCAGGAACGCCCGCGCCACCTCCGGCGTGGTCAGCCCGGCCAGGCACCGCAGCGTCAGCGCACCCCGGTCCTCGGGAGCGAGCGCCGGATGCGCGCAGGTGAAGAACAACTCCAACCGCTCGTCCGGCAACCCACCACCTGGACGCGGCAGCTCCGCCCGGTCCGATTCGACCTGCAGTACGGCGAGCTTGGCGGCGTACACCTGGTCCCGCCGTAACCGGTCGACCGCCTTCCGCCGGGCGGTGGTCATCAGCCAGCCGCCCGGATTCCGCGGTACGCCGTCGACCGGCCAGCGCACCAGCGCCGCCTCGATCGCCTCCGAGGTGACCTCCTCGGCCAGGTCGAGGTCGCCGAACCGCCGGGCGAGCGCTGCCAGCAGCCGGCCGCGCTCCTCCCGGAAGACCTCCTCGACCTGGTCCACCTCAGAACTCCGCGACCGGGCGGACCATCACCGAGCCGCCGGCCCGCGAGCCCGGGCACCTGGCCGCCCAGTCGAGAGCGACGTCCAGATCGGGTACGTCGATCACGTAGAACCCGCCGAGCACCTCACGGGTCTCGGCGAACGGCCCGTCCGTCACGGTCCGCTTGCCGTCGTTCGCGACCTGTACCCGGGTCGCGGTGACCAGGTCCGCCAGCGACTCCGACGCCACAACCACTCCGGAGTCGGTGATCTCCTTGTCGAACCGCATCCAGTCCTCGGGCTCACATCCGACCGCTCCCCCACTCAGGTCGAGCTCGCCGGCGTTGATCAAGAGCATGTACTTCATCAGAACCTCCTGTAGGCGTGATTACAGCATCACCACGAACGGGTTCGCCCCCGATGGACAGCAACCACGAAGAACTTTTGTCAGGATGGGGGTATGAGCGTGTTGCCCTCCGGGGAGCAGTGGACGATCGAGGCCGGCGGCTACGAGGCGACTGTGGTCAGCGTCGGCGGTGGCCTGCGCGGGCTGACGTACGACGGCCGCCCGGTCCTGCTCGGGTACGGCGAGGACGAGCCGGCGCACGCGGGGATCGGGCAGCACATGTTCCCGTGGCCGAACCGGATCACGGACGGGAAGTACTCGTTCGAGGACATCGACCAGCAGCTGTACCTGACCGAGCCGGCCCGGCAGAACGCGATCCACGGCCTGACCCGGTGGGCGAACTGGTCCCGGGTGGACGGCGATGCCGCGAGCGTCGAGGCGGGTCACCGGCTGCACGGCCAGCCCGGATACCCCCATCAGCTCGATCTCCGACTCGGCTACCGCCTGAGCGACGACGGACTGACCGTGACCGCCACCGCGACCAACGTCGGCTCGAGTGACGCGCCGTACGGGTATGGGACGCACCCCTACCTCAGCGTCGGCCGGGTGATCGACGAGTGCGTGCTGGAGTTCAGCGCGGCGGAGTGGCTCGAGGTGTCTCCCGAACGGATGATGCCGATCGGGCTGGCTCCGGTTGACGGGTCGCCGTACGACTTCCGGTCGGGCCGGGCGATCGGTGGCCTCGAGATCGACAACACGTTCACCGGGCTCGGTGGCGGCTCGTGGTCGGTCACTTTGAGCGACCCGGATTCCGGCGCTCGCGCGGTCCTGTCCAGTGACACGCCGTGGCTGCAGCTTTACACCGGCGCCGCGATCGGGCGTACGGCGCTCGCCGTCGAGCCGATGACCTGCCCGCCGAACGCGTTCATCACCGGGCAGAACCTCGTCGTGCTGAAGCCTGGTGAGTCGCACACGACGACGTTCCGGGTGTCCGCCTAGGCGTCAGTCTTCTTGGTGGCCGGGCCGGCGCCGTGCTCACGGGCGACCGCCGCCAGTTCCTTCGCCGCCCGGCCGGCCCGGAGCCCCTCGGCGGCCTGGACCGCGAGGATCCCGAGCCGGTTGCCGTCGGCATCGAAGAGCTGGAGCCAGGCGTCGCCGGAGCGGAACCGCAGTGCGGACACCTCGGTCCAGGGCAGCGTGTAGGACTTGAACACGTTGCGCACGTGCAAACGGTCCGCGTACGCCGTCACCCGCAGGGTCGTCATCCGGTACAGGATCCACAGGATCGCGCCGAAGAACGCCAGCAACGTCAGCCGCTGGAACCAGCTGAACGTGTCCCGCGCGTCCTCCGGCAACCGGAACCAGATCACCCCGAAGACCGCGATCAGCGACAGGCCCATCCCGGCCGCCATCAGCGACACGATCCGCGGGTGGAAGCTGAACAGCCGGCCGGGCGCGGTCATGTCAGATCCGGCAGGCGTGGATGTCCGTGGTGAGGATGGCACGCGCGCCCACCTCCCACAGTTGGTCCATCAATCGCTGTGCGTCGGCCCGCTGAACCATCACCCGGACGGCGACCCAGCCCTGCCGGTGCAGCGGTGAGACCGTCGGCGACTCGAGTCCGGGCGCGACCGCGGTCGCCGCGTCGACATCCTCGGCGCGGATGTCGTAGTCCATCATCACGTAGTTGCGGGCGATCAGAACGCCCTCGAGCCGGCGGACCAGCTGCTGGATCCCGTTCGGTGGGGTCTCGACACCGTTCCGCTTGATCAGCACCGCCTCGGACTGCAGGATCGGGTCGCCGAACACTTCCAGTCCGGCCTGGCGCAGCGTCGTACCGGTCTCGACGACGTCGGCGATCACGTCCGCGACGCCCAGCTGGACGGCCGACTCGACCGCGCCGTCCAGGCGGACCACGGCGGCTTCGACCCCGTTCTCGGCCAGGTGATCCTGCAGGACCCCGGCGTACGACGTGGCGATGCGCTTGCCGGCCAGGTCCTTGATCGAGTCGGCGGCACCCGGCCGGCCGGCGAACCGGAACGTGGACGAGCCGAACCCGAGGCCCATGATCACGTCGGCGTCCGCGTGCGAGTCGAGCACCAGGTCGCGGCCGGAGATCCCGACGTCGAGGGTGCCCGCGCCGACGTACACGGCGATGTCGCGTGGGCGCAGGTAGTAGAACTCGACCTCGTTGGCCGTGTCGGTGAGCGTGAGGTCCTTGGTGGTCCGGCGCTGCTTGTAGCCGGCCTCGGTGAGCATCTCGATGGCGGCCTCGCTCAGCGAGCCCTTGTTGGGTACTGCGACGCGCAGCATGGCACTGCCCTTTCTTCGAAGAGGTGAACCGGTGTCTGTCGGGGCGCTCCTACAGATGTCGGTACACGTCGTCGAGGTCCAGTCCGAGCGCGTGCATCATCACCTGGGCGTGGTAGAGCAGCTGTGACAGCTCCTCCGCGGCCCGGTCCTTGCTCTCGTACTCGGCAGCCATCCAGGACTCGGCGGCTTCCTCGACCAGCTTCTTGCCGATCGCGTGCACGCCGGCGTCCAGCGCCGCCACGGTCCCGGAACCCTCCGGCCGCGTCGCCGCCTTCTCACCCAGCTCGGCAAACAGCTCCTCAAAACTCTTCATCGCCCGCCCAGCCTAGAGGGCCGCGCCCAGGACTTGACCCTCAGGTCCGCCCACCGGACCTCAACCGTGGGTTACTGGGGTCATGGACGAGCAAGTACAGATCTCGGTGATGCTGGCGGTCCCGGACGCCCCGGCGGCCGCGGAATGGTACGCACGGGCCCTGGGCGCCGAGCAGTTGTGGAACCTCGGCAGCGTGATCGGCCTCACGGTCGGTGGCGCGGCCTTCTTCCTCGGCGAACCGGAGAACAACGGGTGGGACACACCTGCGGGCACCGGTGCCCCGACCGTCCGGGTCGAGGTCTTCGTCGATGATCCGGAGACCTTCGTAGAGCGCGCCGTCGAGGCCGGCGCCGACGACCGGGGCGACCCGGTGCGCGTCCACGAGATGCCGTGGGGTCCGCACCGCCAAGGCACCTTCGCGGACCCGTTCGGTCACTTGTGGTTCGTGGGCGACCGGTCTCCGCTAGGACGCCACGCCTGATGCAGACAGGCAGGAGAGTGCGTGATCTCGGCGTCGTCGTCGGCTCATTGCCCACCGGTCCACTCAACGCGATCACCGACGTACCAGGTGTGTGGGTCGGCCAGACCACGATCGCCACCGGTGATCTGAACACCGGTGTCACCGCGATCGTGCCGCCCGGATACGCCGACGGCCTGCCCGCGGCGGTGGCGGTCGGCAACGGGTACGGGAAACTCGTCGGGTCGACGCAGGTGGACGAGCTCGGGGTGATCGAGACGCCGATCCTGCTGACCGGGACGCTCAGTGTCTTCCGGGTCGCCGACGCGTTGGTCGGCTGGCTGCTCGATCGTGACCCGGAGGCGACCAGCCTCAATCCGGTCGTCGGCGAGACCAATGACAGGTTCCTCTCCGACATCCGCCGCCGCCCGATCACCCCGGAGCACGTCCACGCCGCCCTCGACTCCGCCTCGTCAGACCTTCCCGCCGAGGGGTGCGTCGGAGCCGGCACCGGTACCGCGGCCCTCGGTTTCAAGGCCGGCATCGGTACGGCGTCCCGCGTCGTCGAGCACGGTACGGTCGGCGCCCTCGTGCAATCGAACTTCTCCGGGCTGCTCACCGTCCTCGGCACCCCGATCCCGGCCGAGCCGATCGACGCCGAAGGAAACTCCTGCATGATCGTCGTCGCCACGGACCTTGGGGTCGATGCCCGTCAGCTGGGTCGGCTCGCTCGGCGGGCGATCTTCGCTCTGGCTCGCGTGGGTTCCGACTACGCACCCGGCAGTGGCGACTACGCGATCGCCTTCACCACTCGCCGTGGAGTCTTTGCCGACCGCGACCTCCGCGAACCGTTCCAGGCGGTCACCGAATCGGTCGAGGAAGCTCTCCTCAACTCCCTCACGATGGCCCACACCACCACCGGGTACGGCGGCAACACCGCCCACGCCGTCCCTCACGACCTGATCCGCGCACTGACAACGGGATCAGGCCGGGCATCGTGATGCGCAGGGGCACGATGGGTGAGCGCGGACGCGATCAATGAACCGAAGGCGAGCAGCGCGGCAACGGTGCGGATCAGGTGGGCGACCTGCCAGTGGTCACGCACACCGGACCAGTCGGCCGGCGGGTTCTGCACCGACCACGACGCCTGATCCGAGTTGATCGGAAGATTGATCGCCAGCGTCGTCGCGAACACGATGAGCAGCAACGCGAACGCCACCAGCACTACCCGGCGATCGGTGCCCCGGGACCGGATCGCCAGTACGACAGTGGTCACGATCGCCGGGATCAAGGTCACCGACGCGAGCGTGTCCAGCGAGTCCAGCTCCACCAGCCGCACCTGCGTGTAGACCGACGCATCGAAACCCCGCAGCGAATTCTCGAGCACCAGGACGCACACCAGGAAGCCGGCGAACAGCCCACTGAACAACAGACTCACACCACGAACCACCCGGTACATCATGTGCCTCCCTGCACTCATCTCCTCTGTATTTCATATAGTACGGAACTCATAAGATATTTACCAGACATATCGTCGGCTCAGGAGTAGAGGGTGGACAGCGTTCGGCCGAGGGTTGCCAGTTCGGTGCGCAGTTCTGGTGGTTCCAGCACCTCCAGGCTGTCGCCGAAGCGGCAGAGGGTGGCCGCCGCGTTGGGGATGGATTCGATGGGGATCGTCACCACGACGCTGCCGTCCTCGTTGGGCTCCGCGGCGGCTACCGCTCTGACCAGAGCCGGGTAAGAGACGTCGTACATCTGCCCGGCCAATCGCGCGGACACTCGGACAACGGCCTCGGCGGTGAAGCGGATCTGGTCGAAGCCCTCCAGGTGCTCCTGCCAGAACTGGGCCAGGTCGAACCCGTCCGCCCGCTCGAACTCCTCCTCGGTGGGCGTGAGCTCGAGGATGTTGGAGACCCGGTACGTACGCATCCCGCCGGCGGTCGCGGCAACGACGTACCAGCTGCCGTTCTTGAGCACGAGCCCGTACGGCTCCAGCACGCGCTCGACCTCACGCGGTGCCTCCCATCGGCGGTACAGCACCTTGACTCGTCGATCATGCAGCACCGCGTCGGCGACGGCGGACAGCTGTGGTGAGGTCTCGGCGTCCCGGTACCAGGCGGGAAGGTCGAGATGGAAGCGGTTCTTCAACCGGCCGGCGCGATCCCGCTGGTCCGGCGCCAACGCCGCCAGGAGTTTCAGCTCGGCCGCGCTGGTCTCGGCGGTCAGCCCGAGAGCCGCGGCCGCGCCCGGCATACCGACCAGGAAGAGCGCTGCCGCCTCCTGCTCGGTGAGACCGGTCAGCCTGGTCCGGTACCCCTCGACCAGCCGATAACCACCGGCCCGCCCTTGATCGGCGTACACCGGCACGCCGGCCGCCGCGAGCGCCTCGACGTCGCGGTAGATGGTCCGCAGCGAGACCTCGAGCTCATCGGCGAGCTCGCGCGCGGTCAGCTGCCGGCGGGTCTGCAGCAACAGCAGGATCGACAGCAACCGACTTGAACGCATGCTCCGAGGTTAACCCGGAACACTGCCATGGATTGTCAGGTTTTGGTCGCAGGCTGGCTGCATGACGACATGGACCAAGGTGACCGGTGACTTCGACTTCCTGAACGGGTACTTCGACGTCCGGCACCGAACCCTGAAACAAGCCTTCGCCGGATGCGACGAGTGGCTGGAGTACGACGGAACCACGACGGCGCACACGTACTTCGACGGCGCCATCAGTATCGACGAGATGCGATTCCCGACGAAGGGGTCGTATGGGCTGTCGGTCCGGCTGTTCGACCCGGTCGCGCGGGAGTGGAGCATCTGGTGGGTCGACAGCCGGACGATGCGGCTGTACCCGCCGGTGCGCGGCGGCTGGTCGGAGGACGGCTCTCGCTGCCGGCTCGTTGGTGACGACGAGCTAGACGGTAAGCCGATCCTCTGCAGTTACGAATGGTCGGACATCACCCCGGAGACCGCGCACTGGGAACAGGCGTACTCCAACGACGGCGGTCAAACCTGGGAAACCAACTGGATCATGGACTTCACCCGCCGCTCCACGCCGCCACCTGCTCTCGACGTACCGAAGGTGACTGGCGACTTCGACTTCCTGGTCGGCCGCTGGGACATGCACAACCAGCGCCGCCGCCCCGCGCTCGGCGAGCCGGCCGAGTGGTACGAAATGCAGTCCGAGATGCAGGTCACGACGTACTTCGACGGCGCGATCAGCTTCGACGAGGGCTGGTTCCCCACCGAAGGCTTCCGGGGCGCGACCCTCCGCATCTACAACCCGTCGGCGAAGACCTGGGCCATCCACTGGATCAACAGCCTCCGCGGCCAACTGGAAACCCCGGTCATCGGCTCCTTCGGTCCCGACGGCACCGGCACCTTCGAAGGCCCGGACATCTGGGAAGGCCGGCCCATCGACGTCCGCTTCCTCTGGACCCCAGGCGTCGACAAGGCCGCCTGGGAACAATCCTTCTCCACAGACAACGGCCAAACCTGGCTCCCCAACTGGAAAATGCAACACACCCGAATCAAGTAGTGGTGTCCCCACGCGGTCGGCGGCTCGTGGCCCCGGAGGCGGCCGCCGACCCGCCGGACGGCTCATCCCGTCAGGCATCGAGTCGTGGATCGCGGCCTGCTAGAACCGCGTGTCGACCGCACGGATTCACGACTCGGCAAACCGCGCTGCCGCCGATCGCCACGACTCGACCCAATCCGGTCCGCAGATGGCCTCCGAGACGACGCGCTCACACCTGAACCGTCATCCGCGAACCCGACCTGCAGACCACGCGTCGGATTCACCCACGATCCCCGTAACGACATCAATCCACCGGGACCGTGCCCGCCCCGGCACTCACCCGCGCGCGGCAGCGCGCAGCTCGCGGGCGCGCGGCAGCGCGCAGCAGCCCGCAAGGAAGAGCTGGGCGGGCGGGAGCGCGCGGAGCGGCTGCGACGCAGGAGTGGCTGCGTAGCACGCGTGGGGCAGATCACCTCACGCGTGCGACAGGTCAGCTACAGCTCTCGGATCGCCACTAGGGTGGAGAGGGCTGCTTGGGTTGCCTCGTAGCCCTTGTCTTCTCGGCTGTCGGGCAAGCCGGCGCGGTCGAGGGCCTGGGGGTCGTTGTCGCAGGTGAGTACGCCGAAGCCGACCGGGATCCCCGTGGTCACGCCGACCTGCATCAGCCCCTCGGTCGCCGCCTGGCAGACGTACTCGAAGTGCGGCGTGTCCCCACGGATCACGACGCCGAGCGCGACAACCGCGTCGTACCCGTTCTTTGCTGCGTGCAATGACGCGACCGGGAGCTCGAAGGATCCCGGCACCCGGATCACGGTGTAGTCCGTGACGCCCGAGTCATCGAGCGCGCGCAGAGCGCCGGCGACCAGGGCGTCGGTGACCTTCGGGTGCCACTGGGCGGCGACGACCGCGACCCGGGCGCCTTCCGCCCGGACGACCTCGATGGTTGGTGCTCCACTGCCCGACATCATCCGGCTCCGTTCTCTTCGGTCAGTACGCCACCCGGCAGGTGGTGGCCCATCCGGTCGCGCTTGGTGCGCAGGTACCGCAGGTTGTGCTCGGTCGGGTCGATCGAGATGCCGCGACGCTCGACCACGTCGATGCCGTAGCCCTGCACCCCGGCCAGCTTGTCGGGGTTGTTCGTCAGCAACCGCACTTCCTTCACCCCCAGATCGGCAAGGATCTGCGCACCGGTCCCATAGTCGCGAGCATCCGCCGGCAGCCCGAGGTCCAGGTTCGCGTCGACCGTGTCCCGTCCCGCGTCCTGCAACTCGTACGCCTGCAGCTTGTGCAGCAACCCGATCCCGCGCCCCTCATGGCCGCGCAGGTAAACCACGACGCCACCCTCAGCCGCGACCTGCCGCATCGCCTCGTCCAGCTGCGGCCCACAGTCACACCGCAGCGACCCGAACACATCACCGGTCAGGCACTCAGAGTGCAGCCGTACCAGCGTCGGCCCATCACCGATCTCTCCGCGTACCAACGCCAGCTGCTCCGACCCATCGACGATGTTCCGGTAGCCGTGGGCAACAAAATCGCCGTACTGGGTCGGCAGCGTGGTCGTTGCGACGCGCTGGATCTGCGACTCGGTCAGCCGCCGGTAGCGGATCAGGTCGTCGATCGACACCAGCACCAGGTCGTGCTCGTCGGCGAACGCCCGCAGCTGCGGGCCGCGCTTCATCGTGCCGTCGTCGTTCACCAGCTCGGAGATCACTGCGGCCGGCGTCAGCCCGGCCATCCGGGCCAGGTCGATCGACGCCTCGGTGTGCCCGGGCCGGACCAGTACGCCGCCCTCGCGCCCACGCAACGGGAACACGTGGCCGGGCTGGACCAGGTCGTACGACTCGGTCGCGGAGTCAGCCAGTACCCGGATCGTCCGGGCCCGGTCGGCCGCCGAGATCCCGGTGCTGATGCCGTCGCGAGCATCCACGGAAATCGTGTACGCCGTACGCATCCGCTCCCGGTTGTGCGGAGTCATCAGCGGGATCCCGAGCCGATCGAGCTCCGCACCCTCCATCGGGACGCAGACCACGCCGGAGCTGTACCGGATCAGGAACGCCAGCAGCTCCGGCGTCGCCTTGGACGCGGCGAAGATCAGGTCGCCCTCGTTCTCGCGGTCCTCGTCGTCGACCACGATCACCGGCCGTCCGGCCCGGATCTCGTCGATCGCGTGCTCGATCGTGTCGAGCTTCAGTACGTCACCCATGTCAACCCACCACCACTGGTTCGGGAGTCGAGGTGCGCTCACGGTTCTGGATCTGCCACCAGGACGCGAAACCGATCACGCAGAACAGTCCGTAGACGACGTACATCGTCGCCGACGGGTAGAACTTCGCCTGTACCAGCAGCGGTACGCCGACCACGTCGACGGCGATCCAGATCAGCCAGAACTCGACGAATCCGCGAGCCATCCCGTACGTCGCCAGGATCGAGCCGGTCAGGATCCACGCGTCCCACTGCGGACCCCACGAGCCCAGTTCGCGCAGAACGAAGTACGCGATCGCATAGAGGACGACCCCGATGCCGAGCAGCTCGAACCGCTCGCGTGCGGTCGCCCAGCGCGGCTGGACCGCCGTGGCGGAGCCGTGGTGGCGCGTCTGGTACCAGCGGTACCAGCCGTAGAGGCTGATGATCGCGAAGAACACCTGGCGGCCGGCCTGGCCCCAGAGGTCCTTGTCCTGCGGGGTGTCGAAGATCCCGCCGACGAAAACGGTGAACAGCAAGACGTTGCCGACGATGCCGACCGGCCACGCGGCGACGAGCCGGCGCATGCCGAACAGGGCGCTGCCGAGGCCGAACACGTTGCCGACGATCTCGCGGACCAGTACGGGCGAGCCGGCGATCGTCACCTGGGCGTGCAGCAGCCAGTCGACCGGGTTCACTTGGTGCCTCCGTTGAGCAGTCGCTCGACGTACTTCGCGATTACGTCGACCTCCAGGTTGACGGTGTCGCCGACCTGGTTGCGGCCCAGGACGGTGAGTTCGAGCGTGGTCGGAATGAGGCTGACCCCGAACGTCCCGGTCGCGTCGTCCACGTCGGTGACGGTCAGCGAGACGCCGTCGATGGCGATCGAGCCCTTCTCGGCGACGTACCGGAGGATGTTCGCGGGTGCGGCGACGCGGACGTTCTCCCAGTGCTCGGACGGTGTCCGGCTCGCGATCGTGCCGACGCCGTCGACGTGGCCCTGGACGATGTGTCCGCCGAGCCGCTCGTGGGCGGCGATCGCGCGCTCCAGGTTGACCTGCGACCCCTTGGTCGCCTGGCCCAGGCTGGTGCGCTCGAGCGTCTCGCGCATCACGTCGGCGGTGAACGTACCGTCGCCGGTCTCGACCACGGTCAGGCAGCAGCCGTTGACCGCGATCGAGTCGCCGTGACCGGCGTCCTCGGTCACCTTCGGGCCGCGGATGGTGAGCCGGGCGGCGTCACCTTCGAGCAGGTCGAGCGCTTCGACGGTGCCGAGCTCCTCGACGATTCCGGTGAACATTCAGTGCTTCCTTTGCGATTCGAGCGGCGTCAGGATCAGCCGGACGTCGTCGCCGAGGCGGGTGACGTCCGCTAGCTTGAACCGCCGCAGGTGGTCGATCGATTCCGCGCCCAGGTCACCGATCGCGGCGTACCCGGAGCCGAGAACGGCCGGGGCGACGTACGCGACGATCTGGTCGACGAGCTGGGCGCGCAGGAACGCGGCGGCCAGCGTCGGGCCGCCTTCGAGCCAGAGGTGCCGGATCTGCCGGTCGTCCAACTGCCGGAGGACCTCGGCGGGATCGTGGGTAGGCAGGAGCAGAGTCTCCGCGCGGTCGTTGCGGACCCGCGCGGTCGGTGGGATCTCGCGATCGCCGACGACGACCCGCAACGGCTGCCGCGCGGCCGGTACGTCGTTCTCGTCGCGGACCGTGAGTTCGGGGTCGTCGTCCAGCACGGTCTGAGTACCGACCGCGATGGCGTCGCACTCGGCCCGGAGCCGGTGGACGTCAGCTCGGGCGATCGGGCCGGTGATCCAGCGGCTGGTGCCGTCCGGAGCCGCGGACCGCCCGTCGAGCGTGGTGGCCAACTTCCAGGTGACGAAGGGCCGGCCCACCCGCACGCTGTGCAGCCAGACCTGGTTGACCGCCTCGGCCTCGGCTTGCAGGACGCCTTGCTCGACCCGGATGTTCTTGCGCTTGAGCTTCTCGGCACCGCCGGCAGCCTGGTTGTTCGGGTCGGGTACGGCGTACACCACGCGGGTGATGCCGGCCTCGATCAGCGCATCGGCACACGGCCCGGTCCGGCCGGTGTGATTACACGGCTCCAGCGTCACGTACGCCGTACCGCCACGGGCCAGCGGCCCCGCCATCCGCAGGGCCTCGACCTCGGCGTGCGGGCCACCGGCAACGGCATGGAAGCCCTCGCCCACTGGATGCCCGTCCCGGCCGGTGATCACACAGCCGACCACCGGATTGGGATGCGTGCCGCCGATACCTTTCGCGGCCAACTCGATCGCACGCCGCATCCAGGCGACGTCAATCGGCGAAGCGTTGCTCACTGCGGCCCCTCGTTGTCACGGACGCACTACCGGGGCCATGACAACCGGCACACACGCGCTGCCGTCCGAGGTGCTCCGCGCGGGCCTGCTTGCTCCCCGTCTGGGTCGCTACCCGCCGGATCGCTGCCCACCGCGGGCCGCGTCACCGGACGCCAGAGCGCACCCGCCGATCGCGTGCGCCTCCCATCCGGACTTTCACCGTCGGTCCTGGAATTCCACCAGATCAACCAACCGCCAAACCGCAGCGGCCGGGTCGCGGACTGTCACCGCCGGCTCGGAATTACACCGACCCCGGAGCACGCGAGTGGGTTCACTCGTGGTTCCAGTATGCCTCTCCCCACAACCCACACCACGACCCAGGTCACATCTTGGTCACTCGGCGGGGTGTCATCCGCCGGGTGAGCGCGAGCGCGACGGCCGCGACCACGCAGGCCATGGCGACGGTCAGGACGAGCGGGCGGTACCCGAGCGCTTCGGCCAGCCCGGCCCCACCCAACGGCCCGAGCGCCTTCGCGATCGTCGTCGGCGTCGTCAGCATCCCGGAGATGGTGCCGAACCCGGTAGCGCCGTACCGATCGAGCAGAATCGCCGGCGTCGCGATCGACGACACTCCGAACCCCAGCCCGAACAGCACCAGACACCCGACCGCTCCAGCGATGTGCCGCCCAACCACCGGCAACAGCGAGATCGCCACCCCCTGCACCAGCAGGATCCCCGCGGTGATCGTCGCCATCGGCAACCACCGCGCCGACAGACTCGTCACTAACCGCCCCGTCACCGACAGCAGCCCCAGCAATCCAGCCAGGGTCGCAGCCCGCGCCGGCGGATGCCCCAGGCTGATCAGGTACAGCACGAGATGCACTGAGATCACCGCCAGCGCCGCACTGTGCACAACAAACGCACTGGCCAGCAACCAGAACCCAGGATCCCGCAGAACCCGCGCAGGTGCCCCGGTCCGCTGGCCAGTGAGCACGGGCCGCGACGCAATCCGCCGTACGGCGAACAGATGCAGCGGCACCGTGGTCACAGCGAGCAGACCAGCCAGCAGAACGAGCGTGGTACGCCAGCCGTACCCGTGCACGAGATGACCGGTCAAAGGCAGGAAGATCGAACTAGCGAGTCCGCCAACCAGCGTGATGGTAAGGATCGCGTTCGTCCGCGACGCCGGCGCTGCCACAGCAACCACCACCGCAAACGCCGGCGGATACAACACCATCGCCGACGCAATCCCGATCGCCACGAACACGCCGTACAACTGCGCAGTGCTCTGCACCTCCGACCACCCCAGTACGGCGACCGACGCCAAGACCGACCCAGACGTCATCAGCCCACGTCCGCCCCGCGCATCCAGCCATCGACCAACCGGAATCGACATCAGCCCACTCACCAACACCGCAGTGGTCGACGCCCCAACCGCGGTCGTCGGCGAGATGCCCAACTCCCGACTCATTGGCCCCAGCAACACGCTGAACGCATACGTCAGCACGCCGTACCCAACCGTGGTCGTGACCGCGAGCGCCCCCACCAACCGCCGAACCCGAGCCTGATTGGCCCGAGTCACCAAAGCATCGGCTCGTGTCATCGGAGCAAGAGCCACCCAGCCGCCCCAAGCAGCCCAGCCGCCCCCACAAAGCTCACAACAGCCATCCCCACCAACACCCCCCGCGACCGCCCAGCTCCCGACCCCCGCTCCCCACGACCGCCCGCATCCCGCTCCCGGCCATCAAGTGAAGCCTGCCCGCCGCGTCCAGCCGAAGCGTGCTCGCCGTGTCCGGCCTGAGCCTGCCCACTGCCCGCGGCCTGGGCCTGCTCACCGTGCCCGGCCCGAGCCTGCCCACTGCCCCCGGCCCGAGCCTGCCCACCGCGCCAGGCCCGAGCCTGCCCACTGCCCCCGGCCCGAGCCTGCCCACTGCCCCCGGCCCGAGCCTGCCCACTGCCCCCGGCCCGAGCCTGCCCACCGTGCCCGGCCCGAGCCTGCTCACCGTGTTCGGCGGGCGCCTGCCGCCTGTCCCCGGCGGGAGTCTGTCCCCAGCCGTCGGTCGAAGCCTGCTCCCTCTCCGGACCCACTTGTTGCAGAGCCGATTGTTCCGGAGCTGGTTGTTGTTGAACCGCGCGCTCCGGTGCCGACGGCTGTGGGGCCGGTTGTTGTGGGGCTGGGCCTGTTGGGGTCCACAAACGTGGGAGGGGCGGGAGCTGGTCGAAGACTTCCGGAGCGTCAGGGTCGTCAGCCCATGGAGCGGTAGCCGAGGGCGGGAGTACACCGCTGGCGGCCAACAGGCGGCCCGCTTCGTGGGCGGATTCGGGGCGGTCGGACGGATCGGTCGCCGTACTCCGGTGGATGAACTCGCCGAGTGGACCGTCGACGGCCGGGAGCTTGCCGTCGGAGCCGGGGCGCTCGCCGGTGAGGAGCTCGACGGCCACGGCACCTACGGCGTACAGATCCTGGCGTGGATCGGGGTCGGCTCCGGCCAGCTGTTCAGGAGCCAGGTACCCCGGCGTGCCGAGGATCGTGCTGTGCCGAGTCATCCGCGGCTCGTCGACCAGTCCCGCGACGCCGAAGTCAGACAGCCGGAGATGCGGCCTACCCGTACCGGTGACGTCGAGCAAGAGGTTGGCCGGCTTCACATCCCGGTGGACGACCCCCGCGGCATGAACCGCGGACAGACCGTGCAGAAGTTGATCCAGCAGGACCGCCACGTACGACGCCGGAAGCGGACCGTGATCACCGAGCAGAGTTGCGACGGACCCACCACGAACCAGATCCATCGCGAACACGACCTTGTCGTCGTCGGCCGCCCAACCATGCGGAGCGACAACATGCGGATGCTCGATCCGCAACGACTGCTCCCGCACGAACCTCAACAGCGCGGCCGCATCATGCTGCCCAAGCACCTTCGCTGCCACGTACGCCGACCGCCGCAGGTCCCACGCCCGCCAGACCGACCCCATCCCCCCGGTCCCAACCAGGTCGATCAGCCGATACCGCCCCGCAAACGCCTCCACCACCGAAACCTACCGCCCCAGGGGTCGCCACCACCCCAACCCCCAACCAACCAGCCGCGGCACAGGGTGCACCGGAAGCCGACGGGCAGGACATGCGCCGGGCTGATCAGCAGGCTCCGACAGGCCCAGGCAGGCTCGGGCAGAGTACGAACAGGCCGGCATCGCGCTGAGCGTCGACCGGCCGACATGGGGCAGAGCGCGCAGCGGCCAGTGGTCTGGCGTTGGTGAGGTGCCGCGGGGGACTTCGCCGGCACCCGGGGTGCTCGGAATGGGGTCTGGCTGATGTCGCGCCGAATCACCAAGCGGTCAGAAGACCCGAGCCCGGACCACCTGGGGTAATCCGGGCTCGTGCGTGCGTCAGCGGTGTGGTGGCTGGTGGGGCGGTTGCTGGTGGCTCTGGTTTGGGCCCTGCTGCGGCGGATGATTCGGGTACTGCGGCGGGGTCTGGTTCGGGTACTGCGGCGGGGTTGGGTTCGGGTATGGCTGCTGCCCGGGCTGCCAGGCTGCCACGCCCGGCTGGGCGGTGGCTGGCTTCTTGCGGAGGCGGAGTACTGCGAAGACTCCGAGCAGCAGGAGGAGTGCACCGCCTCCGCCGAGGCCTGCGATCAGGCCGACCGGAGTGCTGTCGCCCGAGTCGGCACTCCCCTGGACCGGGCCGCCGGCTTCGGTGTTGTTGCCGTCGTCGTTGCCGTTGCTGGGGGTCGCTGAGGGGTCCGCGGTTGGTGAGGGCGTGACCGAGTCGCCCGAGACCGGCGTTGCGCCATCGACGTACTGCGGTTTTCCGGTGCCGGCGGTGCCCTGGAGGCCGACGGTCAGTGTCAGCGGGATTGCGAAGGCCTTGTCGTCGGCTTTCCGGGTCAGCGAGACCGCGATGTAGTACTCGCCGGGGGTCGAGGTGCCGGTGTCCTGGTTGTTGGCTCCGTTCCGGTTCAGGTAGCGGATCTCTTTGGTCGTGACGGCCTTGACCAGGCCACGCTTGGTGAGCACAGCCTTCGTGTACGAACCACCTGGCACCTTCTTGGCGAAGACGGCGTACACATCCTCACCGATCGGCGAGATCAGCGCGGTGTCCACGTAGCGGATCCCGTCGATGGCCTCGGCCGTGGCGCCGGCCATCTCCGGCACCGTGATCTGCGCCTGGATGCGCTGGCCCCAGTCGGCCTTGACCTTGTAGAGCTGCAACTCGCCCGGCATCAGCGTCGTCTTGTAGCTCCCGGGCTGAAGCAGCGGCGCATCCGGGAAGCTCGAACCGGGAACGATCTCGCGCGGGGTCGAACCGGGCATCGGAACCCAGACCGGGTCGCCGGCCGCCGCCGGAAGGCTGGTGGTCGAATCCACCGGCGGCTCCTCGTCGATCCGCAGTTCGTAGGGCACTCCCTTGATCTCCCGGAAGTCCTTGCCCGGGTTTACCGTCAGCACCAGCTGCTCGGACTCGGCGCATTCGTCGTCCGTCTTCTTGTACTTCGACCAGCTCGCGGCCGTGCCCGTGGCGAGGCCCTGATCACCGTCGAACGCTCTCGGGTAGCTCCAGCCACATTGCTCACCGGTGAGCGTGTTGAGCTTCACCTCGGCCTGGATGACGAAGCTGCCACCCGACGGACGTCGGAAGCTCACTCCGGCCCGCAGCGTCGAACCGGTCATGGTCCGCTTGATCAGGTAGTGCTTCGACGTGCTGTCCACCCCGAACGTGTCGGAATAGTGGCCCGGGGCAAGCACCGGTGCGCCTTCCTGCTGCGGCGCACCCTGGACCGGCGTACCGGAGATCCGGAAAGGGCGGAAGGCCCGGGTCGACAGGCGATCCAGCCCGGCCTCGAGGTCGATGGTCGAATCGGCGTCGTAGTAGTCGCCGCGGCCTTCTCGAGCGACGCACTGCAGCTGGGTCCGTGCTTTCCCGCCGACGCGGAACCCGACCACGTCGATCTTCAGATCGATGCCCTGCTTGGCGATCGACTGCGCCACCACGCAGGGATCCGGCGCACAAGTGGCCTCGCCGTCGGAGACCAGTACGATCGTGCGCTGGCCGCTCGGGCCAAGGTCCTTGGCCGCCTGCTGCAGCGCGTAGCCGATCGGAGTCTCGCCGTACGGCTTGTACTTCGTGATCGCGGCCTGCAGTTGCGGCCGGTTGTCCGTGCCGATCGGGACGGTCAATTGGGTGTCGGTGCACGCGCCCGCCTGGGTGCGCTTGAACACGGTCGCGCCATACACCCGCAGACCAACCTCAGCGGTCGGCGGAAGCTTGGTGACCACCTGGGTCAGCGCGGTCCGGGCCGCCGCAATCTTCGTCTGCCCGTCGCCGGCCGGCTCCTGCATCGAGCCGGACGAGTCCAGCACGAGGACGAGCTTGCCGCTCGCCGGATCAGGGTCGGCCAGCGCCGTCCCGGTCGTCAGCCCGGCCAGTATCGCGGTCAAGGTGATGGCAAGAAGCGCCCACACCGCGGGGCGGCGGTGTCCCTGCAGAGCCGTCATCGTTTCCTCCAGTGAGATTCGCTGTCGCAAACCCTCGCAGTTTGCGATCGCAAATGTCAAGTCACGCTCAGGTATCCCCGGATTCTCCGCAGTTGCAAACCCGGACTGGAAATCTGCGTTCGCAACTGCGAAGATGTTTGCAGCCGGTCACGGACGGGTGCGCAGGAAGAGGGGATCACACCGATGGATCAGACAGCCCACAACATCCAGCAGCAGATCGAGCTGTACGGTGAGCCGCTCGGTGAAGTCGTCCGGCGAGTCGCCGGGCCTCTTGGTCTGACTCAGAGCGCCCTCGCGCAGGTCATCGGGCTGTCGGCTCCAATGCTGTCGCAGCTGATGAGCGCGCAACGGGTCAAGATCGGCAACCCCGCGGTGGTGGCGCGACTCCGCGCCGTCTCCGAGCTCGCCGACCTGGCCGTGGCCGGTGAGATCGAGCCTGATCACCTTCCCGACGAACTGGACAGGATTCGCGCGGCCACCGGCGCCTACACCAGCTCGACCACCGCGCAATTGCCACGAGGAGCGGTTCACTCACTCGGCGAGAACAGGATTTCGGTGGCGCCGTTCGCGACACCTGGCGGAATGCCGGCGCCGACGAGTCACCCCTGGCCATCAGCGCCCGGCGGTGTCCCGCCTGAACAGGCCGCGAACACGACGCCTTCCGCACGGGCCGTCGTACGGGAGATCCAGGATCTCTTCCGTGCGGTCGCGTCCGCTGAGGAGATACAGAGCGCGGCCGCCGCGGCCGCGGAACACTCGCCGGCCGTGGCCGAGTTGCTGCTGGCGTACGGGACCGGGCGCACGGCCGATGCCCTTGCCCACTATGAGAAACACCACGCTTGAGCACCCAACGTCGCCTGCCCACTGCGGGCGTTAGGCGTTGATATAGCACGAGATGGGTGGACCCTCTGGCGGCGTCTCAGTAGGTGTCGGGATGGAATGCCGGGTGCGCGACCGAAGTTGGGTTGCGATGGCGGGGCGGATTGTCCTGCGTTCATTGACGTTGTGAGGAGATACTTGTGCGCGCCTTCAGCGCCCTTCGTCGGGTTGTCGCGGTGGGAGCCGTTGTCACGTTGGCGGTCTCGATGGTTGCCTGCGGCAGCGATCAGGACTCGGCCGCGGGCGGACCGGACCTCGGGCTGATCAAGTCCGGGACGTTGCGGATCGGGACGCTGACCGACGCGCCGCCGAACGTGTACGTGAAGGACGGCAAGTTCACCGGGTTCGACAACGACCTGATCACCGCGGTGGCGGCGAAGCTGAACCTGAAGCCCGAGTTCGTCGGAACCGATTTCTCCGCGCTGCTGTCGCAGGTGAACGGCGGACAGTACGATCTCGGCAGCTCGTCGATCACGGTCACCGAGGCGCGGAAGAAGACCGTTGCCTTCAGCAATGGATACGACTTCGGCTACCTCGGCCTGAACACCACGAACGACTCCGGCATCACGTCGTTCGACCAACTCCAGGGCAAGCGCGTGGTGGTGGTCCAGGGCACCGTCCAGGACGACTACGCCACCGGCAAGAATCTCAACCCGGTCCGCGTGCCGAACTACAACGCCGCGCTCGGCCAGCTGAAGGCCGGCACGGCGGACGCGTGGGTCTCGCCCGCCGAGATCGGCGAGAAGATGGCCAAGGAGCAGGGTGGCGGCACCGTGATCCTGACCGCCAAGGAGCTGAGTGACGCGCCGATGGCCTTCGCCGTCGCCAGGAGCAACGACAAGCTGCGCGACGCGGTGAACAAGGCGCTCGACGAGGTGATCGCCGACGGCACCTGGACCAAGCTGGTCGAGCAGTACTACCCGGGTCGCGCCGTGCCGGCGAACTTCAAGCCGGGCTCCGGCATCGTCAGCTTCACGGTCCCGAAGGCGACCGGTACTCCGGTGGCCGGCTGACCCATGGACATCTGGTCCACGCTGAACGACACCTTCCTCGACTGGGGATCGATGAAGGCAGTCCTGCCCGAGATGCTGAAGGTGGGACTGGTCAACACCCTCATCCTGGCGGCCGCCTCGGTCGTGCTGGGCACCTTGCTCGGCATGATCGTGGCGGTGTGCGCCCTGTCGACGAAGCGCTGGCTGCGCTGGCCGGCAAAGATCTACACCGACATCTTCCGCGGGCTGCCCGCCATCCTGACCATCCTGCTGATCGGCCAGGGCCTGTCCCCCATCACCCGGCACTGGTGGGGACCGAACCCGTACCCACTCGGCATCCTCGCGCTGTCCCTGATCGCCGCCGCGTACATCGGCGAGATCTTCCGCTCCGGCATCCAGAGCGTGGAGAAGGGCCAGCTCGAGGCAGCGCGGGCGCTCGGGTTCAGCTATCCGGACGGGATGCGGTTGGTCGTCATTCCGCAGGGAGTACGCCGGGTCCTGCCCGCGCTGGTGAATCAGTTCATCGCGCTGGTGAAGGAGTCGAGCCTGGTCTACTTCCTCGGCCTGCTCGCCAGTCAGCGCGAGCTGTTCCGGATCGGGCAGGACGCGGCCGCAACCAATGGGAACCTGTCCCCGTTGCTGCTCGCAGGCATCTTCTACCTGCTGATCACGGTGCCGCTGACCCACCTGGTGAACTACTTCGACAAGCGCCTCCGGGAGGGCCGCCCGGCCCAGACGGAGGACGTCGTACTGGAGGAGCTGGCGCATGCAAACCGCTGAGCTGACTCAAGGGGCGCAGTTTGCCGCGGCCAGCCTCGAGGTCACCGGGGTCGAGCTGGCCTTCGGCAATCACAAGGTGCTGCGAGGTGTGGATCTCGCGGTGGAAGCCGGGCGTACGGCGTGTGTGATCGGGCCGTCCGGATCCGGGAAGTCGACGTTGCTGCGCGCGATCAACCGGCTACTCGAACCGGATGCCGGCGACGTGAAACTGGCCGGCAAGTCAGTGCTGACAGGCAATCCGGACGAGCTGCGGCGACGGATCGGGATGGTGTTCCAGCACTTCAATCTCTTCCCGCACAAGTCCGTGCTCGACAACATCACGTTGCCGCTGCGCAAGATCAAGAGGCTCGACCCTGAGCAGGCACGAGCCGCCGCGCTCGAACAGCTGGACCTGGTCGGGCTCACTCAGAAGGCAGCGGCCCGCCCCGGCAATCTGTCTGGCGGTCAGCAGCAGCGCGTCGCGATTGCGCGAGCGCTGGCGATGAAGCCCGAGGTGATGCTGTTCGACGAGGCCACGTCGGCGCTCGATCCCGAGCTCGTCAAGGGTGTGCTCGGGTTGATGGCTGACCTGGCCCAGGCCGGGATGACAATGGTCGTGGTCACCCACGAGATGGGGTTCGCACGCGAGGTCGCGGACCAGGTCGCGTTCATGGATCAGGGCGTCGTGGTGGAGTCCGGCGTACCGGAGCAGGTGTTCACGGACGCCCAGTCGCCGAGGCTGCGGCAGTTCCTCTCCAAGGTGCTCTAGACCCCGAGAGGGACCGTGAGGCGTCCGCTATCCGTGATTTGTTGACACGGCAACGGCGTGGGCGCTGGCTTTCGCCGCCGGCATGCCCATGGTGGACGGGAGGAAGTGAGCCCACCCACCGCCCGGGGGACGCATGGATGTTCGCTTGACGCGTGCCGGCCACCGCATGATCGGACTGGCGATGATGATGGTGGTCAGCGCGGTGATCGGTTCTGTCGTGGTCGCGGCCGCCCGCACCCCGAACCGGTCGGCACCGAGCGCGCCGCCGCCTGCCGCCGCGGCGGCGGCACCCGCCAAGCCCGCCCTGCCCACCAAGTACGTCGTGCTGACCTTCGACGACGGACCTGATGCGGTCTACACGCCGCAGATCCTCGACATTCTCAAGAAGTACGACGCCAAAGCCACGTTCTTCGAGGTCGGCAAGAACGTCACGCGGCACCCCGAGCTGAGCAAGCGGATCCACGAGGCCGGCCACAGCGTGGAGAACCACACCTGGAACCACGCCGACCTCCGCAAGCTGGGCGCCGCCGCGTTCCGGCAGGAGGTCGCGTCGACGGACCAGGCGATCCGGGCCGCCACCGGAGGTACGCCGGCCTGCCTGCGACCGCCGTACGGCGGGATGAACCCCACCGTCCGTCAGCGAGCGAAGGCGCTCGGCAAGGATCTCGTGGTGTGGACGGTCGACTCGCGCGACTGGACCAAGCCCGGTGCGACGGCGATCGTGCGCCACGTACTGGCGAGTGTCCACAACGGATCGGTGATCCTGATGCACGACGGCGGAGGGAACCGCACTCAGACCGTCGCGGCACTGCCCGCAATCCTGAAAGCGCTCAAGGCCCAGGGCTACGGCTTCCGCACTCTGACCTGCTAGGACAGCGCAGTCACCAGAGGGATGACATCCGCGATCGACTCGACGATGCGCGTCGGGCGGTAGGGGAACCGGTCGACTTCGTGTTCGCCGGTGGACCCCGAGAGCACGAGCACGCTGCGGAGACCGGCCTCGAGACCGCTGATGATGTCGGTATCCATCCGGTCGCCGATCATCACAGTCGTCTCGGAGTGCGCCTCGATCCGGTTCAGTGCGCTGCGCATCATCAGCGGATTCGGCTTGCCGACGAAGTACGGCGCGACGCCGGTGGCGCGCGTGATCAGCGCGGCCACCGAACCGGTCGCGGGCAGCGGACCCTCTTGCGACGGGCCGGTCGGATCCGGATTGGTCGCCAGGAACCGCGCACCGTCGGAGATCAACCGGATCGCCTTGGTGATCGCCTCGAACGAGTACGTGCGGGTCTCCCCCAGCACGACGTAATCCGGGGCGCGCTCGGTCAGCACGTACCCGACCTCGTGCAGCGCCGTGGTCAGCCCGGCCTCCCCGATGACGTACGCCGTCCCGCCCGGACGCTGGTCGTCCAGGAACTGGGCGGTGGCGAGCGCGCTGGTCCAGATCGCGTCCTCGGGGATGTCGATGCCCGCGGCAAGCAGCCGCGCCCGGAGGTCGCGGGGCGTGAAGATCGAGTTGTTGGTGAGGACAAGGAACTTCTTCCCGGACGCCTGCAGCGAGGCGATGAACTCACCGGCTCCGGGGATCGCGCGCTCTTCGTGCACCAGCACGCCGTCCATGTCGGTCAACCAGCTCTCCACCGGTTTGTGCTCGGTCACCGACTCATCGTAATTGCCTGACCGGTGCTGTGGGGCGGGGCGGAAAAGTGTCGGTGGCCGGAGTAAGAATGCGGGCATGGAGTTGGCCGGGTACCGCGAGCTGTGGCGAACGCACGGCGTGATGGCGCTGCTGATGTCGTCGCTGCTGGCGCGGTTGCCGATTCTCGCCACGATGGTGCCGCTCGCGTTCCTCGCCAAGGACCTCAGCGGTACATTCCGCTGGGCCGGCGTGGTCGCGGGTGCGTATTCCGTCGGGATGGCGATCGCCGGACCACTGTGGTCCCGGACCGCCGACCGGCGTGGTGCGCGCGGGGTGCTGCTGGTGACCGGCATCGCCTGGAGCGTGGTGTGCGTCGGGCTCGCCCTGCTACCGGCCGGGCTGTATCGGCTGATGCCGGTGCTCACCCTGGCCTGCGGGGCGCTCGTGCCACCGGTGATGCAGACGCTGCGGGCTGCCTGGCCCCGGGTGGTCCATGGCCCTGCGCTGCGGACGGCGTACGCGGTGGATGCGACGGCTCAGGAGTTGCTGTTCATCGTCGGGCCGATGCTCGGCGCAACGGCGGTGAGCGTTGCCAGTCCGCGTCTCGGTGTCCTGCTCGCGGGGTCCTCGTCGGCCGTCTTCATCTGGTGGTACGCGCTCCGACAACCCGCGCCGCTCTCCCGGGACCACCACGGCGAGGCGCCACTGACCACGCGCCAACTGCTCTGGCATCGGTACCGGTTGCCGCTCATCCTTTCCTTCGGCCTGTGGGTGATGGCGTTCAACGGGATCTCGCTCGGCATCGTGGCGTTCGCGGACGAGCACGGTCAACGACTGATCGCGGGCATCTTCGAAGCCGTCTGGGCATTCGGGAGCTTGGTCGGCGGAGCCATCGCGGGTGCGTTGCCCGGTCGGCGTACGTCGTTCCTCTGGCGGCGGGCTGCTCTGGTCACGGCGGGGATGCTGCTGTGTGTCTTCGCGACGTGGTCACCGGTGTCGCTTGGGGTAGCGCTGATGGTGTCCGGGCTGACGTTGGCTCCGGCGATCGGTGCTCTGTACGAGCGGCTGGGCGCACTGACCCCGGATGCGGTCCGGACCGAGGTATTCGGGTGGATGGGCAGCGCTGCGATGGGTGGTGCCGCGATCGGGTCCGCTGTGTCGGGCGCGGTGATCGAGAGCTTCGGCGTGCGCTACGTGTGGCTGGTGGCCGCCGTACTCGCGGCAGTCTCGTTGGTGCTGTTGTTGCGGATCCCGGCGGATCCGCAACCCGAGCCCGCGCTACCGGCCGGCGGCCTGCTCGGCGAGACCGCGTAGCTCCTCAACCATCGCATTCGGATTGTCGGCGGCGTAGACGGCCGAGCCGGCCACGAAGACATCGGCGCCCGCTTCAGCGCACCGCTCGATCGTATCGGCCGAGACGCCGCCATCGATCTCGATCCACAGGTCGAGGCCGTGCTTGTCCAGGAGTTTGCGGGTCCGGCGGATCTTCGGCACACACACGTCGAGGAACTTCTGTCCGCCGAAACCGGGCTCGACGGTCATGATCAGGATCATGTCGAGCTCGGGCAGCAGGTCCTCGTACGGCTCGATCGGCGTGGCGGGCTTGAGCGCCATCGCGGCCCGGGCGCCCTTGGCGCGGATCTCGCGCGCCGTGCGGATCGGCGCCTTACACGCCTCGACGTGGAAGGTGACGCTGGACGCGCCGGCCTCGACGTAGCCGGGTGCCCAGCGGTCCGGGTCCTCGATCATCAGGTGACAGTCGAGCGGGGTGTCGGTCGCCTTCGCCAGCGACTCCACCACGGGCAGGCCGAGGGTGAGGTTCGGGACGAAGTGGTTGTCCATCACGTCGACATGCAGCCAGTCGGCGTTCGACACGGCAGCCGCCTCATCCGCCAGCCGTGCGAAGTCGGCGGACAGGATGCTCGGCGCGATCTGAATCCCCATGGGACGACAATCTACCGGGGGCGATCGCCGAGCCAGGCCAGCACCTCAGCGCTGGTGTGGGCGGTGGGGATGTCGGCTGGGAGTGGCGGGCGTTCGATGAGCACCACGGGGATGTCCATTCGGCGAGCAGCTTCAAGTTTGGCGGCCGTCATGTCTCCACCGCTGTCCTTGGTGACCAGGACGTCGATGCGGTGCTGGCGCATCAGGTCCAGTTCGCCCGCTACGTCGAAGGGACCGCGGGCGAGGATCAGCGTGCACCAGGTCGGCGGTGGTTCCGGCGGGTCGACGCAGCGGGCGAGCGTCCAGAGGCCGGTGGTCGCGAAGGCCTGCAGACCCTGGCGCCCGATCGTGAGGAACGCACGCGATCCCAGGGTCGGCAGGAGCGCAGCCGCAGCGTCGATGGTGTCGGCGCGGTGCCAGCGGTCTGCAGCCTGCGCGGTCCAGCCGGGTCGGCGGAGGATCAGGAGCGGTACGCCCGCCTGTCCTGCAGCCGCAACCGAATGAGCGGTCATCGTGGCCGCGAAGGGGTGGGTCGCGTCGATCATTGCGTCGACAGGGTGAGCGCGCAGCCAAGCCACCAGACCGTCGACGCCGCCGAAGCCGCCTGACCGGACCTCACCAACTGGCAGCCGCGCGTCGGTGGTTCGCCCCGCCAGGGAGGACACCACTTCAACACCGGCGGACGTTAGAACCTGCGCCAACGAGCGCGCCTCGCCGGTGCCACCAAGCAACAGAACCTTCATCGCACCCGCGTGGCCGAATACAGGTGGCTGTCCCGGAAGGTCGTTGCCGACAGCACCTTGCCGACGATGATCACCGCGGTGCGGCGGATGTCCGCAGCCCCCACCTGCTCCGCGATGTCCGCCAGCGTCCCCCGCAGAACCACCTCGTCCGCCCGCGACGCCCGCGCGACCACCGCGACCGGACAGTCCGCACCGTAGCTCGGCGAGAGCTCCTCGACGACCCGGTCGATCTGCTGAACGGCGAGATGGAGTACGAGCGTCGCCCGGCTCGCACCGAGGTTCGTAAGCTCCTCCCCCGCGGGCATCGCGCTGGCCCGGCCGCCGATCCGGGTGAGGATCACTGTCTGACCGACCTCGGGCACCGTCAGCTCGCGGCCGAGCGTCGCCGCGGCAGCCGCGTAGGCGGGTACACCGGGCGTCACGTCGTACGGGATGTCCAGCGCGTCGAGGCGGCGCATCTGCTCGGCCATCGCGCTGAACACGGACGGATCGCCGGAGTGGAGCCGGGCGACGTCGAGACCGGACGCATGGGCGGCGGAGAGTTCGGCGATGATCTCGTCGAGGTTGAGCGCGGCAGTGTCGACCTTGTGGGCGCCGACCGGGCAGTGATCCAGGAGTTCGAGCGGGACGAGCGCACCGGCGTACAGGCAGACCGGTGAGGCCGCGATCAGGTCACGGCCGCGCACGGTGATCAGATCGGCGGCACCCGGACCGGCCCCGATGAAGTGCACGGTCATTTCGTCACACTCCAGATCGTCACGGGCATGGCGGGACGCCAGCCGGTCATGGTCCCGACAGGGGACGCGCGCTGGACCTCCAGGCGGATCAGGTCGCCGCCGAGGCCGCCGTACCACTGGGCGATGAGTGTCTCGGTCTCCAGCGTCACACCGTTGACCACCAACCGGCCGCCGGGTCGCAGCGCGTTCCAGCAGGCGTCGAACATGCCGGTGGCCGTCGCTCCCCCGCCGATGAAGATCGCGTCGGGTGACTGCAGTCCGTCCAGTGCCGCCGGGGCCGCACCATGGACCACGTCGACCGAGACTCCGAGCGAGGCCGCGTTCCGTTCCAGCCGCTTCGCGCGGTCCGGGTCGCGTTCGATCGCTATCGCCCGGCAGGTTGGGTGATGGCGCGACCATTCGATCGCGATACTGCCCGCGCCGCCGCCGACGTCCCACAGCAACTGCCCCGGCACGGGTGCCAGGCGGGACAGCGTCACTGCCCGCACCTCGCGCTTTGTCAGCTGTCCGTCACTCTCATAGGCGTCGTCCGGCAGACCTGGCGCTGTGGGTAGCAGGGCAGCATCCGGCTCCGCCTCGCAGAGCACACCGATCACGTTGAGCGCAGCGACGTCATGCGACCACTCAGCAGCTCGGGTGGTCCGCACGCGCTCCAAGGGTCCGCCGAGCTGTTCAAGGACGGTAAGTTCGCTGGAGCCGTAGCCGCGTTCGGTCAGGAGTGTGGCGACCTCGTCAGGTGTGTGAGCGCCCCAACTGAGGATCAGCAGCCGTCTACCTGGCTGGATATGCGGGTGGACCAGCTCGACCGGATGGCCGACCAGACTCACTACCTGGACCTGGTCCTGCGGCCACCCGAGCCGAGCACAGGCCAGGGACACGCTCGACGGCTGCGGGATGACGCGTACGGCGTCAGCGCCCAGCAACCGCGTCAGCGTCGTACCGATGCCGTGGAACGTCGGGTCACCACTGGCCAGCACACAGACACGTCGGCCGGAGTACTCCGAAAGCAGTCCGGGCAGGGCCGCGGACAACTTCGAGGGCCACGCCACCCGATCCGCGCCGACATCAGGCACCAGTTCGAGCTGACGAGCACTCCCCATCAACACCTCGGCTGCTTGCACCGCTGCCTGCGCAGAAGGAGACAGGCCATCCCAGCCGTCCGCGCCGACCCCGACCACAGTCACGATCTCAGCCGGCATTGCCGAGCACCTTGGTCACGGCGATCTCGATGACTACGCGGCGTGGGTTCTCGCGCGGCTCGCGGTACCTCTTCGCGTACCGGCGTACCGCCTCCTCGACGCGCACCGGGTCGTCGCTCACCACCGCACGCCCCTCGAGCGTGCTCCACCGCCGCCCGTCCACCTGGGTCACAGCGACCGCGGCCCCCTCCGGACCTGCCTTCCGGACCGTCCGCGCCTTGTGCGACGTCCCGGAGCAGATCACTCGCGCAATGCCCGCCTCCACATCCAGCGTGGCGCCCACCGGCGTCGCATGCACAGTCCCATCCGCGCGCACCGTACTCAGCACACACAGATGCCGCTCGGTCCAGAACCCAGCAAGTCGCTCACTCAACACCCAGCGATCCTAAACAGGCCCGCCCGGTGAGGTGCCGGGCGGGCCTTGCGCTGGACCCCTCAGGCCAGCGCGGTTTGGGTCAGCCGATGTCTCGGCGGCGGAAGGTGGTGAAGCCGGCCAGCGTGAGGGCGGCGGCGATGGCGGTCAGCCAGAGGACCGGGGCCGCCGAGAAGTCGCCGCCGGGGAGCCGGGGCGTATGGCCGTACGGGCTGAGGTTGATGACCGACTGCGGCAGGTTGAAGACCTCGCCGAACTGGCCGATCAGCAGGAACACGCCGTACAGGACCCAGCCACCGGTGACCAGCTTGGGCGCGAAGCCGAACAGAACGACGACCAGTGCGGTGACCAGCCAGATCGCAGGCAGCTGTACGGCGGCCGCGGCCAGCATCCGTGGGACCTGGCGCCCCATGTTGCCCAGCGAAGCACCACTGGAGATCCCAGAGCCCAGTCCGGCCACCAGAATCAGCGCAGTGGTACCGAACAGCGCCATCAGAACGTGACTACCCAACCAGCGGGCCCGAGTGACGTCGGTGGCCAGCAGCGGCTCGGCCCGTAGCGCAGTCTCCTCGGAGCGGAGCCGGAGTGCCGCCTGGATGCCGAAGGCCGACGCGAGCAGGCCCATCACTCCCATCTCCGTCGCCAGGAACGCGTCGGTGATGCCCTCCACACCGCCCATCTTCTGCACCATCTCGCGAGCGCTGTCGCTGGTGACGAACCCGTCCACGTTGCTGGCGATGTTGCCGACCAGCAGACCGAGCAGGAGGAACCCGAAAACCCAGCCGTAGAACGATCCTCGGTGCAGTCGCCAGGCCAGTGCGAGCGGCGACCGCAGTGATGAGGACGCCCTGGCCGGCCCCGGGCGCGGCCGCACCAGACCGGCGCCGACGTCACGCCGCCGGATCAGCGCCATCGCACCGGCGACCATCAGAGCCAGGAACGCCAGCGGTACCAACACGACGACGAACCGGTTACCGGCGTACGCGCGCATCTGCTGAGACCACCCGATCGGCGACAGCCATGACACCCACTGCGAGCCCCCGTCCGACGATGAGTCTCCGATCGCACGCAGGACGTACGAAACGCCCAGCACAATCGCAGTGAACCCGTTCGCGGCTCGAGCACCCTCAGTGAGCTGTGCTGTCACCGCACCGACGCCCGCGAAGGACAGTCCGGCCGCTGCCCACATCAATCCGAAGGCGAACGAACCCGAAGCAGGCAGTCCGGTCCCGATCAGCGACAGTGCTGTCAAAAGGCCGAGCAGCACGACAGTCCCCGACGACACGATGAGTGCAGCGGTCAGAGCGGCGTACCGGCCGACCACTCCGGCGCTGAGCAGCTCCAGGCGGCCGGACTCCTCCTCGCTCCGGGTGTGCCGGACTACGAGCATCGCGGCCAGCAGTCCGACGAGCAGTGCACCGAACGCGGTGAGCTTGAACAACGAGAGCTCCCCGAGCGAGGTCTCGTCGAAGATCCGGCCGTACAGCGAGACCAGTGCGGGCGACGCGTTCGACGTACGCGCGGCTTCGACCCGGGACTGCACGTCCGGATAGAGGTCGATCGACGCCTTCGCCGACCCGGCCGCCATCATCACGAACACCACGATCCACACCGGGATCAGAACCCGGTCCCGGCGCAGCGCGAGCCGCACCAGGGTCCCGGTACCGACGAAGTCGTTCATCGCGCCGCCGCCACTGGCTCGGTGGTGTCGTCCTCGTAGTGCCGCAGGAACAGCTCCTCCAGCGTCGGCGGCTGGGCTACCAGACTCTTGATCCCGCTCGCGGACAGCTGCCGCATCACCGCGTCCAGCTGGGCCGTGTCCACCTCGCAGCGGACTCGGTGGCCCTCGACATCGAGGTCGTGGACGCCGGGGAGCTGGGCCAGCCCGTTCGGGGAGGCGGCCAGCTCGGCGTGGATCGACGTACGCGTGAGGTGGCGCAGGTCGGACAGCGTGCCGGTCTCGACCACCTTGCCGCGGCGGATGATGCTGATCCGGTCACACAGTGCCTCGACCTCGGAAAGGATGTGGCTCGACAGCAGCACGGTGCGGTCGCGCTGACGGTCTTCCTCGATGACCTGCCGGAACACCTCTTCCATCAGCGGGTCCAGGCCGGACGTCGGCTCGTCCAGGATCAGCAGCTCGACATCCGAGGCCAGCGCCGCGACCAGGGCGACCTTCTGCCGGTTGCCCTTCGAGTATGTGCGGCCCTTCTTGGTCGGGTCGAGGTCGAAGCGGCGGAGCAGGTCGTCGCGCTTCTTCTCGTCCAGCCCGCCGCGGAGCCGACCGAGCAGGTCGATCACCTCGCCGCCGGTCAGGTTCGGCCACAGGTTCACGTCGCCGGGAACGTAGGCGAGCCGCCGGTGCAGCTTCGCCGCGTCGTGCCACGGGTCGCCACCGAGCAGCGAGACATCGCCGGCGTCACCCCGCAGCAGCCCCAGCAGCACTCGGATGGTGGTGGACTTCCCGGCGCCGTTCGGCCCGAGGAAGCCGTGCACCTCACCGGTCGCGACGTCCAGGTCGAGACCGTCGAGGGCGTGCGTACTCCCGTACGACTTGTGCAGTCCAGAGACCACGATGGCTGATGTCATGATTCATAACGTACACTTCATTCAGAAGATTGTGAATCTTTCTAACACGTCGTTCATGTGTCAGGTATTCGAGTGACCTAGAGGAGATGATGGGGCGGTGAGTGCACAGCGAGACGACGATGCCGTCCGGCGGTACACCGAGCAGTTCGGCAACCTGCTGGCCGAGACGGGCTGGCCGCGGATGGCCGGCCGCGTGTTCGCCGCCATCCTGTCCAGCGTGGACGGGCGGATGACCGCCGCCGAGCTGTCCGACCAACTGCAGGCGAGTCCGGCAGCGGTCTCCGGTGCGGTCAATTACCTGCTGCAACTGCGCCTGGCCACCCGGGAGCGCGAGCCGGGCACTCGTCGCGATGTGTACGTCGTTCAGGACGACGCCTGGTACCAGACGATGATGAGCGAGGACCAAGCTCTCGTCCGCTGGGCCGAGTCGCTGCGCCGGGTCCTCGACGCCTCGGGCGAGGGCACCCCCGCCCACCGCCGCATCCGCGTCTCCCTCGGCTTCATCGACTTCATCGGCGGAGAGGTCAAGGGCCTCAGCGAACGCTGGATCAAACGCAAGGCCGAAATAGACGCCGAACTGGACGCCGAATCCACCCTCCGCAACAGCTAACCCCACGCCGCGCAGCCGCCGGTGCCGCGGACAGTTGTCGGGGGCTTGGACAGGTTGCGGGGGGCTTGAACAGGTAATTGCTTGTTCAAGGCCACCAGATGGGGTGCACTGTCCCGGGATGTGGTTGTCCACAGGTGGGAAATCGGGGCGCGTTCGACGGCTGGAACGACGGCATGTTGCTGGTATGAACCCGAAGTTGAGTGTGTTCACCGCTGCCCGGCGTGGCTGGTTCACCCGGGCGGACGCGGTCGAGTCGGGCTACAGCGACAGCGAGCTTCGGCGGCGACTGCGAGCCGGGCAATGGTCGCGCCTGTCCCGTGACGTGTACGTCGAACCGGCGACTTGGCCGGCCGACGAGCCTTCGTGGGACAGGGCGAGACGATTGCACCTGCTGAGGACTCGCGCCGTCGTCGACCGGATGGGCGCTGGTGTGGTCGTCAGTCATCAGTCCGCCGTACTGCTGCACGGGCTACCGACCTGGGGTCTTGATCTCACCAAGGTCCACCTGACCAAGCCGCTCGGGCGGACGCGCTCGGACGCCGTTGCGGAGGTGCACCGATCACGGTTCGACCCTGGTGAGATCACCGTGGTCGACGGTTTGCGCGTCGTCACGCCTGCTCGTGCCATCACCGAGACCGCGTGCGCGTCGTCGTACGAGGTGGGAGTTGTGCTCGGGGATGCTGCTCTTCACCAGCGGCTGGTCTCGGTGGAGGCGTTGGCGGCGATGGCGGATCGGCATGCGTACTGGAGTGGCTCACCAGCGGCACGGGCGGCGGCACGCTTCGCCGACGGGTTGAGTGAGTCGGTCGGGGAGTCGCGACTGCGGGTGCTGATGGCGAACCACGGCTTGCCGGCGCCCATATTGCAGGCCGAGATTCGCGATGAGGGCGGGCGGCTGATCGGCCGGGTCGACTTTCTGCTGTGCGGTCGGTTGATTGTCGAGTTCGATGGCGCGGTGAAGTACGGCGAGGATGCGGGCGGCGCCGTACTGGCGGAGAAGTGGCGCGAGGATCGGCTCCGGGCGTGCGGCTATCGCGTGATCCGCATCAGTTGGGCCGACCTCGATCAGCCGCAGGTCACCGCGGACCGCATCCGCCGAGCCGCCGGAACGCCAGCATGATCCCCGAGGACCTCGCCGGCGCTGGGAGGCTCGAGCACCTCGCCGGCGGGGTGATCCCTGGGCCGCGTCCGGCCCGCCGGGTGTGGGGGGTGGGCCGGTGGGGCGGTGGGCTTGAACAGGTTATTTCTTGTTCAAGCCAACCAGTTCCTGTTCACGGCCCCGGAAGCCGGCGACAGGTTCAGAGCTCGTAGACGGTGAAGATTGTGCAGTACATGGGGGGTGATTCCAGGCCGGGGTAGTACAGGCGGCCGGCGTCGTCGGTGATTTTGAAGTAGGCGGTGGAGGCGCCTACCTGGGAGGGGGCCTGCAATGACATCGCCACCGTCACCGTGTCGCCTGGCTCGGAATCCGGCAGGCGTTCCCTCGGCGGGGAACGCAGCCAGCCGGGAGTGCCGGGGGCGCCTTGGCGGGTTAGCCAGCGGTCGCGCCAGGGGCGTTCGCCGCTGTTGCGGATCTCCCAGGTCTTCACGAAGGACTGGTCCCGGCAGACTCGGGTCCCGTCGGGGATGGTCTCGCCGACGAGTTCGGCGCGGTCTTCCGGGTGGTGGTCGACCGGTACGGATCCGCCGAGCAGCACCGGCTGCACGTGCCGGCGGATGTCGCGCTGAGACATGTCGCGCCCGGCTCGTACGGCGGCGTCCAGCTCCATTAACTGGTTGACCAGGGCCTGTCCGGCTCCGAACGACGCGTCGTACCACTCGATCAGCTCGCGGCTGGGCTTGGTGTGGCCGCGCTCGACCCGGGACAGGTGGCCTTTGTCCCAGCCGGACTCCGCGGCTGCGCGGCTGAGCGGCACGCCGAACGCTTCCCGGAGCTCGCGCATCCGGGAACCGATCACGAAGCGAGCCTGCGCAGGCCTCACAGTGCACTCCCTGGGGACTCCCCGGTCGATCGTTGCCCACTGCGACAACACCGTAACCCTCTGATTCTCTGTAAGTCAGTGCCAGTTCGCCACTCCCCGAGCGAAAAGGACAAACGACATGCGTACCGCCCTCTTGCGCATCACCGCCCGGATCGCCGCGACCGCCCTGCTCGGCGGCGCCGCGGTCCTGACCACCGGCGCCCTCCCGGCCAGCGCCGCGACCGGCACGGTCGTCACCGACAGCGGCCTCGGCGTCACGATCCGGTCCGGCAACGCGACCAGCTTCAACTCGGTCGGCACCCAGCCGAACGGATCGGTCGAGATCGAATGCCAGCTCTATGGCGAGCCGGTCACCGGCAAGTTCGGCCGCAGCCTGGTCTGGGACCACGTCCCCGGCAAGGGCTTCATCTCCGATGCCTACGTCAACACCGGCAGCTCCGGCCTGGTCGCACCGCTGTGCGCCAGCAACCCCCGCGCTGACAAAGCGATCGCCTGGTACGCCGCCCGCAACGGGTCAACGGCCTTCCAGGGGTACTGCGAAATGGCCGCCGAGAACTCGTACGGCAAGACGGCCATCTGGGCCTCGGCCAAGGCGGACTGGAACGACGCCGTCGCCCGTGGCGTCGCACACCGCGGCGACCTGAACCCGCCGAAGGGCGCCCTGGTCTTCTGGGATCTCGCCGCCCCCTACGGCCACGTCGGCGTGGCCCGCGGCGACGGCTACTTCTGGGCCACCAGCGTCAACGGCAAGATCGGCCTGGCCAAGCTCCCGTACTTCTCCAGCTACCTCGGCTGGGCCTGGCCGAACTTCTGACCAGAACACACAGGACCAGAACACGCAGGACCAACCCCGTAATGACGAGCACCCGGACGCGCGTTCCGCCCCTCACGCGTCCGGGTGCTCGACCCTGTCCAGCCAGTCCGCCACCAGCGCGCGGTACACGGCATGGGACTCGACCGGCAGGTCATGGCCTTCCAGATCCAGTACGACGTACGTCGCGCGCGGGTAATCGTCGAGAACGGACCACGCGTCGGCGTACCCGGTCATCGTGTCCTCGCGACCGGTCACGATGAGCGTCGGCCCCTCGAAGCGGGTGGCCGGGTCCTCGCGTAGTGCGTAGGTGGACACGTTGCCTTGGATCCGCCCGAGAAAGGCCAGATCGGCCTGCTGCTCGGCGACGTCGTAGTACCGGCGCTGCTTCTCGTGCCACTCCGGTGTCTCGACGAAGTGCTCGCCGGACGGCAACGTTCGTTGGGTGCGATCGACCACGACGCCGGGCACGCGGAGCAGCAGACCGAGGACGCGGGTCGGGTCGCGCTTGATGATGCCGCGGGCATGCAGACCGCCGGCCGACGTACCGGCCAGGGCGAACCGCTCGTCGCCGACCAGCTCGTCGACCAGCGTGACGATCGCCGCGAGCATGCCGTCCTGGTCCGTGATCGACGGATCCGCCGGCGACCTGCCGGTGCCCGGTGGATCGACGTAGATCCGCCGCCACCCGGGACGGCTCTCGAACACGGGCTCGTGCACGTCGCGACCTTCGCCGTTGGCGCCACCCCAGCCCGGCAGGAAGATGATCGGCCGGCCGGAGCCGAAGGACTCGTAATACATGGACCGACCCTAGCCAGCGCCGGGCAGACTCATCGAGCCATTCTCTTCGCGGCAGAATCCGGCGAACGCTCGCCGGAGCCACGCTGAATCAGTGCGCACGGCAGCACGATCCGCTGCGGCGGACGCGTGTCCGCACCCGACGCGCGATCGAGCAGCAGCCGCGCCGCGCTGCGACCGAGCTCGGCGATGTCGGAGGCAACGACCGTGACCGGCGTCGGCAGCATGTCGGCCAGCCGGAAGTCGTCGAACCCCACCACGGCGGGCTCCTGGGCGAGCTCACGCAACGCCCGCAGCACACCCTCGGTGAGAAAGTTGGTCGAGGCAAAGATCGCGGTCGGCGGATCGGGCCGCAGCATCACCTCGCGGGTCGCCTTGGCCGCGGCCTCGGCGTTGCCCTCGGGCAGCTGAACGACGAGCGCTTCGTCGACGTCGATCCCGGCAGCCCGATGCGCTCGCCGGTACCCGCGCAGCCGTCGCCCGGTGGTGTAGTACGACGGCGCCATCAGGATCGCGATGCGCTCATGTCCCTGCTCCAGCAGGTGTTCGGTGGCGAGCCGGCCGCCGCCCTCGTTGTCGACCATCACGATGTCCGCTTCGATCCCGGTGGCCGGCCGGTCCACGAACACCACGGGTACGCCGGCGCCCACCAGGAACGAGTGGTCCCCCTGGTCCGGCACGATCATCAGCCCAGCGACCTGCCGGCTGACGAGCTCCTGGATCGCCCGCTTCTCGCCCTCCGGGTCCTCGTCCACACTGCCGAGTACGACGGCGAACCCGGACTGCCCGGCGACCTCGAGCGACGCCTTCGCGATGGTCGCGTAGAACGGGTTGGTCAGGTCGCCGAGTACGAGCGCCAGACTCGACGACTTCTTTCCCGGCCGGAGCGCGCGGGCGACCTCGTTGCGCTGGAACCCGAGCTGCTCGATCGCGGTCCGGACCCGCTGGGCGGTCTCGTCCCGGACACCGTGCCCGCCGTTGACCACCCGGGACACCGTGCCCAGCCCGACGCCGGCCCGCCGGGCGACGTCGATCATCGTCGGCCGGGGGGCCTCCGGCCTGTTTGGAAACGTTTCGGACACGGGGTTGACTTCCTTTTCACGACACGGCATCGTCACCCAACAGTAAATCGTTGGAAACGTTACCGTCCAGGAGGCAGGGTGAGTTCTTCCAGAGCGGAGCGAGGGAAGCGTGGGTAGAGCGTCTCCCGGCCACACCGCGAGTCCGCGGTCCCGCAAACTCGGCCGGAACCGCGGCGGCATGAGCCGGAACGCCGGTTCCGACACCAAGGCGGCGTACCTGTTCATCGCCCCGGGGATCATCGGGTTCACCGTCTTCGTGGCGTATCCGCTGATCCGGTCGTTCTACCTCTCGCTGACCAAGTACAACGGCCTGGTCGACCCGGTGTTCGTTGGCCTGGGCAACTTCCGGCGGTTGTTCACCGTCGATCCGGCGTTCTGGCCGGCGCTGCGCGCGACGGGGTACCTGGTGGTCCTCTACGTGCCGTTGTCGCTGATCATCGGGCTGGCGCTGGCGATGTTCTGCAACCAGCGGTTCGCCGGCGTTCGCATCGTACGGACGTTGTCGTACCTGCCCGTCGTACTCCCGGCGGTCGCGACGATCACGTTGTGGAAGTTCATCCTCGACCCGCAGGTCGGGCTGCTGAACACGGTCCTGGACCGGTTGGGCCTGCCGACGAGTCTCTGGTTGCAGAGCCCGAAGATGTCGATGCCGGCCGTCGTCCTGGTGATGCTGTGGGGCGTCGGTGGCACGATGATCATCTTCCTGGCCGCGCTGCAGTCGGTGCCGACCGAGTTGTACGAGGCGGCCAAGGTCGACGGCGCCGGGCCGTGGTCGGTGTTCCTCCGGATCACGATGCCGATGATCAGCCCGATCATGTTGCTGCAGGTGATCCTGCAGACGACCGCCGCGTTGCAGACGTTCAACCAGCCGAAGATCCTGACCAACGGCGGGCCAGGGTTCAGCACCAACGTGCTGATGTTGTCGATCTACAAGAACGGCTTCCCCAACCTGGGCCAGATCCCGCAGCTGGGCTACGCGTCCGCGCAGGTCTGGGTGCTGTTCGTGATCATCATCGCCGTGATCGCCCTGACCGCGAAGTTCTCCTCGCTCTGGACGTACAGTGACAACACTCCCGACTGAAATCGCCGAAGCGACCCCGCTGACGGTCGGCACCGAACCGACGACAACGCCGCCACCCGCGAACAAGAGCCCACGCCTGATCGGTACGACGGCCTGGTACGTCGTCGCGCTGTTCATCTGCGCGGTGATGGTCGTGCCGCTGCTGTGGATGATCACGATCGGCCTGAAGAGCCAGACCGCGGTGTTCGACATCCCCCCGAAGCTGCTGCCGCACGAGTGGAAGTGGAGCAACTTCATCGAGGGGCCGAAGGCGATCCACTTCCCCCGGCTGCTGCTGAACTCGATCATCATCACCGCGCTCAGCGTGCTCGGCGGGGTGATGACCGCGATGATGGCCGGCTACGCACTGGCCCGGTTGCGGTTCCCCGGCCGGAAGGTGTGGTTCTACCTGTTCGTCGGCAGCATGCTGCTGCCGGGTGTGATCGGGCTGATCCCGTTGTTCCAGCTGTACAAGAGCATCGGCTGGTACGACACCTGGCTGCCGCTGATCGTGCCGGCCTTCCTCGGCGGGAATCCGCTGTTCATCTTCCTGGCCCGGCAGTACTTCCTCGCGATCCCGTACTCGATCGACGAGGCCGCCAAGATCGACGGTGCCGGGCACTTGCGGATCTTCGTCAGCGTCATGCTGCCGCTGACCCGGCCCGCCTGGCTGACGATGGCGATCCTCGCGTTCCAGGCGTCGTGGAACGACTACCTGAACCCGCTGGTCTACCTGTACTCGTCCGGCAAGTGGCCGCTGTCGGTGGGCATGGCGTCGTTCATCTCACCGTTCGCCGGCAAGACGCCGGACTGGAGCTACTACATGGCCACCAACCTGCTCTACATGCTGCCGCCGCTGATCGTCTTCTTCGCCGCGCAGCGCTACTTCATCCAGGGCCTCGGCTCGCTCGGCAGCACGACCCAGAAATAGAGGGGATTCTCCTGTGAAACGCACCTTCTTAGTTACAACGTTGGCCTGTGCCGGGTTGCTGACGGCAACGGCCTGCAGCGGCTCGGACTCCGGCGGCGGCGGGTCGAATGACGGCCCGGTCACCGTGACTGTGATGACCTGGGAGTCGGCCCAGACCAACGCCGCGATCAAGAAGGCCTTGGCCGACTTCAAGGACGACAACATCACCGTCCAGCTGCTCGACACCCCGGCCGGCAACTTCGGTGACAAGCTCGCCTCGCTGACCCAGGCGAAGAAGCTGCCCGACCTGTTCTGGTGCGGCAACGACACCGAGCAGCAGTACACCTCGCAGGGGCTGCTGGTCGACTGGAGCAGCAAGATCAAGGACGGCGACGGCGACTTCAAGGCCGACAAGTTCGTCGGCTCCGCGATCGAGAACTGGAAGACGGCCGACGGTCAGATGGGCGGCCTGCCGTCGCTGATGAACACGTACGGCGTCTGGTACAACGAGGACGCCTTCACCGCGGCCGGACTGGCGGTCCCGAAGGCCGGCTGGACCTGGGACGAGATGTACGCCGCGGCCGCGAAGCTGGCGAACAAGAACGGCGCGAAGTACGGCCTGGTCGCCGACCAGCTCACCTCCGGCGACGGCCCGTTCACGATGAGCATGTACTCCGTCTCAGCCGGGGGCGCACCGTTCACCGACAACGTGAACCACCCGACCAAGGCCGAGGCCGACGCCAAGTACACCGAGGGTGTGCAGAAGCTGGTCGACGCGATCAAGAGCGGCTCGGTCTCCCCGCCCGGGTACGACGCCGCGAACGTGCAGTCGCTGTTCTCCGCGGGCAAGGTACCGATGATGTTCGGCGGGCAGTGGCTGGCCGCCGGGTTCCAGACCGACAAGCCGAAGGTGAAGTACGGCTTCGCTCCGTTCCCGCAGGTCGACACCCCGACGACCCTGTACGACTCGGTCGGCATCTGCACCCCGCAGTACACGAAGAACCAGGACGCGACGTTCAAGGTGCTCGAGTACCTGAACACCAAGGTGTGGGACGCCGTCCTGCCGGCCTCGCCGGTCGCGCCGCCTGCCTACACCCCGGCGCAGGCGAGCTACTTCGACGCGTTGACGAAGGCGCAGCAGACGACGGTCGTCGACACGGTCAAGGCCGATCTGGCCGCGGAGAAGACGGTCGGCGTGCGGTTCACGACGCAGTGGGCGCAGCAGGTCGGTGACCTGACCACCGCGAACTACCAGCCGATCCTGAGCGGCAAGAAGCCGGTCTCCGATCTCCCGGCGTACATCGACAAGATCAACGGTCTGATCAAGTCGGCCGGCTGAGGGTCAGACGGCTTGCCAGAGTGACAGGGCGAAGCGGGCTTCCGAATCGGTCCACCACGCGGCCGACGTGAAGCCCGCTTTGTCCAGTTCTGCCGCCACACCGTGGCGGTGGAACTTGGCGGAGACCTCGGTGTGCAGATCCTCGCCCGCGGCGAACTCGACCTCGAGGTGGACCTCCGGGATCAGCACGCGCATCGCCCGGTCGGCCCGTAGCCGCATCTCGATCCACTCGTTCTCGGCGTCCCAGATGGCCACGTGGCTGAACGCCTCCACGTCGAAGTCCGCGCCCAGCTGCCGGTTGATCACCCGCAGCACGTTCCGGTTGAACTCCGCGGTGACGCCCGCGCTGTCGTCGTACGCCGCGACGAGGGTGGCCGGATCCTTGACCAGGTCGGTCCCGAGAAGCAGCCACTCCCCCGGCTCGAGAACCTCGCGGATCGACGAGTAGAAGGTCTCCCGCTCAGCCGGCAGAAGGTTGCCGATCGTCCCGCCGAGGAACGCGACGATGCGCGGCGGATCCCCGGGAAGCTTGTCGAGGTGAGCGGTGAAGTCGCCGACCACGCCGTGTACGCCGAGCGCCGGGTAGTCGGCGTTGATGGCATCAGCCGCGTCCCGCAGCGCCGACTCCGAAACATCCAGCGGTACGAACGTCGTCAGCGTGCCGCGGTCACGCAACCCGTCCAGCAGCAACCGGGTCTTCTCCGACGACCCGGACCCGAGCTCGACCAGCGTGTGCGCCTTGGTGATGGCCGCGATCTCACCGGCCCGCGCCCGCAGGATCTCCCGCTCGGCCCGGGTCGGGTAATACTCCGGCAACCGCGTGATCTCCTCGAAGAGCTCACTCCCGCGAGCGTCGTAGAACCACTTCGGCGGCAGCCACTTCGGGCTCGCAGTCAACCCCGCCCGGACATCGTCCCGCAAAGCACGAGCCGCATAGTCCGGAGTCAGATGTACGTCGATGAGGGTCACTCTGGTCCTTCCATCGGGGTGATGTGGAGGGTGGTGGCGGTGGCCACTAGGAGCGAGTGGTCGGGGACGGGGGTCCAGGTGCCGGGGCCGAAGGGTTCCGAGCTGACGGTGACCGAGTCGGGGGTCCGGTGGACTGTGAGGGAATGGGTCCAGGAGGTGGCGACGAGTTGCTCGCCGTCGGTCAGCAGCACGTTCAGCCGGGAGCCGGGTGCCACTGATTCCACCTCCTGTACAACGGCCGCCACCGCGTCGGCCGGCGGGATCCCGTCGGACAGGCGGTCGGCGATGAGGGCCCAGAGCAGCGCTGAGTCCACCGGAGCGTCGAGCTGGAGCAGGTCGGCGACGGGAAGTCGCTCGGCCAGCTTCTGCGTCGACTCCGGCCAGCCGGCGATCCGTCCGTTGTGGCTGAACAACCAGTTCCCGACCATGAACGGCGCGACCGCCGCCTGCCCGTACGGCATTCCGACTGTCCCGTTCCGGACGGCAGCGATGACGGCGCCGGATCGGATCGAGGCGGCCAGCCCTGGGAGGTTCTCGTCGGTCCAGATAGGCACGCTCCGCCGGTACCGGACCGGCCCTCCGTAGACGGCGGTGTCACCCTCGGGGAACCAGCCGAGGCCGAAGCCGTCGGCGTTGACCGTGCCGCCGCCGCGCATGTCCGCGGGTGCCCAACTCTGTTCGAACAGCGAGTGCTCAGGCTCGAGCACCAGGGAGGCCAGTGTCACCGGCGGGCCGAGGTAGGCAAGATGACGGCACATCAGGCGTGCAGCTCCTCGGGGCGCGGGTCGCGGGCGCAGCGGAAGCCGGCGAAGATCTGCCGGCGGATCGGGTAGTCCCAGTTCCGGAAGGTGCCTCGGGCAACGACCTCGTCGGTGCCGAAGGAACCGCCGCGGAGGATCTTGTAGTCGGGCCCGAAGAAGACCAGCGAATACTCGTCGTACGGCCAGGCGCGGAACCCCGGGTACGGCCGGAAGTCGCTCGACGTCCACTCCCAGACGTCACCGATCAGCTGCTCGACGCCGAGTGGTGACGCACCGGCTGGGTACGCCCCGACCGGTGCCGGAGCGAGATGGCGCTGGCCGAGGTTCGCGTGCTGCGGCCCCGGGCTCTCGTCACCCCACGGGAAGCGCCGGGTCCGTCCGGTCGACGGATCGAACCGCGCCGCGAACTCCCACTCCTCCTCGGTCGGCAGCCGCTTCCCGGCCCAGCGCGCGTACGCCTCGGCCTCGTAGAAACAGACGTGCATCACCGGCTCGTCGAGCGGCAACCGCTCCCGATGCCCGAATCGCAGCCGCCACCACTCACCGTCGGCGAGCTCCCAGAACCGCGGCGCGACCAGCGACGCCTTGCGCACATGCGCCCACCCGGCCTCGGACCACCACTGCGGATCGTCGTACCCACCGGCGAGCACGAACGCGAGGTAGCCCCCGTTGGTCACCGGCGCGGTGTCGATCACGTACGGCGCCACCCGGACGGCGTGCGCCGGCCGCTCGTTGTCCAGCGCCCACGGCTCGATCGACGTACCCATCTCGAAGACCCCGCCGGGCACCAGCACCTCCGCGGCGGACAGCTTGCGACCGGAAGGTGGCGGCGGCGCGTCGAGCACCGGCGCACCGACGCGCAGTTGGTGTGTCGCCAGCATCGTCTCGTCGTGCTGCTGCTCGTGCTGCGTGATCATCCCGAACGCGAAGGCGTTGTCCACCAACTCGCGCCCGCCGTCGAACTTCACCTGGTCCAAGACATCCATGACCTTGTCCCGCACCTCGGTCACATAGGACCGCGTCTCGGCCGGACCGAGCAGCGGCAGTGCCGGCCGATCTGCGCGCGGGTGCATGAACGCGTCGTACAACTCGTCGATGTCCTGACGCAGCGGCTCGCGTCCGCCGACGTCGCGGACCAGCCAGAGCTCTTCCTGGTTGCCGACGTGCGCGTAGTCCCAGACCAGCGGCGACATCAGCTTGGAGTGCTGCTTGACCAGGTCGTCGGTGTCGACCGCGTCGGTGAGTTGCACCGTCCGCGCCCGCGACCGCTCGAGCTGCTCCGCCACGAACGTACGCAAGCCCTCGGGAGACAGTTCGGACAATTGGTGATTCATGAAGCTCGCCTTCCGTGGGTGTCGTCGACGATGCGTTGCAGCCGGGTTGCGACCGCATCGGTGAGTTCGGAGTCCGCGCCCGTGCGGGCCAGCACTTCGGTGCCGAGATCGACCACGTCGCGGGCCGCCTGCAGGACCAACTTGTCGTCCAGTCCTTCGCGAGCCGCCGGGAACCAGCGGCCGGCGGCGGGCTCGGCGGCGGCCAGCGCCTGGTCGATCACGGCGGGGTCGGACATCAGCGCGGTGAGCAGCAGGGTCGGCGCGATCCACCCGTCACCGGTCTGCGCGTCGAGGTAGCGCACCTCGAGATACCCGCGCGGCCGCACCGGCGGGAACAGCGTGGACAGGTGGTAGTCCAAGTCGTCGTACGTCGGTCTGTCGCCGGGCAGCTGTCCGTCCACCCAGGCGCCGAAGGTCAGTCCGTCGGGCGCGTCCCAGCTGTCGCCGCGGCGTAAGCACAGCACCGGCGCTTCCATCGCCGTCCGAGCCCACGCGGCAGCGGGATCACCGTCGAGTGGTGGCGGCTCGGTGAAGGGTGCACAGGTGCCGAAGGTCGCCTCGGTCCGGGCCGAGGCCCAGCCGGTGTCGGCGCCGGCGCGGCGGCGCGAGTTCGCGAAGAGGGCGACCAAGGTGGGACCGAGATCGTGCAGTGCACGCCAGCGCAGAGCGGTCTCGTCCTTCTCACCGGCGTCGAGGCAGATCTGCAGGCCCGCCGTACTGCACATCATCCGCGGCCCGTGCGGGCCGAGGCGCTGGAAAGCGTGCTCCATCGCCGCGTAGCGCGGGACGGTGAGGATGCGGCGGGGAGTGCGGAAGGCGTCCAGGCCGTGCGCGCCCGGAACCAGGTCCGCATCGAGAAGGAGAGCCGTCAGTTCGGCCGCATCGGCGGCGGTGTCGTCGATCAGCCGGGGAATCGAGTCCAGCGCCGGGCCGGAGATCTCCACCTGGCCACCAGGCTCCACAGTGACCAGAGCGCCCCGGCCGAGTGGCAGTTGCGGACTGCCTCGCACCAGGGTCGCGGGCGCGTGCACGCCCAGGGCCTTGCTCAATCGGTCGGCGTCGAGGGGCCGGTGCGGATCCTCCGCGTGATGCACGGTCCATTCGAGTTCGACGCCGTACAGCCGGGGAGGACCGTGCTTGAAACAGACCATCGCGACGTAACCCTCCGCCTCGGCCCGGGAGCCGATCGGGGTCGTCGCCGGAGAACCACCGGGCGCGGTCACGCCTGCGAACCTAACCCCGGACCAGCGGACGGACAACCGACGTGGGGTTACCCGTCGGTGACGCCTGCAGCGCATGTCGAATCATGCCCGCCATGCTTCCCGGCATCACCGACACTTTCCGGCCGGATCAGGACAGGAAAGCGCTCTTTCCGCTCTGAGCGAAATTCAGCGGAAGCGCGGGCAGGTGGTGCAAGCGTTCACGTTCGGGAGCACGTAGAAGTAGCAGCAGGACGTGCGCAGCTTCTCCTCCAGTGACACCCCGAACGCGGCGGCGGCCTGATCGGTGTACGGCGCCTCGTCGGGCAACCGGATCGCGGCCCGCACCTCGTCGTCGACGGCACCGAAGCGCTGGAGCGATCCGAACTTCACAGCGGGCCGGTACGAGTTCAGGAACGCAGTGGTGTGAGCCCTGAGCTGTTCGGCGGCTGTGGTCAGTGGCACGACCTCTTTGGACAGCAGAGCGACCTCGGCCGGGTAGTGCGCGGTCGGATGCCGCCGGAACGCCAGTGCGCCCGGCGACACCTCAGGCGAGACTCCAGTGGCCGCAGCACTCACTCCGGCGACCAGTGCGGGCACCTGGACGTACCACATCAGCGTGAACATCGCCGCGACCTGCACAGGCGGATCGATCGCGTAATCCCGTGCGTAGTCGGCGGCTGCCGCCGTACGCCAGTCGTACGTCGGATCGCCGCCGGCTCGCTGCTCCGCGATCAGGTCGGCACACGACACCCACTCCGGTCCGGGCACCGAGTCCGCCGTACGCACAGTCATCCAGGTGACCGACTCGGCCAGGATGTCCGCGAGGCGACTCGGGGTGTACGTCACCCAGCCAGCCTACGATCCGGCCGAGTCCGCCCGATCACGTCACCGTGAAGTCCTGCGTGGCGGTGCCCTTGACGCCACCGTCGGTGACGACGGAGACCGTCAGGTGGTAGGTGCCGGGTGTCTTGAGTGCTTCTGGTTGGAAGTTGAACATCGAGAACCCGTTGCCTTCGCAGGCGGTGCCGCGGATTGTCTGGATCACCGCCGACCCGCGTTTGAGTGTCCAGGTCGGATAGCACCCACGGTTCAGCTGACGCCCGGTGTCGTCGAACACGTCGGCGTTCGCTCCCGGCGCGGACCCTGTGCGCCATTCGTTCGGCCCGATCTTCCCGCCGGTCCCGATCCGGATGCTGATCGCCAGGGCGCCCGGCGCCGGCGGGTTCGACACCGAACCGGTCCCGGTCCCGGTCGGGCTCGCCGGCTCGGTGGTCGGCGTCGCGGTGACGGTCTCGGTGACCGTGCTGGTCGCCGTGGCCGTGATTGTCTGCGTCGCCGAGACCGTCGTCGGTGGCGGCGCCGGATTGATGGCGGCCGGTAACGCGTCGGCCTGGCCGAGGACGATCGCGAGTACGCCGCCGATCAGCGTGAAGACCGCGGGGATCGCCGCGATCAGAGCCGGGTGCCGGTGCCAGGCGAACTGCTTGTCCCCGTCGTTGTCCTGGTCCGGTTTTCCGGCAGGCGGAGTCGTCGTCGTTCGACTCACAGTGGTTCCCCCCACGTGATGTGTCGTGCCCGATGACCCCCCGGCCACCGGTGTGATGCTCAACGATGGACCAAAACCGTGAGCTAGTCCACTGCGGACAGTGACGACGTTTAGGGTGCCGGGTATGGCGGCTCTGGCTCGGTGGCATGTGGGTCCGTGGACGACTCGGGGGACGCGGCCCGGTGCGGCGTTCGAGCCCGGGCGGAAGCGGACGCCGGATGAGTTGAACTTCGATGTTGTCGGGCTGGCGCGGATTCTCGGGCGACGGTTGTCGGGGCGGGATGAGCTGCAGGTGCGGTTGTGGCAGAACGAGCTGCGGCCCACGCACACTCGACTGTGCGGAGTGCATACGCTGGCCGATCCGTCGAATGCGCAGCTCCTCCACGACACCGCACGCGAAGCCCTTGCGTGGCTGGGCGAGCAGGCGCCGGCCGGGTACGAGTTCGTACTCACGGACACGGTCGAGCTCCGGCCGTTGCTCGACCTGACCGCTGAGGTGGTGGCGGTCGACGCCGTCATCCAGCTGGCCGGCACCGACCTCCCCGCGGCACGACTGGCGGCAGCGCACGTACGCCGGTCGTCGTCGGGCTCCTGGTACGCCGGGGACGCGGTGTGCAACTGGTCGGGTCCCCATGAGAGCGCCGAGGACGCGGTGGCCGTCGTACAAGCTGCTCGGGACGAACTGGTCGAGCAGCTGCGGGCGGCAGGCCGGGACGACCTCGCCGACACCGCGTCCCGCTGGGCGGCTGTCCCCGTTTAGCTGGTGGTATCGGCGCCGGGCGCCAGCTTCTCTCCAGAAAGCGCGTGCTTGGTGAGGAAGGCGAGCTCGGCTTCGACGACCTGCTCGTGGGCGGCGAGGAACGGGGCGTAGTGGCCGCCGGGGACTCGGACGAGTTCGGAGTTCGGGGACTGGGCGGCGGCTGCGATGGCCGGCGCGGCGAGGGCTGACTGATCGTCGTCACAGACGACGAAGAGCAGTGGACAACGGACCTGGCCGGCGTACTTGGCGGGCCGGTAGAGCGCGGCCGGGATGATCGAGCGCGCGGCGACGGCTTGTTGCCAGTCGGTGTAGCGGTGGTCGGGGTCGAGCGCCTCATTGGTCTGCTGGGCGTCCGGGGTATTCAGCAGCGCAACCGTGCCGGGCGGTCCGGCCAGGGCGACCAACCTCGGCGCACGACCGATGAGACCGCCGAGCGTGTCGACGACGCAACGCCCGAACAGCCGCAGCGCCGCGAGCGGGGTCTGATAGCGCGACGCATGGCGGCTCACGGCCGGCCCATCGACATTGGCCGACTGGGCGATCGCGGCCGTGATGCCCGGATGCTCCGCGGCAAGCTGAAGGATGTAGCCGCCAGGCAGCGAGAACGACCAGATGGCCACCCGTTCGACCCCTGGAAGCGTCGCCGCGGCTGCGATCGCGGCCCGCCAGTCGGCCAACTGATCGGCGATCCTGGCGACCTGGCGCGGCTCGCCACCACTCTCGCCGAGGTTGCGGTAGTCGAAGGCGAGCACGCTGAACCCGGCCGCCGCGAACCGCTCTGCGAACCGGTCCGTGCCCGGTTCCTTCGTCACGCCGAATCCGCCGGCCATCACTACACAGCCGCCGTTCGACCCTGGGTAGTGCCACGCCGCGCACTCGACGCCGCCGCTGGTGAAGCTCACCTTTTCGCGCATACTTGAAGTGAACCACGTGGTTCGCGAACTGTCCATAGCCGTACGCCGACCCGCTCGAGGCGGCTCAGTGGGGGGTGGACTCCTCGCGCTCCAACGCCCTGACCAGCGCCGCGAAACCGGCTTCGATGCCGGCGGCGTCTCCGCTGGTGCGCCACTCGATCAGGAAGCCGCGGAGGGTGGCCAGGATGAGCTCGGCGACCTCACGTTTGCGCGCCTCCGGCCAGGCTTGCGGGCAAAGGGAGAGCAACGCTGGGAGGTACTGCTTCGAGGCCTCTCGGGCCAGGTCGGCGTACCGTGCGGCGTCGTACATCGCCAGGCCGATCGCCTGGTCCAGCACCCACGATTCCTCGCCGATCAGCGCCGGCCAGATGGACCGGACCCGGTCCGCGAGCGAGCGGTCGGCCGGGCCTTGCGTTGCCGCTTCCATGCTGCGGGTGATCCGCCGTTCGCGAAGCTGCAGCACGGCCTGCGTGAGCAGGTCTTCCGGGCCGTCGAAGTGATACAGCAGCACCTTGTGCGTCGTACCGGCCGCGCGGGCGGCGCGGCGGAGCGAGAAGTCGACCAGTCCGTTGACGCCGACCTCATCCGCGACCTTGTCGAGCAGCTCCCGCCGCCGCGCCTCACCCCGCGGCGACTTCGCCGACCGCCGGTACCCCGCGCGCTCCTCAGTCACCTGGACAGTATCCATGGACCAGCTAGGCGCTAAGTGAAGCTGGCGACGAAGTAGCCGACGCCGTAGGGCGCGGCGTTGTACGTCAGGTCGCTCGCCAAGGTGGTGCCCGAGAGCGCGCCCGCGAGTACCTGCCAGGGTGCGCGGCCGGCGGCCTGCAGTTCGGCTGCGAGGTCCGGGTCGAGGGCACGCAGTACGTCGAGATCCCTGTACTGCAAGGCGGTTGCGACCGTCGTGTCGAAGATCTCGGCTCGCGGGTGGAGGTGGACGGGCGAATGCTCACTGCGCCGCGCCGAGCCGTCGCCCATCACCAGCAGCCCGACCTGGTCATTGCCGTCGGCAAGCTCTTGACCGAGGCGCAGGCACTCGGTCGGAGTCGCGCCGACGGGCACGGCGAGGTACGTGCGTGGGAGGTGGGCAGCCTTCGTCTGCTCGAGCAACCAGCCGCCGACGACCAACGACAACGGCAGCACCGCCGCGCCGGCTCCGATCCGCACGCCGGGTGCGCCGTACGCCCCGAACGAGCCACCTGCGTCGGCGGGGAATGCGGCGCGGTCCGTCGCGGCCCCGACCACCACCACGCTGGTCGCCGTGGCGAGTTGGTCGATCGCCGCGACGCAAGCGGTGCGGAGCTCGTCCAGCTCATAGGCCGCGCCGGACGCGACCTCCGGGACCAGGAGGGGTGGGTGGGGGCAGACCGCGGCACTGATCACAGGCACGGCTATGCCTCCCGGACGTAGCGGAAGAAGAGGTAGTCGTCCTCGGCGGCGAGCGTGGTCTGGAGCTTCATGCGCCGGGTGAGCGTGGTCGCAGCGCCCGCGGTGATCCGGCCGGAGCCCGGCCCTGCCAGCAGCGGCGCGAGCGCGAGGCACAGCTCGTCGACCAGGTCGGCCTCGGTCAGTGCGCCGAGCAAGTGCGGTCCGCCCTCGCACAGAATCTGCGGCATCCCCCGCGCCGCCAACTCGTCGACCAGCGCCTTCAGATCGACCTCGGCCTCGCCCAGAACCAGCAGGTCGGCCACCTCACCGAGTGCCTCCCGGCGATCCGGAGGCGATGCGTGGTGCGTGACGACGACCGGCCGGACCGCCGACTGGAAGACCGGGTTCACCGGGCTCAGCTCCAGCCGCGACGAGACGATCGCCAGTGTCGGGTTCTCGGGCAGTCCTTGCGCCGTCCGCCACTCCCGGGCGGGCGCGGCCAGCCGCAGCGGGTTGTAGCCCTCGTCCCGGATGGTGCCGGCTCCAACCAGCACCACATCGGCCAGCCTCCGGACCATGCTGAATACCCGGCTGTCGGAATCACTGGACAGAGCCTTGGACTGGCCGTCGATCTCGACCGCACCGTCGAGGCTGCTGACGAAGTTGGCTCGCAGGTGCGGCGCCGACCGGTCGTCCTGTTGGTAGGCCGCGGCCAGCTCGTGGTCGGAGAGCTCTTCCAGACGACGCATCAGGCCAGGCTCCTTCGGGTTCCGGCGGGCTGGGCAGTGCCGCGCAGTATGGCGATCAGATCGAGCGCCTGACGAGCGGCCGGTACGTCGTGCACCCGGAACACCCGGGCGCCGAGCCAGGCCGAAATGCTGAGCGCGGCCAATGTCCCGTTCCCGCGCTGCCCCGGCGGCAGCTCCAGGGTCTCGCCGATGAAGTCCTTGTTCGACACCGCGACCAGGACGGGCCAGCCGGTCGCGGCCAGCTCGTCCAGACGGCGGGTCAGCTCAAGCGATTGCAGGGTGTTCTTGCCGAAGTCGTGGGTCGGGTCGATCAGGATCCCGTCCGGCCGGACCCCGGCCGCGACTGCCCGCTCGGCGAGGCCGCTCGTCGTCCGGATGACGTCGGCGACCACATCGTCGTACGCCATCCGGTGGGGATCCGTGCGCGGCGAGAGGCCACCGACGTGGCTGCAGACGAGCCCTGTCCCGGCTTCGGCGGCGGCAGCGACCAGGTCGGGATCGGCGCCTGCCCAGGTGTCGTTGAGGAGGTCGGCCCCGGCCTCGGCCACCCGGCGGGCGACCGCGCTGCGGTACGTGTCGACGCTGATCACCAGGTCGGGGTGCCGGTCCCGGATGCCGGCCACGAAGTCCACGGTCCGGCGCAGTTCCTCGTCCTCGCTGACGGGTTCGCCATACCCGGCCTTGACGCCGCCGATGTCGACCAGATCCGCACCGTCCGCGACCGCCTGGTCGATCGCCGCGTACGCCGCGTCGGTCGCGAAGGTCGTGCCCCGGTCGAAGAACGAGTCCGGGGTCCGGTTGATGATCGCCATCAGGGCGAACTCGCCCACGCCGAACGAACGGCTCCCCAGCCGCAGTGTCCCGGTCTCCGCCATGGACCCGACTCTAACGGGCGGACCTGCACCACTCATCAACGCTCCGAAGGCGCAGGCGCCGAGCGTGAACCGCCGGGCTCATGGGCGGTTGGTGAGTGGCGCAGGTCCGGCTAAGCGCTGCCCAAATCGGCACATATCCTATAGGATTCCTCCGACAGTCCGCCCACAGCTGCAGATCGGGTCCTGATGCCACGATTCACCGAGTTAGAGACGTACGACGTCCGCTTCCCCACGTCGCTGGACCTGGACGGCTCCGACGCGATGAACACCGACCCCGACTACTCCGCGGCGTACCTGATCCTGCGCACCGACGCCGGCGACGGGCTGGAAGGGCACGGTTTCGCGTTCACGATCGGCCGCGGCAACGACGTACAGACCGCGGCGATCGAGGCACTCCGCGATCACGTCATCGGTCTCGACCTGGACGCGACGCTGAACGACCTCGGTGGCTTCTGGAAGTCGCTCGTCCACGACTCGCAACTGCGCTGGCTCGGCCCCGAGAAGGGCGTCATGCACATGGCGATCGGCGCGGTCGTCAACGCGGTGTGGGACCTGGCCGCCAAACGGGCCGGCGTACCGCTGTGGAAGCTGCTGTCCGACCTGACGCCGGAGCAGATCGTCGATCTGGTCGACTTCCGCTACCTGACCGACGCGCTGACGCCGGAGGAGGCGCTGGAGATCCTGCGGGCCGCGAAGCCCGGCCGTCCCGAGCGGGAGGAGTTGCTGCGCGAGCGCGGCTACCCGGCGTACACGACGACGCCCGGCTGGCTCGGGTACGACGACGCCAAGCTGGTGCGGCTGTGTCACGAGGCGGTCGCGGAGGGTTTCACCCAGATCAAGCTCAAGGTCGGCGCGAACCTGGACGACGACATCCGCCGGATGCGGCTGGCCCGCGAGGCGGTCGGCCCGGACATCCGGATCGCCATCGACGCCAACCAGCGCTGGGACGTGGCCGAGGCGATCCGGTGGGTCGAGGCCCTGGCGCCGTACGACGTCTGGTGGGTGGAAGAACCGACCAGCCCGGACGACATCCTCGGGCACGCGACGATCGCCCGCGCCATCGCGCCGATCCGGGTGGCCACCGGTGAACACGTGCAGAACCGGGTGGTGTTCAAGCAGTTGCTGCAGGCCGGGTCGCTGTCGGTCCTGCAACTCGACTCGGCCCGGGTCGCCGGGGTGAACGAGAACATCGCGATCCTGCTGCTGGCCGCGAAGTTCGGCGTACCGGTCTGCCCGCACGCCGGCGGGGTCGGGCTGTGCGAGCTGGTCCAGCACCTGTCGATGTTCGACTACGTCGCGGTGAGCGGATCGGCCGAGAATCGCGTAATCGAGTACGTCGACCACCTGCACGAGCACTTCCTGGACCCGGTGGTGATCCGGGACGGGCACTACGTGGCGCCGGTGAAGCCCGGGTTCGGTGCCGAGATGGATGTCGAGACGCTGACCGACTTCCGGTACCCCAGTGGCAAGATCTGGACTGACCTGACTGATTCGAAGGAGAGCGGCAAGTGACGGATTTCGCCGGCCTGAAGGCCGTAGTCACCGGGGGCGCCTCGGGGATCGGACTCGCGGCCGCCCAGCTGTTGGCGTCCCGCGGCGCCCAGGTGGTGGTGTTCGACCTCAAGCCGGAGGTCGCCGAGCCGCTGACCGGGATCGCCGCGGACGTCACCGACGACGGCTCGGTGCGGGACGCGGTCGCCGCGGCCGCGCTGAAGCTCGGCGGGATCGACATCGTGGTGAACAACGCCGGCATCGGCGCGCAGGGTACGGTCGCCGCGAACGACGACGACGAGTGGCACCGCGTGCTCGACGTCAACGTGGTCGGGATCGCGCGCGTGACCCGGGCCGCACTGCCGTACCTGCGCAAGTCTTCGGCCGCCGCGATCGTGAACACCTGCTCGATCGCCGCCACCGCGGGGTTGCCGAACCGAGCGTTGTACTCGGCGAGCAAAGGCGCCGTACTCGCGCTGACGATGGCGATGGCCGCGGACCACGTGCGCGAAGGGATCCGGGTGAACTGCGTGAACCCTGGTACGGCGGACACGCCCTGGGTGGGGCGGTTGCTCGATGTCGCCGACGACCCGGCGGCGGAGCGGGCGGCGCTGGAGGCACGGCAGCCGATGGGCCGCCTGGTCTCGGCCGACGAGGTCGCTGCCGCGATCGCCTACCTGGCGAGTCCTTTGTCGGGTTCTACGACGGGTACGGCGATTGCCGTCGATGGCGGCATGCAGAACCTGCGGCTTCCGGCGGCTCGGTCATGAAGCTCTTTCCGGAGGGCCAGCGGGTCGGGCTCGGTGGTGCACCGATGGGGAACCTGCTCGGCGAGGTGAGCGAGACCGACGCCACCGCCACTGTGAACGCGGCCTGGGACGAGGGGTGGCGGTACTTCGACACCGCTCCGCACTACGGGCTCGGTCTGGCCGAGGAACGGCTCGGGGTCGGGCTGCGGGGCAAGCCGCGGGACGAGTTCGTGCTGTCCAGCAAGGTCGGCCGGATCATCTACTCGGCTGATTCGGAGGCTGTTGACGACGAGGGTTTCGCCATCAACACGACCCGGCGGAGGCGCTGGGACTTCTCGCGGGACGGCGTACTGCGGAGCATCGAGGACTCGCTGCGACGGATCGGCACCGACCGGCTCGACGTGGTCTTCGTGCACGACCCGGACGATCACTTCGATGAGGCCGTCGCGACGGCCTTCCCGACGCTGATCGAGTTGCGCGACCAGGGCGTCATCGGGGCGATCGGGTCCGGGATGAACCAGTCCGCGATGCTGACCCGGTTCGTCCGCGAGGTCGACATCGACGTGATCATGCTGGCCGGCCGCTACTCCCTGATCGATCCCGACGGCCTCGACGACGTCCTCCCCGCGTGCCTCGAGAACAACGTCCAGGTAGTTGCCGTAGGCATCTTCAACTCCGGCCTGCTGTCCCAGCCCCGCCCCGTGGCCGGCGCCACGTTCAACTACGAACCGGCGGCCCAAGCCCTGCTGGACAAGGCCAACCGCATCGCCGACCTCTGCGAGTCGCACGGCGTCACCCTCCCCGCCGCCGCCCTCGCCTTTCCCCTCTTCCACCCCGCAGTAGCCGGCATCGCCGTCGGCTGCCGCACCCCCGAAGAAGTCCACACCAACGCCGCCCTGTCCCGCACCGACATCCCCAAGACCCTCTGGACCGACCTGAAGTCCGCCGGTCTCCTCCGCGAAGACGCCCCCACTCCCTAATTCTTGGTGGTTCGGGAGGCTAGGTGGAGGGCTAGGCGTTCGTCGGGGTTGGCGAGGTCTACGCCGAGGAGGTGCTGGATCTTGGCGATGCGGGCCGCGGCGGTGTTGCGATGGATCCCTAGGACTGCGGCGGTTTCGGCGAGGGTGGACTCGGTGTCGAGGTAGACGGCAAGGGTGGTGACGAGGTCGCCAGGTTGGTCTTCGATCGGGGCCAGCAGCGCGCGGGCGGCCGGCTGGAAGGTGTCGGTGCGGGTCCAGGCCAGGAGGAGTTGCGCCAGGCCGAGGCGGTCCACGTGCAGGAAGCGGCCGGTTTCGGCGCGGCCCCGGGCCAGACCGGCGGCGTCACCTGCCTCGGCCAGCGACGAGGCGATCCCGCTCGGACCGGCCGCGACCCGTCCGACACCGACGTACGCATCGACCGTCTGCACCAACCGGCGTTGGACTCGCCGGATCGCGGCCGCCTGCTGTTGCACCTGCGTAGCGGTCGGCTCGCGCGCGGCGGTGATCCAAGCCGACCACCCTTCACCCTGCTCGACCACGTCCGCGTGCAGACCTTCGGCGTCGAACGCCTCCACCACATCGGCCCGTCGCCCCGCGACGTCCACCGGTCCGTCGGCACCGATCCGGATCCCGGTGTGCCACCCGTCCAGCTGCCAGCCGAGATCCACCGCCCGTCGCCGCGTAGCCTCCGACGGTTCGCCATGCAGCAGCTCACCGAGCAACGACGTACGCTGCCGCGCGTCTCGCTCCAACTCCAAGCGCCGCAGCGCCAACCGCTCCCCCACCGCCGGCGCCACCACTGTCAACACAGCCGGTACGGCGGCAACCTCAGCGGGCACCACAGCCGGCAATCGCGCCACCAGCCAGCACACCGGTCCAACACCGAGCACGGCCACCGCAATCAGCACCGCACCACTCGGCTGATCGACCCGGTACGGCGCCGCCCAACCCACCGGAACCGCAGGCAGCTCCGCAACCAGTGCAACCCGTTCGTCGGCCCCTAACGCCTCGCCCGCCAACGTGCCCCCGTCAGACCCGGCCAACGTCACCGGCCGGTCCAGTACGGTGGACGCCGTACGCAGCACCGACGCCAGGTTCCCGTCCGCACGCCGCAGTGCGGTGACGGCACGCAGAACCAGATCTGCTCGGACCACACCAGGCTCGGCCGTCACCTTGTTCATGTGCTCGTGAGCTGCCAATGGATCAGGACTTCCCAGCACGGGCAACTGCAGCCGCTCGGCCAGCAACTGAGCTCCCCGTCCGAGTGGCTCGACACCGGCAAGCAATACGGCGGCCGCACCTGCCGCGGACGCTCGGCTGATCAGTGCGTCGATTCGCCAGTCGGTGTGGTCACTTGCGAGCACCACGACCAGCAACTCCCCCGCCATCGGCGCAGGGTGGCCGGCGACGTCCATCAGCACGCGAGAGCCCGTCAGAGCGGGACCAGGTTCCTGCGCACCACCCAGTACGACGACATCCCGCCAGCCCGGCGAAGTCAGCATCGCCGCCAGCGAAGGCCCAATCACGAGGCCTCCAGGAGATGTGGTTCGCAGGTGAGGCCGAAGGCCCGTGGCCCGACGTACTCGATCCGGTCGTCGCGCCGCCACCACTCCGGACCGGGCAGCGCGAGTACCAGGACTTCGTCGCCGGTGCGGATCACTTCGACCGCGATGGGCTGCAGTGTCCGCCGATCCAGCACGCACACGAGGTCCGGCGTACTCACGACCGGCTCACCGTCGACCATGGCGAGCAGGTACTCGTTCTCGGTCTCGATCCGCAGCACCGCCCGGCTCGCGGAGTCGACCACACAGACGCTGCCACGCCCGAAGGCAGCACCCCCGCCGGGGACCGCGTGCCGCGCCACCTCTTCGACCCGGCCGCCACCCAGGAGCCGCCCACCCAGCGCAGCCGCCACCGTCTCCGGCGCAGCCCCCACTTCCAGACCGGCATGCGCGCGTCCGAGCGCCAGAGCCCGCGTCAGACTGCCGCTGACCGCATCCGACGTCGCAGCGTCCACAGGGGTCGGCGCCAGCGCCAGTATGGCCCAGCCACCCGTGTGGGCGACGAAGCTCCGGACAGCACGTTCCAGACCGGTCGCATCGACGTGATCCACCACGATCACCTGTCCGCTCGGCTCGCTGAGTGCGCAAGGGGTCAGCGAACGCCCAGCCACCGCCCAGGAGAACTGGTCGAGCCGCGGCATCGCCCGGCCCATCAGATCGGCGTCGACGAACGGCAGTCCGAGATCCAGCGCCGCGATGAGCGGACTGAGCCCGTTCAGCCCGCCCGCCTCGAGGGACATCAGTCCGGTGACCGCCTGTCCCGTCCAGCGGCTGACAGCCTGTACGGCGGCGGCGAACTCACCACCACTGGGCAGCTTCTCCGCCAGCACACTCGTCGCACCCACCACGCCGATCGGGCTCAGATACGCACCCGGCACGTCGGCGGCATCCCGCAGTACCAGCTCGCCCGCACCCAGCCGACGGCGCAGCATCCGCCCGAACGCGCCGGTGTCGCCGCCACCACCCGACCCGAGCAGCGTGACGCCAACGACCAGCGCTCCGAGGTCCTGCTCCCGGATGACGGTCACCATGGCCCGATCCTGTCAGGTCGAGACCCGTTCAGTGGCTGTTCGCGAGACTTTCGGTACGGCGTTCGACCGGGCTGAACTCGACATCGAGGCCGAAGCAGGCGGGGCCGAAGACTGCGAGGGCTTCGGGGGTGCGCATCAGGTCGGGGGTGGAGATGCCGACGACGGTGACTCGCTGGCCGTAGCGGAGGCCTTCGGTGGTGATCGGCTCCGCGGTGTCCGCTTCGAGCACGCAGATCAGGTCCGGCACCGTGCAGACCACGTCTCCGTCGACCACCGCGACCAGGTTCTCGTTCTGGAAGCGCAGCTCCAGCTCCGAGGTCCCGTCGTACGCCGTGAACCGGGCTCGGCCGCGGGCGAAGCCCTCGACAGTACGGCGTTCCACGTCGACGACCTTGCCGCGGAACAGCACGCGCAGGTGATTGTAGAGAGTCGGCGCGAGTGCGCCCCGGAGAGCCGAGATCGGATCGTCGTGCGCCGCCCGGGCTTCGCGGACCGCGCGCCCGATGGACAGACCGAGGCTCAGGGTTCTGGGTACGGCGGTGCGCTTCACCTCGGCGCCCGTCATCGAGTACTCCGCGATGTGCGCGACGCCGCCGAGCCGGATCGTGATCCCGCGCGCCAGCCACTCCATCTGCCGGTTGTCGGCACCGGTGTCGATGACGACGGTCTCGTCGTGCTCCCCCGCGATCGCCATCGGCGACCCCGGTACGCCGTACACGGAGAAGGTCTCCATCTGCAGCTCGGGGAACGCCCGGCCCATGCCGTCGGCGTCGACCACCGGCAGACCGGTCCGGGCGGCGACGAGCAGCGGGATCATCGAGTTGATGCCGCCGCACTCGATCGGCATGGTCGCGTCCGCGGTCCGGCCGAGGTGACGCTCGAGGGCACGCAACGCACCGACCGGCTCGCTGCCGCGCGGGATCTTCTCCACGATGACCGTTGGCGCACCCATCTGGGCGGTCGGGATGACGAACGCGTCGTCGTCCAGCTCGTCCGGATCCAGCACCGTCACCGGCCCGTACTCACGGATCGCCTGCTCGACCAGCAACCGCCCGATCAGCGGATCACCGCCACCACCCGTCCCGAGGATCGCAGCCCCGCGCGCGAGATCCCTCAGGTGCTCGATGTCTAGTTGCCAGCTCATACGGTCTCCAGCGCGCGGATCGGGTCGAGGTCGTAGCCGAAGTACCGCGGGCCGACCAGGGCGATGCCTTCGGGTGAGTGCCAGCGTTCGTCGGCGGGCGCGGCTAGCACGCTGACGCGATGCCCGTAGCGCAACGCCTCGGTGGTGATCGGCTCACCGGACTCGGTGTCCAGGACGATGATCAGATCCGGGGTCGTCGCGACCGCGGCCCCGTCCAGCTCGGCGACCAGGTGCTCGTTCTGGAACCGCAGCACCAGCAGCCGGCCGTGTGACGCGTCCAGCCCGTCGACCGCGGCGTCACCGCGGGCGAAGCCGGTCGTCGTACGGCGTTGCACGTCGACGACCTTGCCGACGTGCAGCAAGCGTCCACCCAGGCGATCGACCACGGCGGCGACCGGATCGCTGTGTGTCTGCCGGGCGAGATCGATCGCCTGACCGATCGCGAGGCATTGGCTGAGCGTGCCAGGGACGAACGACGCGCGGACCTCGGCGCCGGTCATCGCGTAGAGCGAAACGATCGCCGAGCAACCCATGTCGACCGTCGCGGATCGCGCCAGGCGTTCGGCCCAGGGGTTGTCGATCGTGTCGAAGACACCACGATTGCCCTTCTCGTCGACGATCGACATGGGAGTCGCGTCGATGCCGGCCAGCGTCGGCAGCACCATCTGCAGTTCGGGGAACGCACGACCCATCCCGTCGCCGTCCACCAACGGCAGCCCGAGCTGCGCGGCCGCGATCACCGGGACCGTCGAGTTGACGCCGCCGGCCTCGATGCAGGCGATGTGCGTCGGTGTCTTGCCGACGTACTTGGCCAGCGTCTGGACCGCGACCGAGATCTGATCCGCCGACGGCAGCTTCTCCACCATCACGGTCGGCGCGCCCATCATGGCCACCGGCAACACGCAGGCGTCGTCCGGAAGGTCGTCGACGGCAACGATCTCGACGGGTCCGTGCGTACGCAGTGCCTGCTGGGCGAGCAGCCGCCCGATGTGCGGATCACCGCCACCACCGGTTCCGAGTACGGCGGCACCGCGCGCCAGCGCACCCAGGTCGGCGGCTGTCAGCGTGCTCATGACTGCCCCAGCCGCAGGTCACCGACCGCCTTGCAGCGGATCCGGGTCGCGTTGCCCGGCAGGTACGGGATCGGCACCTCGTCGAAGTCGACGATCCGGACCTGCGCCGGATCGGCTCCGGCCGCGATCGCCCGATCGACCGCCTCCTGGCGCGCCTCGTCCACCACCGCGTCCCGGCGACCGGGATCGATCGCGTACACCCGGTCGACCTCGCCGCCGACCTGGGCGATGGCCGCGCCGATCGCGTTCGCCACCGCGAAGTGATCGGGCCGGTGCACCGCCAGGCTGCCCGGGAGATCGTCCGGTAGCAGGATCGACCCACCGCCGACGGCCACCACCGGCAGCGGATCGGCAGAGGTCCGCATCCGCTCGACCGCGTCCGCGATGTCCGCCGCCACCCGCGCGAGCGCCGCCTTCACCATGGTCGGATCGAGATCGGCGACCGCACCCGCGTCACCGACCTCGGCCCGGCCGGCCGCGACCGCGATATCCGTCGCGGTGAGCGTCGTACCGCCGAAGACCAGCGCCTGTTCGGTCAACCGGTAGCCGACCGACTGCGGGCCTACCGTCACCAGGTCGTTGCCCTCGGCCACCAAGCTGCCGCCACCGATACCGATGCTGAGTACGTCGGGCATCCGGAAGTTGGTCCGGATCCCGGCCACGTCCACCTCCGTGGTCGCCTCCCGCGGGAAGCCGTGAGTGAGTACGCCGACATCGCTCGTCGTACCGCCGACGTCGACGACCGCGCAGGTGTCCAGTCCGGACAGCAGCGCCGCGCCGCGCATCGAGTTGGTCGGGCCGGACGCGAACGTGGCGACTGGATACCGGCGGGCGAAGTCCACGTCCATCAGAGTGCCGTCGTTCTGGCTGAGGTACAGCGGTGCGGCGATGCCGTGCCCGGCGACCGCACCGGCCAGGCCGTCGACGATGCTCGCGGCCAGTTCGCGCAGCGCCGCGTTGATGATGGTCGCGTTCTCCCGCTCGAGCAGGCCGATCCGTCCGATCTCGTGCGACAGCGAGATCGCCACGTCGCCGCCCAGCTCGGACCGCAGGATCTCGGCCGCGCGCAGCTCGAACTCGTTGCTCACCGGTGAGAAGACCGAGGAGATCGCCACCGACCGGACGCCATGCGACACCATGTCGGCGGCGTGCCGGCGCAGCTCGTCCTCGTCAAGCTCGGCGATGTGGCGTCCGTCGAACTCGTGCCCGCCATGCGCCAGGTAGCTGCGCCCACTGATCGCCTCGACCAGCCGCTCCGGCCAGTCGACCAGCGGCGGCAGCGACGCGGTCGCGGGCAGTCCCAGCCGCAGAGCCGCCGTCGGAGCGAGGCGGCGGGCTTCGACCAGCGCGTTGATGAAGTGGGTGGTGCCGATCATCACCGCCTGGATCTGGGCCGGGTCGAAGGACCGCTCCGCCTGCAGCCGGTCCAGGGTGTCGATGATGCCCGCGGTGACGTCCGCGCTGGTGGCCGACTTGTTGGCGGCCAGCACAGCGGTGCCGTCCAGCAGCACGGCGTCGGTGTTGGTGCCACCGACATCGATGCCGATACGCATTCAGATCCTCCCGGTTTGAGCAACTGCGGTCACGCTCGTGGGCGCACTCTCCATGGTGCGACTTGTGCCGACGCCGCGGATCAGGCCGAGCCGGCCGGCCACGACGTACGCCGCGAAGCCGACGACGAGCGAGTTGATACTGGGCAGGCCCCAGGCGACGTACTTGCCGATCAGGGCGGCGCCGATCCAGATCACGATCGTGGCCGGCACCCAGGTCGGCGCGGTCGCGGGCAGCGTGCCCTCGGCCCGGGTCGCGTCCAGCTCCGGACGCCAGCGCTTCACCACGAAGTACTCCGCGACCATGATCCCGGCGATCGGCGGGAACGCGACGCCGAGCACGATCAGGAAGTCGGTGAACTTGTCCAGGATCCCGCCGGCCGCGAGCACACTGCCCAGAACGCCGACCACGAGCGTGACCACCGCCCGGTTGACGTGCCGGCCGAAGACGGTGCCGATGAAGTTCACGATGCCGAGGCCGGAGCTGTAGAGGTTCCAGTCGTTGATCTTGATCGTGCCCAGGATGATCACCAGCGTGCCGACCCAGCCGACCGACGAGGTGACGATGGTGATCACGTTCGCCGAACCGATGGCGTGCGCGAGCAGGACGCCGCACAGCCCGATCACGTACTCACCGAGCGTGATGCCGAGCACGGTCTGCTTGACCACGTCCCCGACCGACCGGTTGAAGCGGGTCATGTCCGGGGTGATCACCGCACCGACGATGAATCCGCCCGCGACGAGCGTCGTACCCTCCAGCAGACTCAGGTGCGGACCGGGCGGCGCCGCGCTGACCAGCCCACTCAGGCTGTGGTTGGACAGCTCACTGATGATCGACCAGCCGACCAGGATGACGAAGGCCGGCACGGTCACATAGGCAACCCAGGCCATCGAGTGGAACCCGCGGAGCACGACCAGCGTGACGGCGAGACCGAAGACGAGCGACCAGCCCCACGTCGGGAGTACGCCGATCAACTGGCTCAGACCGGCCGCGGACACCGCGGACTGGATCCCGAACCATCCGATCAGGCTGATCCCGATCGCCAGCCCGATCAGCGACGACCCGGCCTGACCGAAGCCGGTCCAGCGCGCGATCACCGAGGTCTGCAGGCCTTCCCGCGCACCGATGATGCCGATCAGGATCGCGACCAGTTCGAGGACCACCGCGCCGAGCGTGAGCGCCCAGAACGCGGACCAGAAGCTCATCCCGAACCCGAGCGTGGCGCCGAGCAGGAACTGACTGAGTGCGGAGATCTGCCCGAACCGCTGGGTCGCGACAGACCACCAGGAATACCTGGCACTCTCCGGAACCCGAGCGAGCGCGTAGTCGTCCGTACCAACAGATGAAGCGGCCATCGGAACCTCCAGCCTGGGGATTTCACCGAACGTACGGCGCTCACCCGGCGAGATCACCGTCCATCGTGCACACCCCAGGCGCCCCGACTGTGCAATCAGCCCATGTCGCTACTCTTGTGCCGATGACCGGCCCGGCTCGCGACCGCGGAGCGCTCGTGCTCCGTCTACTCGGCGTGCTCGGCATCGTCGCCGGCGTCTTCGCCATGCACGGCCTGACGGGTCAGCACGATGCCGCCATGGCGATCATGCACCTGCCTGGCGTCACGCAGACCGGCCTGACGCCGACGGCACCTGCGGACTCGACGCCGGCCGACGCGATGGCGGGCGGGCTTTCGCAGGTCGGTGAGTCGGCGGCGGGGCATTCGGTCCGACTGCCGATCGCGCTGGTCGACGGGTTCGACCGGGTGGCGATCGGGGCCGCGGGCGAGCAGCACGGCATGGCTGGAGCCTGCATGGCCGTACTGACCGCCCTGCTGTTGCTACTGGCCCTGGTGCTCGGGTTGCGAAGCCTGCTGGCGTGGCGGTCGGTGGTGCTGCTCGCGCCGGCTGAGCGGCTGACATCGACCGACCGATCACCGCCCTGGCTTGCTCCATCGCTGTCGACGTTGGGTGTGCTGCGGATATAGGCCGACCAGCGCCGTTCCGCCGTACCCGACTTTCGACACCCCAAGGATTGCGATGAAGCACGTCTACCGTACGACCGCGGCCTCGGCCGCCCTCCTCGTCACCGCGCTGGCACTCGCCGCCTGCGGCGACTCCGATTCCGGCTCGATGCCGGGCATGAACCACAGCAGTTCCGGTACGCCGATGACGCCGCCGGCCGACTCGGCGTTCAACGACGCGGATGTCACGTTCGCGACGCAGATGATCCCGCATCACCAGCAGGCGGTGCAGATGGCGAGTATGGCGGGCTACCAGGCGACCACGCCGGAGGTGAAGAAGCTCGCCACGGCGATCCAGGCCGCGCAGGATCCGGAGATCAAGCTGATGAGCGGCTGGCTCACCGCCTGGGGCAAGCCCGTCCCGACGCCGAGCCACGATGGCCACGGGATGTCCGAGCCGATGCCCGGGATGATGTCCGAGGAGCAGATGTCCGAGCTCAGCAAGGCGGACGGCTCGATGTTCGACCGGATGTGGATCCAGCTGATGATCAAGCATCACCGGGGCGCGGTCGCCATGGCCAAGACCGAACAGAGCACCGGCAAGGCTCCGGCCGCAATCGCTCTGGCCAAGACGATCGAGACCGCCCAGGCCGCCGAGATCGCCACCATGCAACGCCTCCAGGGCCGCCTCCCGGTCGGCTGACCATCCGGCAAGCCGGGTCGCGGCGGCACGCGACCCGGCTTGTCCTCACTCTCCGGTCCGCCACCGCACCTGCAGGCCGTCGCGGCGGCCGATCTGTTCGATTCGGGCGCCGACGTGGGCGCTTGTCTCGCGGAGGTGGTCGGGGTCGTCCGCGTGGACTTGGAGGACCAACTCGTTCTCGAGGGCGCGGATCGACCAGGTTGCCTCGCCCAGGTCGATGAGGAGCTCGCCCGGAGCGCTGGACAGGACCTTCATGCCGCCGGGCTGGTGCCCGAAGTGGCTGCTGAGTTGTTCGACGTACCGCGCCGCGCGGGGTGTCCCGACGCGTGCCTCGACCATCGCCATCCGACGACTCCTTTTTCGATACATAGTGTCTCGAACAATGACGATTTGTCCAGGTAGTCTGGTGCCGTGCCGAAGTTGTGGGACGACAGCATCGCGACGCATCGCCAGGCAGTTCGGCGGGCCGTGCTCGATGCGACCGCCGAGCTGGTCGGCGAGCGTGGGCTGACCGGCGTCACGATGTCGGAGGTCGCGAAGCGGACCGGGCTCGGCCGGGCGACGCTGTACAAGTACTTCCCGGACGTCGACTCGATCCTGGTCGCATGGCACGAGCGGCAGGTCGCTGACCATCTCCAACAGCTCGCCGACACCTGGGAGCGGACCGGAAGTCTCGAAGCAGTCCTGGAGGCCTACGCCTTCATCTGCCACGAGCACCCGACCGCCGAGCCGGCCGCGTCCCTCCACAGATCCGAGCACGTCACCCGAGCCCGCGCGCACCTGGTCGACTTCCTCGCGGACCTCTTGACCGACGAACGGGACGACGTCCCGCCGCAGGAGCTGGCGGAGTACTGCGTGCACGCCCTGACCGCGGCAAGCACCGTACCGTCGAAAGCAGCGGTACGGCGCTTGATCGCGGTCACGCTGACCGGGTTACGCGGCCAGCCGAGCGGGTGACAGGTCGAGGCGGCGGAGCAGCTGGGCGTTCGACGCGACCACGATCGTCGAGATCGACATCAGGATGGCGCCGACCGCCGGGGACACGACCACACCGGCGAACGCGAGTACGCCGGCCGCCAGCGGGACCGTGATGACGTTGTAGCCGGTGGCCCAAATGAGGTTCTGCCACATCTTGCGGTAGCTGGCGCGCGACAGGGCGATCACCGACAGGACGGCGCGCGGATCGTCGGCGGCCAGGACGACGCCGGCCGACTCGATCGCGACGTCAGTACCGGCTCCGATCGCGATGCCGACCTCGGCGCGAGCCAGGGCGGGTGCGTCGTTGACGCCGTCGCCGACCATGGCGACCTTCAGTCCGCGGGCCTGGAGTTCGGCGACCTTCGCGTCCTTGTCCTGCGGCAGGACCTCGGCGAAGACCTCGTCGATCCCCAGCTCCTCAGCAACCGCGTCGGCGACCTGGTGTGCGTCGCCGGTGATCATCGCGACCTTCACACCGCGCCGGTGCAGTGCGTCGACGGCCTGCCTGGACTCCTCGCGGACCGCATCCTCCAACGCGATCGCCCCGGCCACCTGCCCGTCCCGGACCACATGCAGCACCGCGGCCCCACGCGCCTTCCAGGCCTCGACGTCCGATTCCAGCTCCGCCGGCTCGCGTACGTCGTACTCCCGCAGCAGCGCGGGCCCGCCGACAGCAACCGGCGAACCGTCCACGACCGCCTGTACGCCGCGCCCGGTGAGCGACCGGAACTCCGACGCCACCACACCACGTCCACGACCGGCCGGCACGCGATCGGCGTGCGCCCGGACGATCGCCTTGGCCAACGGGTGTTCGCTGTCGGCCTCGACCGCGGCGGCCAGTTCCAGCAGCTCCTCATCGGAGATCGACCCGACCGTGGCGACTCCGGTGACTGCCGGCTCGCCCTTGGTCAGGGTGCCGGTCTTGTCGAACAGGACCACGTCGATCGTGCGCATCCGCTCCAGCGCCAGCCGGTTCTTCACCAGTACGCCGGCCTTCGCGGCGCGTTCGGTGGAGATCGCGATCACCAGCGGGATGGCCAGCCCCAGGGCATGCGGGCACGCGATCACCAGCACGGTCACGGTCCGCGTGACGGCCTCGTTGAGCTCGCCCAGCAGCGTCCACACCACGAACGTGATCAGCCCGGCGATCGACGCGAAGTAGAACAGGAACGCGGCAGCTCGGTCGGCCAGTGCCTGCGCGCGCGACGAGGACGCCTGCGCCTCCGCCACCAGCCGCTGGATCCCGGCCAGCGCGGTGTCGTCGCCGACGGCGGTGACCTCGACCCGCAGGGCGTTGTCGGTGGCAACAGTCCCGGCGACCACGGAATCCCCGACGGCCCGCGTCACCGGCCGCGACTCACCGGTGATCATCGACTCGTCGACCTCGGCCTCCCCTTCGACCACAGTCCCGTCCGCCGGCACACGCCCACCCGAACGAACCAGTACGACGTCGCCTGCCTGCAACTCGTGCAGCGACACCTCGACCACACCGTCGTCGGTCACCTTCTCGGCCGAGTCGGGGAGCAACGCGGCCAACGCGTCGAGGGCACCCGACGCGGCGCCGAGTGCGCGCATCTCCAGCCAGTGCCCGAGCAGCATGATCACGATCAGCAGCGCGAGCTCCCACCAGAAGTCCAGGTCGAACCCGCCGATCTCGAGGGTGGTCACCCAGGACGCCACGAACGCGACCGTGATCGCCATCGAGATCAGCAGCATCATCCCGGGCCGGCGGGACTTCAGTTCGGCCCAGCCACCGGTCAGGAACGGGCGGCCGCCGTACACGAAGATCACCGTGCCGAGGACGGGCGCGATCAGGCCCGAGCCGGGGAACTCCGGCCGCGAGTAGCCGAGCAGGTCGGCGAACATCTCGCTGAAGAACACCACCGGCACCGCCAGCGCCAGGCTGATCCAGAACCGGTCCTTGAACTGCGCCGCATGATCCGCGTGCCCGCCGTGCTCATCATGTCCGCCGTGCTCATCATGTCCGCCGTGCTCGTCATGTCCGCCGTGCTCGTGATGCTCATCCATACCCGTGAAGATACCCCCTAGGGGTATCAAATGCCAAGGCATGGGAAAGCCCCGCCATCCCAACCGGGATGACGGGGCGTGGGGCGAGGAACTACAGCGGCTCGATGTCCGTGAGCGTCTCCGGCGTCAGCTCGACCCAGCGCGTGATGCCGATCTCGCGCAGGAACGGCACGTCGTGACTGGCGATCACCAGCGCACCGCTGTACGACGCGAGCGCATCACGAAGCTGTGCGACGCTGGCCAGGTCGAGGTTGTTGGTCGGCTCGTCCAGCATCAGCAACTGCGGTGGCGGTTCGGCCAGCAACAGCGCCGCCAACGTCGCCCGGAACCGCTCGCCACCCGACAACGTGCCGACCAGCTGATCGGCCGCCCGCCCACGGAACAGGAACCGGGCCAGCCGCGACCGCCGCTCCTGGTTCTCGGTGCTCGGCGCCAGCACCCCCAGGTTGTCCACGATCGACAGGTCGTCGCGGAGCAGATCGAGCCGCTGCGGCAAGTACCGGAACGGCACCAGCGGCAGCGAGCCATCCGTGATCGACTGCAGCAGCGTCGTCTTGCCCGCACCGTTCGGCCCGGTCAAGGCGATCCGCTCCGGCCCCCGGATCTCCAGGTCGACGTGCGCCCCGGTGCGCAGGACGTGGTCCTCCAGCCGCAGGACGATCCGGCCCGGCGGCACGGCGGTCTTCGGCAGGTCGACGCGGATCGCGTCGTCGTCGTGGACCATCGCCTCCGCATCGGCCAGCGCCTCCTGCGCCGACTCGAGCCGCTCGCTCTGCATGCCGAGGTGCTTCCCGGCCGACACCTGGGCGGACCGCTTCAGCCCGCCCGCGATGATCTTCGGGATGCCGCCCTGCTCGAACGCCCGCTGCCCACGGGCCCGGCGCTGGTCCATCTTCATCCGCGCCTCGACCAGGTCGCGCTTCTGCTTCCGGACATCCGCTTCGGCCGCGCGCATCATCCGCTCGGCGGCCTCCTGCTCGACGGCGACCGCCTCCTCGTAGGCGGTCAGGTTGCCGCCGTACCAGGTGACTTCGCCCTTGCGCAGATCGCCGATCTGGTCGACCCGGTCCAGCAACTCCCGGTCGTGGCTGACGATCAGCAACGCACCACGGAACTGTTCGACGGCGTCGTACAGATGCCGCCGGGCCCGCAGGTCGAGGTTGTTGGTCGGCTCGTCGAGGAGCAGTACGTCGGGACGCCGCAGCAACTCGGCGGCCAGGCCGAGCAGGATCGTCTCGCCGCCGGACAGCTCGCCGACGTTGCGGTCGAGCCCGATCGCGCCGAGCCCGAGCCTGCCGAGCAGCGCCTCGGCTCGTTCGTCGACGTCCCACTCGTCGCCGACGATCGCGAAGTTCTCCTCCGAGGCGTCACCGGACTCGATCGCGACGATCGCCCGGCGGACAGCCTCGATGCCGAGCGCCTGGTCGACCCGCAGGGAGGTGTCGAGGGTCAGGTCCTGCGGCAGGTACCCGAGCTCGCCGGCCACCCGTATCGCACCGCGCTGCGGGGTGAGCCGGCCGGCGATGAGCCGGAGCAGCGTCGACTTACCGGCGCCGTTGCGGCCGACGAGACCGGATCGGACCGGGCCGGCGACGAAGCTGAGCCCGTCGAACAGGACGTCGCCGTCCGGCCAGGCGAAGTAGAGGTCCGTACAGGACAGGGAAAAACTCATAGGCGTGCACTCCAGACGAGGTCTCGGACGAGACCGCACACCAGAACAGGTGGCGATCAGCGGCAGAAAGAGAACCTCGGAGTTACAACGCGGACCCCTGACGTCGGGAATGGGACGTCACCAAGACTAGGTCGCACTCCCGGCCGGGTTCAACTCTTTTCCTGACGCTTGCGCCAGGCAACGATCACGAGGTCGACCAGGGCGACCACCGCGAGCGCGGCGAACGCGATCACCCACCCGACGGGCAGGTCGTAGACGGCGGACAGCACCGCCGCCGCGATCCACAGCAGCACGCCGAAGACCGCGAGTACCAGCCGCAGTGTCAGGGCACTGCGCGGCGGCTCCGGTTCGAAGGCCATACCACCGGGCTACCTCATGGTGCTTTGCGGAGCCAGGTTTCGACGCCGGCGATGTGGGCGGTCATCCAGGCGCGGGCCGCCTCGGCGTCGCCGATCTCGATCGCGTCCAGGATCGCGGCGTGCTCGGACAGCGTCCGCTCGACCGCGCCGGCCTGGGTGACGCCGCGCCAGATCCGGGCCCGCTGGGTCGCACCGGAGATGCCGTCGAGCAGCGAGCAGACGACCTGGTTCCCGGTCGCCTCGGCGATCCCGCGGTGGAACTGCAGGTCGTTCGCGACCAGCTCCTCCACCTCCGCGTCCGGCGTGAGATCGCTGCACAGCAGCCGCAGCTCGGTCACCTGCTCCTTGCTGATCCGTACGGCGGCCAGCGCGGCGACCCCGGGCTCGAGCAGCCTCCGGACCTCGAAGAACTGCAGGACCGAGTCGTCACGATGCAGGTCGACCATGAAGCTCAGCGCGTCCAGCAGGTGCGCCGAGTCGAGGCTCGTGACGTACGTACCGTCGCCGTGCTTGACGTCCAGCACGTTCACCAGCGTCAGCGCCTTGACCGCCTCCCGCAGCGAGTTCCGCGACAGGCCGAGCCGTGCCGCGAGATCCGCTTCTTTGGGCAGCCGATCCCCTGGACCCAATTCCCCCGAGGTGATCATCCCTTTGATCTTGACGATCGCCTCATCCGTCAACGCCATCCAGCAAGTATGCCGCCAGCCGTGCATAAGAACAGGAGGTATCGCCCAGTCAGCGCCTCCCGCACTCGCCTCCACGCTCAAGTCCGGCCACCATCAGTTGCCGCACACAATGACCTCACCAGCGCCCCGGCCTCGATCAGGTCCGTCCACCGAGTCCCCTGGCTCAGGTAGCGCGACCGCACCAGCCGCGGGAGCTCGCCCCACGACAAGCCCGGTACCTCGGCCAGCAGCTGCTCACGCAAAGCCTTGGCATCGAGGCCGCCGGCACACAGCCGCTCCACCCGATCCAGCACACCGCGACCCGGTTTCGCCGAGCTGCTGGAGCGGATCCGGCAGACACCGCTCTCCCAGTCCGTCGCCACCACCCACACCCCGCAACTGCGCGAGCTCATCGAGCACCACAGCCGGGAGCTAGCATCCGAGACATGACGGCGACACCTGGCTACTCGGGCAAACCGCTGGCCACCAAGCTCGGGATCAAGTCGGAGTACGCGGTACTCCTGGACAACGCGCCGGCCGGCTTCGCCATCGAGGGCCTGCCGGCCGGTACGAACGTCGCCCGCCGGGCCGGACGTACGCCGTACGACGTGGTGCTGGCGTTCTGTCCGGACCGGGCCCGGCTGACCACCCGCCTACCCGTTCTGCTCGAGAAGACGACCACGGCCGGGATGATCTGGGTCGCCTGGCCGAAGCGGTCGTCCGGCGTACCGACCGACCTGGACGAGAACGGGATCCGCGAGCTGGCGCTGCCGCTCGGGGTGGTCGACGTGAAGGTGTGCGCGATCGACGGCACCTGGTCCGGCCTCAAGCTGGTTCGGCGGCTGAGCAACCGGTAGAGACCAATCGCCGCCAACTGGACTGATCCGGAGGGTGACGTTGACCACATTTCTGCGCAGTCGTGATCATCACCGGCGGCGAGTGGACAACTGCATACAGTGGGCAGCCACGCTCAAACCGCCCTACTCAGCGTCACCTCGGCGAGCGGCGAAATCCCACCTCTGCAAGGCGTACCGCAGTTCCGTCCGCTCCTCACCGCGCGACGGAGCAGTGAGCGGCCGGCCGGTGAGCTGAAACACCTGCCTGCACAGTGTTTCAGGCCTCGATCGATCAAGTCCCGGGAGCCTGACCACCCGACGCACTGGTCCGGTGATCCCGGGCTGTGGAAGTCGTCGGCGTGCTATTAGCCTTTGCTTGGGACACCACCCATAACATCAGGATCAACAACCGCGGTACCGGACCCGATCGGAAGAGGCGAACTGCCCAGTGGCCACCGAGCCATCAGACACAAATCCCCTAGCAGCCTTCGGTGCGAACGAATGGCTCGTCGACGAGCTGTACGAGAAGTACCAGCAGGACCCGAATTCGGTGGATCCGGCGTGGCTCGACTTCTTCAAGACCTATCAGCCAGGTGACGCGAAGCCGGTGACTACCACCCCGGCCGACGCTCCCCGGCCCGACGCGGTGTCCGAGAACAAGACTCCTGAGGCGCCGAGCCGCGGCACGGCAGCGTCCGCGCCCGCCTCGAGCCAGCCCGCCGCCGCGGCCACGGCCGCTGCACCCGCAGCCGCAGCTCCGGCCGCGGCTGCCGCAACACCGCCGGCCGGCGCGCAGGCCGCCGTACCGCAGAACCAACCTGCAGCGAAAGCGGCGCCGGCCCCGACCAGCGCCGCCCCCACCGGAGGCAAGGTGAACCAGCCGCCCAGCGTGCAGCCGAAGCCGGCTCCCGAGACCAGCACGGACACCGAGCGGAAGATCCTCCGCGGCGCGCCCGCGCGGACGGCGCAGAACATGGAGACCAGCCTCACGGTCCCCACCGCGACCAGCGTCCGCCAGGTCCCGGTCAAGCTGCTGATCGACAACCGCATCGTCATCAACAACCACCTCAAGCGCGCCCGTGGCGGCAAGGTCTCCTTCACCCACCTGATCGGCTGGGCGCTGGTGAAGGCCCTGAAGACGCTGCCCGAGATGAACGCGTCGTACGACGAGACCGACGGCAAGCCGACGCACGTCCAGCCGGCCCACATCAACCTCGGCCTGGCCATCGACATGCAGAAGCCGGACGGCACCCGGCAGCTGCTGGTGCCGTCGATCAAGGCCGCCGAGACGATGACGTTCGCCGAGTTCTGGATGGCCTACGAGGACATCGTCCGGCGGGCCCGGGACAACAAGCTGGCGCTGCCCGACTTCCAGGGCACCACGATCAGCCTGACCAACCCCGGCACCATCGGCACCCAGCACTCGGTGCCGCGGCTGATGACCGGCCAGGGCACGATCATCGGCGTCGGCGCGATGGAGTACCCGCCGGAGTACCAGGGCGCGGCCGACGAGACGATGGCCAAGCTCGCGGTCAGCAAGGTGATGACGCTGACCTCGACGTACGACCACCGGATCATCCAGGGCGCCCAGTCGGGTGAGTACCTGCGCCGCCTGCACCAGCTGCTGCTCGGCCAGGAGGGGTTCTACGACGAGATCTTCCAGTCGCTGCGCATCCCGTACGAGCCGATCCGCTGGGCCGCCGACCTCCCGCACAGCCACGAGGAGGACGTCTCCAAGCAAGCGCGCATCCTCGAGATGATCCACGCCTACCGGGTGCGCGGCCACATCATGGCCGACACCGACCCGCTGGAGTACAAGCAGCGCAGCCACCCGGACCTGGATGTGGCCACCCACGGCCTGACCCTGTGGGACCTGGACCGCGAGTTCGCCACCGGCTCGTTCGGCGGCGGCGACCGGAGGTTCATGAAGCTGCGCGAGATCCTCGGCATCCTGCGGGACTCGTACTGCCGGACCACCGGTGTCGAGTACATGCACATCCAGGACCCCGAGCAGCGCAAGTGGATCCAGGAGCGGGTGGAGCGGCCGCATACCAAGCCGCCGCGCGAGGAGCAGTTGCGCATCCTGGCCAAGCTGAACGAGGCCGAGGCGTTCGAGACGTTCCTGCAGACCAAGTACGTCGGCCAGCGCCGGTTCTCGCTGGAGGGTGCCGAGACCACCATCCCGCTGCTCGACGAGCTCTGCGAGGAGGCGGCCGGAGCGGGTCTGGCCGAGGTCGCAATCGGTATGGCGCACCGCGGCCGGCTGAACGTCCTGGCCAACATCGTCGGCAAGTCGTACGGCCAGATCTTCCGCGAGTTCGAGGGCAACATCGACCCGCGGACCGTGCAGGGCTCCGGTGACGTCAAGTACCACCTAGGGGCCGAGGGCGAGTTCGTCTCCGAGTTCGGCGACAAGATCAAGGTCTCGGTGGCGGCGAACCCGTCCCACCTGGAGACCGTCGACCCGGTGCTGGAGGGCATCGTCCGGGCCAAGCAGGACCTCCTGGACCGCGGCTCCGCCTTCCCGGTGCTGCCGTTGCTCGTGCACGGTGACGCGGCCTTCGCCGGCCAGGGCGTGGTGGCGGAGACGCTGAACCTGTCCCAGCTGCGCGGTTACCGCACCGGCGGCACGATCCACGTCATCGTGAACAACCAGGTCGGCTTCACCACTTCACCGGCGTCGTCCCGCTCGTCGATGTACTCCACCGACGTGGCCCGGATGGTGCAGGCGCCGATCTTCCATGTGAACGGCGACGACCCCGAAGCGTGCATCCGGGTCGCCGACCTGGCCTTCGAGTACCGTCAGGCGTTCAACAAGGACGTCGTCATCGACCTGGTCTGCTACCGCCGCCGGGGTCACAACGAGGGCGACGACCCGAGCTTCACCCAGCCGCTGATGTACGACCTGATCGAGCAGAAGCGGTCGGTCCGCAAGCTCTACACCGAGGCCCTGATCGGCCGTGGCGACATCACGATCGAAGAGGCCGAGCAGGCCATGCAGGACTTCCAGCACCGGCTCGAACGGGTCTTCGCCGAGGTCCGCGAAGCGAAGAGCCAGCCGGACACCCCGGCGCCGTACGTCACCGTCCCGATCTACCCGGACAAGCCGGAAGGCCCGGACGCGACCGCGATCACGCCCGAGGTGCTGAAGAAGATCGCCGACGCGCACACCACGCTGCCGGAAGGCTTCACCGTGCATCCGAAGGTGATGCCGCAGCTGCAGCGCCGGGCGCACGCGATCACCGAAGGCCCGATCGACTGGGCCAGCGCGGAGATCACCGCCTTCGGCTCGCTGCTGCTGGCCGGGCGGCCGGTCCGGCTGGCCGGTCAGGACAGCCGTCGCGGCACGTTCGTCCAGCGGTTCGCCGCTGTCATCGACCGGGTCAACGGCCAGGACTACGTCCCGCTGCAGAACCTGGACGAGAACCAGGCGAGCTTCTACGTCTACGACTCGCTGCTGAGCGAGTACGCCGCCCTCGGCTTCGAGTACGGGTACTCCGTGGCGCGGCCGGAGGCGCTGACGCTGTGGGAGGCGCAGTTCGGCGACTTCGTCAACGGTGCCCAGTCGGTCATCGACGAGTACATCTCGTCCGGTGAGGCGAAGTGGGGCCAGAAGTCCGGTGTCGTGCTGCTGCTGCCGCACGGCTACGAGGGCCAGGGCCCGGACCACACGTCGGCCCGGATCGAGCGGTTCCTGCTGCTCTGCGCGGAGAACGCGATGACCGTCGCGCAGCCGTCGACCCCGGCGTCGTACTTCCACCTGCTGCGCCGGCACACGCTCGGCGAGGAGCACACCCCGATGATCGTCTTCACGCCGAAGCAGCTGCTGCGGCGCAAGGAGGCGGTGTCGCAGCCGGAGGAGCTGACCCACGGCACCTTCCGGCCGGTGATCAGCGACACGGTGGCCGAGGAGAACCCGGCGACCGTCGAGCGGGTCATCCTGGCGTCGGGCCGGATCGTGTACGACCTGCTGGCCGAGCGCAAGAAGGTCGAGCCGGACAAGATCAGCACCGCGATCCTGCGGGTCGAGCAGCTCTACCCGCTGCCGGCCGACGAGGTCGTCGCCGAACTGGCGAAGTACCCGAACGCGACCGAGATCCGCTGGGTCCAGGACGAGCCCGCGAACCAGGGCCCGTGGCCGTTCATGGCGCTGAACCTGACCGAGCATCTCGGCGGCAAGCCGTTCTACCGGGTCTCCCGGCCGGCCATGTCCGCCCCGGCGGTCGGCTCGCACGGCGTCCACGGCACCGAGCAGGCCACGCTCTTGAAGCAGGCCTTCAGCTGACGTGTACTTCACCGACCGAGGGATCGAGGAACTCGAGGGCCGGCGTGGCGAGGAAGACGTCACGCTGGCCTGGGTCGCCGAACGCCTCCGCGAGTTCGTAGACCTCAACCCCGACTTCGAAACCCCCATCGAACGCTTCGCCACCTGGCTGGCCCGCCTCGACGACGAAGACGACTAGCCCCTTCCAACAGACACACACATGCCCTCCGCCGGTCCTTCCGGTGGAGGGCATGGTGCTTCGTCTAGTCGGTGTGGGGTGGGTGGGGTCGGCGGGGTGGGTCCGGGGCCAGGGTGCCGTCGGGGGCGATGTGTTCGAAGATCTGGTCCACGAGGTTGAGGACGTGGGGGTCTTCGACGGTGTAGATGTGGCGGCGGCCTTCGCGGCGGGCGGTGATGATGCCGGCCAGCCGGAGCTTGCCGAGGTGCTGGCTGGCGGTGGCGATGCTGACTCCCACCCGCTCGGCCAGCGTGCCGACGTCGTACTCGCCCTGGGCCGCCAAAGAGACCAGATGCAGCCGCACCGGGGCGGACAGCATGGCGAACGTGCCAGCGGCGGAGTCCAGCTGCGCCTTCGTGGGTTCGGGGAACGGTGTTGTCATCGCGCAGTCATTGTGACCGGTTGACCGGTCAGCGGACAGTGCGCCGTGCCGGGGTGAGGACGGTCTCATACTTTCGCAATTGCGAAAGTGTTAAAACGATGGCAGGCTGGAAGCATGTTCCGAGCCCTCCGCCCCGTCCTGGTGCTGCTCGTGGTGGCGATCCCCGCGGTCGCTCTCCGGCTCACTGGAACGCATCCGCCGGCCCTGGCGTCGATGCTGATCTTCGGTCTCGCCGTCGTCGCCGCGTCCTTCGTGCTGGCCTGGGCCGCGGAAGCCGCCGAGGTGGACATCTCGGGCGGCCTGGCGATCGCGCTGCTCGCGGTGATCGCCGTCCTCCCCGAGTACGCCGTCGACCTCTACTTCGCGCACACGGCCGGCTCGAATCCCGACTACGTGCAGTTCGCCGCGGCGAACATGACCGGCTCGAACCGGCTGCTCCTCGGCCTCGGCTGGTCCAGCGTCGTCCTGCTCAGCCTGTACGTCGCCTCGCGGCGGAGCGGGCAGTCGATCAAGACGCTGGTGCTGGAGTCCGGTTACCGCCGCGAGCTCGGGTTCCTCGCGATCGCCGGTGTGGTCGCCTTCGTCATCCCGGTGACCGGCGAGATCCACCTGGTGCTCGGCATCCTGCTGCTCGCGTTCTTCGCCTACTACCTGTACCGGGCCGCCGTGTCCGAGCACGACGACGAGCCGGACCTGATCGGACCGGCCGCGACGATCGGCGGGCTCCCGACGGTCCAGCGGCGGATCACCGTGATCGGGATGTTCCTCGGCGCGGCGGGCGTGATCCTGGCGTCGGCCGAGCCGTTCGCAGACTCGCTGGTCGCGAGCGGTCACGCGCTCGGGATCGACCAGTTCCTGCTCGTCCAGTGGCTGGCGCCGCTGGCCTCGGAAGCTCCGGAGTTCATCGTCGCGCTGCTGTTCGCCTGGCGGGGCAAGGGCGCGGCCGCACTGGGCCTGCTCATCTCGGCCAAGGTGAACCAGTGGACCCTGCTGATCGGAAGCCTCCCGATCGCGTACGGCATCGGCGGCGGACCGCTCGCCCTGCACCTGGACGGACGCCAGATCGAGGAGTTCCTGCTGACCGCGACGCAGACGCTGCTCGGGATCGCCGTGCTGCTGAGTCTGCGCTTCCCGCGGTGGGCGGCCTGGACGCTCGCCGGTCTGTTCGCGGTCCAGTTCGCCGTACCGGGTCAGACCGGGCGGTACGTGCTGAGTGCGATCTACCTGGCGCTGGCGATCATCGCGGCCGTCCGCAACCGGCAGTACCTCATTCCAACGTTGACGTCGCCGTTCCGGCGGACGGAAAAGCCCGCCGACGCAGAGCGCGCCGACGAGCTCATCAACATCTGAGCCACGACCTAGCTGGCCTGCTGCTCCTCGACCATCGGGGTACGGCGGCGCTCCTGGGGACCCGGGCGGCCACGACGGCGCCCGTACAGGAACTTCTCACCGGCCGCGGTGCCGGTGAACTTGGTCCGGCGGGCCCACTCGCGGCATTCCTCGATCACCGGGCAGGACGTCAGGCACAGGGCCTGCGCCTTGCGCTGCTCCCACTGACTGGCCGTCTCGTCGTACGCCGGCGCCTGGCCGACGCAGGCGGCCTTGGTCATCCAGCGGTCGGCGGGGTCGGCGATCACCGTCAAGGTCGGCCTCATGGGCACTCCTGCTCCTCATCGATCGGGCGGATCGAACCCGCGGGGGTGTCTCGCGGTAGGACCAGACTGGACCGCTCTCGTTGCCCAGGTGCGACGCCAATGTTTCAGCCATGAAACGTCGTACGCCGTTGGTGTCACAAGAGTGCCGGTGGCACTGGGTCGTGTCTGGCAATTCCACGCCGTAGCGAGCAGGTGCTCGGCGCGGTAGGCGGGGAATTGCCAGACACGACCTCGCGTTATCGGCGGACCATGCGGAGTTCGGTGACGTCGAAGAACGGCTCGTCGGCGACGGTGCCGTCGGCGACGAAACCCTTGTGGCGGTAGAACGCCTGTGCGCGCTCGTTCCCGTCCAGCACCCAGAGGCTGGCCGGCTGCTTGCCCACGGCAACCTCCATCAGGCGGCTGCCGAGTCCGGTCCCCCACCAGGCCTTCCGGGTGTAGATCGCCTGCACCTCGAGCGGTACCGGCGCGTCCTCGTCCTGGGTGGGACGGATCGCGATGAACCCGACCACCCGGTCCCGCATCGGAGCCTCGGGATCCGGGTTCAGGGCGATCCAGCGCGGCCGGCCTTCCTTGGCCGCGGTCGTCCACCGCTCGATCCGGGTGTCGATGTCGGCGGTCCGCTCGGCCAACTTGGCCGGGTCGACAAGGTCGGCGTACGCCTCGAGCCAGCACTGCAGGTGACACCACGCGCCGGCCTCGGCATCCTCGACCCCGGCCGGCCTGATCTCTGGTTGGTTCACTCAGACAGTAAAGACGATCTTGCCGAAGACGTCGCCTTCGTTCATCTTGCTGAAGCCCTTGCGGGCGTCGGCCAGCGGCATGACGGAGTCGATGTGCGGTGAGATGCCGGCGTTCGCCATGAACTGGACGAGCTCGGCGAGCTCGGCGCGGGTGCCCATCGTCGAGCCCTGGACCCGCAGCTGCAGGAAGAAGATCCGGTTCAGCTCGGCCGACTTCGGCGCCTGGCCGCTGGTCGCGCCGGAGATCACCAGGGTGCCGCCCTGCTTGAGCGACTTCAGCGAGTGCGACCAGGTCGCCTGGCCGACGGTCTCCATCACCGCGTCGACCCGCTCCGGCAACCGGGCGCCGGACTCGAACGCGTCGTGCGCCCCGATCTCCAGCGCCCTGGCCCGCTTCGCGTCGTCCCGGCTGGTCGCCCACACCCGTATCCCCGCGGCCCGCGCCAACGTGATCAGCGCGGTCGCCACGCCACCGCCCGCGCCCTGCACGAGCACGGTGTCGCCCGGCTTCAGCCCCGACTGCGTGAACAACATCCGGTACGCCGTCAGCCACGCGGTCGGCAGGCACGCGGCCTGCTCGAAACTCAACCCAGCCGGCTTCGGTACGACGTTCCGCGCCGGTACGGCGACCTTCTCCGCCAACGTGCCCTGGTAGCGCTCACTCAGCAGCGACCGCTTCGGGTCCAGCGTCTCGTCGCCCTTCCAGACCGGGTCCGAGATCACCGCGTGCACGACGACCTCGTTCCCGTCCGGGTCGACGCCGGCCGCGTCACAGCCGAGGATCATCGGCAGACTCTGCTCGGCCAGCCCGACCCCCTTCAGCGACCACAGGTCGTGATGGTTGAGCGCCGTCGCCCGCACATCGATCGTCACCCATCCCTCGGGCACCGTCGGTTCGGGCCGCTCCCCCACCTCCAGCGCGGCGATCGGGTCCTCGGCGTCGAACTTGGCAGCGTAGGCAGCAAGCATGCGAACCACCTTAGGCCCGGAGAGCCGACTGCTCAGTAACCGACATCACCGCACCCGCGCTGCACGCGGGTGCGGTGATAGAAGACCGAACGGCCCCCTGCGGTGGTGAGCGGGGCGGAGCCGTGCGGTAATGAGCGGGGCGGAGCCGTGCGGTAATGAGCGGGGCGGAGCCGTGCGGTAATGAGCGGGGCGGAGCCGTGCGGTAATGAGCGGGGCGGAGCCGTGC
>NZ_JBEZYF010000014.1:0-35271 GCF_040638415.1 Kribbella sp. NPDC026596 | reverse complement strand
GTCAGGCGCGGGCTACGCCGTCGGTGTGGGCCGCGGCGGCGACTGCGCCCGCGACCGCGGGGGCTACGCGCTCGTCGAAGGGGGACGGGATGATGTAGTCGGGGCGGAGGTCGGCTTCGGCGATCAGGCCTGCCAGGGCGTCCGCGGCGGCCAGCTTCATGCCTTCGGTGATGCGGGACGCGTTGGCGTCGAACGCACCGCGGAAGATGCCGGGGAACGCGAGGACGTTGTTGATCTGGTTCGGGAAGTCCGAGCGACCGGTCGCGACGACGGCGGCGTGCCGGTGCGCGATGTCCGGGTGCACCTCGGGGTTCGGGTTCGCCAGCGCGAAGATCATCGCGTCATCGGCCATCCGCGCGATCGCTTCCTCGGGCACGGTCCCACCGGACACACCGAGGAACAGGTCAGCGCCCGCGAGCGCATCGACCAGCCGGCCTGAAAGCCCACCGGTGTTGGTGTCGCGCGCCAGCGAAAGCTTGACCGGGTTCAGATCCGAGCGGTCCTCGTGCAGCACGCCCTTGCTGTCGACGACCGCCAGGTCGCCAACCCCTGCCTGCAAAAGGATTCGAGCACACGCGACCCCAGCCGCTCCGGCTCCGGAGATCACCACACGGATGTCACTGATCGACTTGCCGGTGACCCGCAATGCGTTCCGCAGAGCCGCGAGTACGACGACCGCCGTACCGTGCTGGTCGTCGTGGAACACCGGGATGTCGAGCCGCTCCTTCAACCGCCGCTCGATCTCGAAGCAGCGCGGCGCGGAGATGTCCTCCAGGTTGATCCCGCCGAACGACGGCGCCATCCGGGCGACGGTCTCGACGAACTCGTCCACGTTGGTGCAGTCCAGGGCGATCGGCACCGAGTCGACGCCGCCGAACTCCTTGAACAGCAGGGCCTTGCCTTCCATCACCGGCAGCGATGCGGACGGCCCGATGTCGCCGAGGCCGAGGACCGCGGTGCCGTCGGTGACGACCGCCACCACGTTGGACGTCCAGGTGTAGCGGCGGACCAGGGACGGGTCCTCGGCGATCGCGGTGCAGACCCGGGCGACGCCGGGGGTATAGGCCTTGGACAGGTCGTCGGCGTCGCGGACGTGGATCGAGGACGTGACCTCGATCTTGCCGGCGCGGTGCAGCTCGAAGACGGCGTCACCGGCAAATGGGTCGGAAACCTCAGGTGAGAATGGCTGGGCGACCATCAGAGCCCTTTCGCGAAAACTGGGGATAAGTGTTCAAAAGCAGGGGATCGCCCGTGCGTAGCAGTAAACCACACAGGCTACTGGTCTGCTGTGAGGGGTCCCACATCCGGACCAAGGACCGGCGGTTGTGCCAGGATGCGGTTTCCCCCACCACGCCGAGGAGAATTCGCGATGAACATCGTCTCCACCCTCCGCCCCCGTCGCCGGACCGTGGCCGCCGTATCGGCCGCCGTCCTCGCGCTCGCGGTGACCGCCTGCGGCAGCGACGACAAGGGCAGTGACACCTCCGGCGACAAGGCCGCCGCGGCCGGCATCACGCTGGTGAAGCCCGGCAAGCTGACCGTCTGCACCCACCTGCCGTACAAGCCGTTCCAGTACAAGGACGGCGGCAAGGTGGTCGGCTTCGACGTGGACCTGCTCGACCTGGTCGCCAAGGACCTCGGCATCGAGCAGGAGGTGGTCAACATCGAGTGGTCCCAGATCACCTCGGGCGCGGCCTTCGCAGCGAAGAAGTGCGACATGGGCATGGGCGCGATGACGATCCGCGAGGACCGGCAGAAGGCGCTCGCGATCACCGATCCGTACATGGACGCGACCCAGGTCCTGCTGGTGAAGAAGGACTCGCCGTACAAGACGCTGGCGGACCTGAAGGGCAAGAAGGTCGGCGTCCAGGCCGACACCACCGGCAAGGACTACGCGAACGCGCACAAGGCCGAGAACGGGTACGAGGTGGTCACGTTCGACGACCTGACCCTGCAGACCAACAACGTGAAGTCCGGCCGGGTCGAGGCGGGTATCAACGACAACGGCGTGCTGTACCCGTTCGTGTCGGAGAACCAGGACACCGCCGTGGTCGCCGAGTTCGACACCGGTGAGCAGTACGGCTTCGCCGCGAAGAAGAACGACCCGAGCGGCATCAAGCTCGTCGAGAAGTTCAACGAGCTGCTGACCAAGGCGAAGTCCGACGGCACTTACAACGAGATCTACAAGAAGTGGTTCAAGACCGAGCCGAAGAAGTGAGCGCGCCCGAACAGACCACCGTGGCCCGCCGGCCGGGGCTCAGCCCCCGGCAGCGGGCCCAGCGGTGGCGGATCGTCCAGTACGCCGTTCTGATCGTCCTGGTGCTGGTCGCGATCTTCGCGGCCGACTGGCAGCAGATCGGCGACGTCTTCTTCCGGCCCGCGCTGATCAAGACCGCGCTCACCGAGGGTCTGCCGCAGGCGCTGCTGAAGACCATCGAGTACACCGCCGGCGCGTTCGTCATCGGTCTGGTGGCGGGCACCGTGCTGGCCCTGATGCGGCTCAGTTCGGTCGGGCCGTACCGCTGGCTGGCGACGGCGTACATCGAGTTCTTCCGGGGACTGCCGGCGATCGTGGTGTTCATCGCGTTCAGCCTGCTGCCGTTGGCGTTCGAGGGCATGACCGTCCCGCTCGATCCGTACGGCGTCGTCTGGCTGGCGCTCGGGATCGTGGCGGCGGCGTACATGGCCGAGGTGATCCGGGCCGGCATCCAGGCGGTGCCGCGAGGGCAGATCGAGGCGGCCCGCTCGCTCGGCATGCCGGCCGGGCTGGCGATGCGGAAGATCGTGCTGCCACAGGCGTTCCGGATCGTCCTCCCGCCGCTGGCCAACGACCTGATCCTGCTGGTGAAGGACTCCTCGCTGGTGTTCATCATCGGGGTGTCGACCAGCGGGAACGAGCTGACCGGGTTCGGCCGCGAGCTGGCCAACAGCGAGTCGAACCTGACGCCGCTGATCACGGCCGGCTTCTGTTACCTGATCATCACCCTCCCGCTCGGCATCCTGGTCCGCCGGCTCGAGGCCCGAGCAGCGAGGGCCCGCTGATGGCACTGGTCGAAATCAAGAACCTGCACAAGTCCTTCGGCAGCAACCACGTCCTGCGCGGCATCGACTTCACCGTCGAGCAGGGCGAGGTCGTCTGTGTGATCGGGCCGTCCGGTTCGGGCAAGTCGACGCTGCTGCGGTGCGTGAACCTGCTCGAACAGCCGCAGGAGGGGCAGGTGATCGTCCGCGGTGAGGACATCACCGACCCGGACTGCCACTTGGACGCGGCCCGGCAGCAGATCGGGATCGTGTTCCAGCAGTTCAACCTCTTCCCGCACCTGACCGCCCTGGCCAACTGCACGATCGCCCAGCGGACCGTGCTGAAGCGCAGCCCGGCCGACGCCGACCGGGTCGCCCGGGCCAACCTGGAACGGGTCGGCCTGACCGACAAGATGTCCGCGTATCCGGCGCAGCTGTCCGGTGGTCAGCAGCAACGGGTCGCGATCGCCCGAGCGTTGTCGATGGACCCGGCGCTGATGCTGTTCGACGAGCCGACCTCGGCGCTCGATCCGGAGCTCGTCGGCGACGTACTCACGGTGATGCGCAAGCTGGCCCTGGACGGGATGACCATGCTCGTGGTCACCCACGAGATGGCCTTCGCCCGCGAGGTCGCGGACCGCGTCGTCTTCATGGACGGCGGCGTCATCGTCGAGCAGGGCCCGCCCGCCGAGGTCATCGGCGATCCCAGGGAAGAGCGCACCCGCACCTTCCTCCGCCGCGTCCTCGACCCGACCCACGTCGAGCCGGCGACCTGAACGCCGTACGTCGTCACGCTGCGTGTCCGGGCTGTCGACGGGCCGCACGCGTGACGCCCGCAACGACTACGAAAAGGTCTCCATTCCGCGTTGGTCCGTGCGCCGTAGGCATGCGGCTGTGTCAAGATGCGGACACATGGCGCCGGGATCGATCGGTGCCCGGGTTTGGAGGAGCAGATGTCTGTTCTGCGAAGGACGCTCGTACTGTCGGGCGTTCTGGTTCTCGCCGCCGCCGGTTGCGGTTCGAGCTCGCTCGAAGGTGGGTCTTCCACCAGCGCCCCGACCAGCGCACCCTCCAGCGCCCCGGTCAGCGCGGACCCCAGCCTGGCCAACGCGCTGCCGGCCAAGGTCAAGTCCGCCGGAAAGATCGTCGTCGGCGTCGACGCCAGCTACCCGCCGAACGAGTTCCTGCAAGGCGGCACGAAGGTCGTCGGGTGGGATGTCGACCTGTTCGACGCCGTGGCGAAGAAGTTCGGCGTCACGGTCGAGTGGCAGCCGGCCGGGTTCGACACGATCATCACCGGTGTCCAGGGCGGCAAGTACGACATGGGCATCTCGTCGTTCACGATCAACGACAAGCGCAAGCAGCAGGTCAACATGGTCAGCTACTTCAACGCCGGCACGCTGTGGGCGACCCAGAAGGGCAACCCGAAGGGCGTCAACGCCGACGACGCGTGCGGCAAGACCGTCGCGGTGCAGAAGGGAACGGTGCAGCTCGAGGAGGACCTGCCCAAGCGGCAGGCCAAGTGCAAGGCCGAGGGCAAGCCCGAGATCAAGCTCGTCGTCCGCGACAAGCAGGACCAGGCGAACTCGGACCTGGTCGCCGGCAAGGCCGACGCGATGCTGGCCGACTCCCCCATCGTGGCGTACGCGATCCAGCAGACCGGAGACAAGCTCGAGCAGCTCGGTCAGATCTACGACGCCGCGCCGTACGGCTATGTCGTCCCGAAGGCGGAGACCGCGTTCGCGCAGGCGATCGCCGACGCGCTGAAGTCGCTGAACACCGACGGCACCTACAAGAGCACGCTGCAGAAGTGGAACAACGACTCGGGTGCGATCACCGACTTCGCCGTGAACCCGTGAGCTGACCATGAGCACTGACACCGAAACGCGCCCGGCCGCTGAGGCTGCCGACCGGCCGGGCGCGATCAACGCTGTACCGGTCCGGCATCCCGGGCGGTGGGTCGCCATCGCCGTGATCGCGGTCCTGTTGGCGATGCTGATCCACCTGCTGGTGACCAACAAGGCCTTCGACTGGCGCTTCGTCTTCCAGGCGATGAACCAGCAGCCGGTGATCAACGGCTTCATCAGGGGCACCTTGCTGGTCACCGTGCTGTCGATGATCGTCGGGGTGTCCGGCGGTGTCCTGCTGGCCGTGATGCGGCTGTCCGACAACCCGATCCTGGCGGGGGTGTCCTGGGCCTTCACCTGGTTCTTCCGCAGCGTCCCGCGCTACCTGCTGCTGTTCACCATGGGCACGCTCGGAGTGCTGTTCCCGGCGGGCATCTCGTTCGGGGTGCCGTTCGACTACAAGATCATCGACTGGCTCGGGTTGTCCGGTGACTGGCGGTTCCTGAACCTGGACGCCAACCAGGTCTTCACCGGCCTGGTCGCCGGTGTGATCGGGCTCGGGCTGTCCGAGGCGGCGTACATGGCCGAGATCGCCCGGGCCGGGATCATGAGTGTGGACAAGGGCCAGGCCGAGGCCGCCGAGGCGCTCGGGATGGGCAGCGGCAAGGTGATGCGGCGCGTGGTACTGCCACAAGCGATGCGGGTGATCGTGCCGCCGACCGGCAACGAGACCATCGCAATGCTGAAGGACACCTCGCTGCTGCTCGCCGTACCGGTGATCGGCGAGCTGTTCTACCAGCTGCAGTCGATCGGAAGCACGTACTACAAGACGTTCCCGATCGCTGTCGCCGCGACTCTGTACTACCTGGCCGCGACCAGTGTGCTGATGGTCGGCCAGTACTTCCTCGAGCGGCACTTCGGCCGGGGCTTCGGAACCAAGGCGCCGCGGGCCGCCCGCCCGGCCGGCGCGGGAGGTGCGTGATGACTGAAGCGGCGGCCGCCGAGACGGCCACACCTTCGGCCCAACCCCTGGTCCACGCGGTCAACGTGACCAAGTCCTTCCACCACATCGAAGTACTCAAGGGCATCGACCTCGACGTCGACCGCGGTCAGGTGGTCTGCCTGCTCGGGCCGTCCGGCTCGGGCAAGACGACGTTCCTGCGCTGCATCAACCAGCTCGAGACGATCGACGGCGGCCGGATCTGGGTGGATGGCGACCTGATGGGGTACGCCGACCGCGGCGGAAAGCTGTATCGCCTGACGAACAAGCAGATCGCGGCCCAGCGGCGCGAGATCGGCATGGTCTTCCAGCGGTTCAACCTGTTCCCGCACAAGACCGCGCTGGAGAACATCATCGAGGCGCCCACCCAGGTGAAGGGCGAGTCGAAGAAGTCCGCCCGGGAGCGGGCGATGAAGCTGCTCGACCGGGTCGGGCTCGCGGACCGCTGCAACGTCTACCCGGCACAGCTGTCGGGCGGTCAGCAGCAGCGGATCGCGATCGCCCGGGCGCTGGCGATGCAGCCGAAGCTGATGCTGTTCGACGAGCCGACCTCGGCACTCGACCCGGAGCTGGTCGGCGAGGTGCTCGCGGTGATGCGCGAGCTGGCGCTGGACGGGATGACGATGATCGTGGTGACCCACGAGATGTCGTTCGCCCGGGAGGTCGCCGACACCGTCGTGTTCATGGACGGCGGCGTGGTGGTCGAGGCCGGGCCACCCAAGGACGTGATCGGAAACCCGCAACACTCGCGGACGCAGGCCTTCCTGGCCCGCCTCCGCTCAGAACACGAGCACCCGTAACAGCGCTTTTGGCCTCGCCTCCGGCTCGGCGTGGTCATGGGGCCTTGGCTCCCGCCCTTCCCTCGTCGCTCCGGTCGCTGCGCTCCTCAGTCCAGGGCGGGAGGCCCCATGACCTTCCGACGGACCCTCTGACCGTGCATCGAAGGCCTTCAGGTTGGATGATGTACGGCGTGGTGGGCCGATCGGCCGCGCCGGACACGAGGGAGGCAGCGTGAGCAGCACCGGACGATCCGCCGAGGTCCGCCTGAGCATTCCGGCGGACAGTGCCTACATCGCCGTACCGCGATCGGTGGTCGGCAACCTGGCTGCTCGCAACGACTTCACCGTGGACGCGATCGACGATCTGCGGATCGCTGTCGACGAGGCGTGCGCGCTGCTGCTGCCGCAGGCGGCCGACGGCGTGCTGGACTGCGTCTTCGAGATCGACCCTCCGCAGATCACCGTGCGGACGAGCGCCCTGGTCCCGGACGGCTGGCGTCCGGACACCAGTTCGTTCGGCTGGACCGTGCTGACCGCACTGGTCGAGTCGGTGGCCGCCGAGATGATCGACGACCGGCTCACGATCACCGTGACGGCAACCGCCACCGCCGCGGAGAACGCGTGACCGACGACCAGACCCTGGGCGAGCCCCAGGAAACTCCGGATCTCCGCACCCGGACCGCCCAACTGTTCCGCGCGATGGCTGCAGCCGGTCCCGGTACGCCGGGACGCACCGCGGCCCGGGACGGCCTGGTAGCGCTGCACATGCCGCTGGTGGAGCACCTGGCCCGCCGCTTCCGGAACCGGGGTGAGCCGTACGACGACCTCGTGCAGGTGGCGACGATCGGGCTGATCAAAGCGATCGATCGCTTCGATTCCGACCGAGGGGTGGAGTTCTCGACGTACGCGACGCCGACGATCCTCGGCGAGATCAAGCGATACTTCCGGGACAAGGGCTGGGCGATCCGCGTGCCGCGGCGGCTGCAGGAGCTGCGGCTGTCGCTGACCGCCGCGACGGCCGAGCTGACCCAGCAGCTGGGCCGGGCGCCGACAGTGGCCGAGTTGTCCGAGCGGCTGGGCCTGTCGCCGGACCTGGTGATCGAGGGCCTCGAGTCCGCCAACGCTTACAACACGTTGTCCCTGGACGCCCCCGACCAGAACGAAGCGGACGCCACCACGGTCCTGGACGGGCTCGGCGGCGAGGACGAAGCCTTGGAGAGCGTCGAGTACCGGGAGTCCCTGAAACCGCTCTTGGCCCAGCTGGACACCCGGGAGAAGCGGATCCTGACGCTGCGCTTCTTCCGCGGCATGACGCAGTCGCAGATCGCCGAGGAGATCGGCATCTCCCAGATGCACGTCTCCCGGCTGCTGGCCCGCACCCTCACCGAGCTGCGGACCGGCCTGCTGAAGGAGTAAAAGCCCTACAGGACCGGGTGGTCCTTGGCCGGGTTGTCGGCCAGGGCCTCCGTGGACGCCTTCTGGAACAAGCAGACCAGTACGCCGACGGCCGCGACCGCCAGCGCGATCGCGACGGCCTTGGTGGACCCACCCCAGAAGCTGTAGGCGACCAGCAGCTGGATCAGCTGCGCGAACACGGCCGGCCCCCGGCTCCAGGTCGACGCCCGGAACAGCCCACGGGCGACGAATCCGAGGCCCGCGCCGTACGCGATGAAGAACGCCGCCGTGGTCAGACCGAGCACCAGACGGTCGCCGTGGATCGTAAATGCCTCGGCAATTCCAAGAACGATGAGCACAAGCCCTTCCGCAGCGACCACAGCCGCGGCTAGCTTGAGCGGTCTCGGTACGGCGGCAGCTGGGGAGTCGGTCGGCACTTCGCCAGCTTAGTGCCCGGTGCCGTGGGTACTTCGGGCACAAGGACGACCACCAACTCTTCCGCGAGCCCGGTTCGGGTCGCGGAACCCCAGCCCCACAGGGATTTGAGGTTGTGCGTAACCAAAAGGTGGTCGGAACGGTTACCTGCAGTGAACGGGCGACCGCAGAAGGGGCCTTCTGTCCGATAAACGGATGGAGAGAACCGCTGTGCGCCGGTTCGGAGTGTTAAGGAAGTGTTGTGATCTGATCGACAACTCCAGAACCCTTGTTTCACTCACCTGAGATTGGGAACATGGTGTCGTTCGTGAAAACGTTCACAACGCGGACCTGGATCGAACATCTCGCACCGCGAACCCCCCGTTGCGAGACGAGCAATGAGTAAGCAGCCGCTGATCGGGCACCAGACCTACCCGACAGCGAACGACAACTACTGAGAGAGATGGGATCCGCCATGGATTGGCGCCACCGGGCCGTATGCCTCGACGAGGACCCGGAACTGTTCTTCCCCATCGGCAACACCGGGCCCGCGATCATGCAGATCGAGGAGGCCAAGCAGGTGTGCCGTCGCTGCGACGTGCGTGAGCAGTGCCTCGCCTGGGCGCTGGAAGCCGGCCAGGATCACGGTGTCTGGGGTGGCCTGAGCGAAGACGAGCGCCGCGCCCTGAAGCGCCGCAACGCCCGCGCCCGCATCCGCACCGCCTGAGCACGAATCGTCGAGGCCCCGCGGGATCCGCGGGGCCTTTGGTTTTCCCGGCCACCGGTCGAGGTGGCCACTCCTCCTTGAAGCGGCTACTCCTTGACCGGGATATCCAGGGTCACCTGGGTTCCGGACTTGCCGTCGTGGCGCGGGCCGAACTCCAGGGTTCCGTCCAGCTCCCCGATCACCAGGGTGCGGACGATCGACAGCCCGAGGTTCCCGGACAGTTCGGAATCGAAGTTCGCCGGCAGCCCTTGACCGTCGTCCACGACCGTCACGTGCAGCCGGCCGACGGACCGCTCGGCGGCCAGCTCGATCGAACCGGTCGCCTCGCCGCCGTCGCCCTCCTCGTCAGCACGCCGGCCGAACGCGTGCTCCACCGAGTTCTGCATGAGTTCGGTGAGCACCATCGCCAGCGGGGTCGCGATCTCGGAGTCCAGCACACCGAAGCTCCCACTACGACGCGTCTCCACGGAGGTGTCGACCGTCGACACATCAGCCACCATCAGGGCGATCCGGTCGGCGACGTCGTCGAAGTCCACGTGCTCGTCGAAGGACTCCGACAGCGTCTCGTGGACGATCGCGATCGACCCGACCCGCCGGACCGCCTCGGCCAGCGCCGCCTGGCCTTCCGGCACGGAGATCCGCCGGCCCTGCATCCGGAGTAACGCGGCGACGGTCTGCAAGTTGTTCTTGACGCGATGATGAATCTCCCGGATGGTCGCCTCCTTGGTGACCAGCTCCCGCTCCCGGCTCCGCAGCTCCGTCACGTCCCGGAGCAGGATCAGCGCCCCCACGTGCTGACCGTCCGCCCGCAGCGGGATCGCGCGCAGGAACAGCGTGGCCTCGGAGTTCTCGATCTCGATCTCCTTGGCCGCGCGCCCGGTCAGCACCGACGCCAGGACGTCGTCGACCTTGTGCCCGCTGTGCATGAGCTCACCGGTGATGTCCTTCAGCCGGCTCCCGACCAGGTCGGTGACCAGCCCCATTCGCCGGTACGCCGACAACGCGTTGGGGCTGGCGAACGTCACCATGCCGTGCCGATCGACCCGGATACACCCGTCGCCCACGCGTGGCGTCCTGGAGAGCAGCCGCTCCCCGCCGTACGGGAAGATGCCGTCGGTGATCATCCGGGCCAGGTCGGTGGCGCTCTGCAGGTAGGCGATCTCCAGCCGGGACGGGGTCCGGACACCGAGCAGGTTGGTGTTGCGCGCGATCACCGCGATCACCCGGGTGCCCCGGCGTACCGGGATCGTCTCGACCCGGACCGGGACGTCGTCGCGCCACTCCGGGTCGCCCTCGCGGCAGATCCGGCCGCCGTCGTACGCCTGGTCGAGCAGGTGCCGGCGGCCGCGCGGGATGAAGCTCCCGACGATGTCGTCCAGGTACGCCGTAGGCCCGGTGGTGGGCCGCATCTGCGCCCCGGCCCAGAACCCGAGCCCCTCGGTGTCGGGCAACCAGAGCACGAGGTCGGCGAACGACAGGTCGGCCAGCATCTGCCAGTCCGAGACGAGCAGCTGCAGGCGATCCAGGTCGGCCTGGTCCAGGGTGGTGTGGTTGCGAGCCACATCTGTCAGAGACGGCACGCTCCGATGCTACCGATGGCTTATACCAGTACCTGCGGTGGTCCGCTCGACAACTAGGTGTATGTAGGTGTTGATTGATCAGGCACGGATGAAAGGATGCTTTGGTGGAGTCGTCGACGTACTGGCAGGACGTGATGGCCGCGGACTACGCGGTGCCGCACGACCGCGCTCTCACCGACCTCACCGAGGAGCTCGTCCGCGGCCTCGCCAGCACCAACCCGCAGGTCCGCGACGCGCTCGCCTACCCGACGCTCGCGACCTGGCTGGAGCGCGGGGTGTACGACGATCTCCTGCCGGGGTTCGGGGACGGTCTGTGCGCCGGGCTGAACTACGGACTCGGTGAGGACGGCACCGACACGGTCTTCCGCCGGTCGTTCACGGCACTGACGCTGGCCGAGGTGATCCACCGCGACAACGCCGAGTTCCTGGTGCACGACGAGGTGGTGATGCGCTGGGGCGACCGGCTGGCCACCTGGCTGCTGCGCGAGCGTGACCTGCGCGGGTTCGTACCGGACTGCGGCTGGGCGCATGCCGTTGCCCACGGCGCCGATGCGATCGGTGCCCTGGCCCGCTCCCGGCACTGCGACGCCGGCGTACTGCGCGCGTTGCTCGACGTCCTCGCGGACCGGATCGTCAAGGACACGCAGTACCGCTGGGTGCACGAGGAGCACGACCGCGTCGCGCATGCGGTGATGACGATCCTGCACCGGAACATGCTGACCAGTGACGAGCTCGAGCGGTGGCTCAAGCCGATCGCGGCGACCGCGGCGCAGCAGCCGTTGATGCACGAGACGTTGCCGGAGTGGCCGACACCCTCGGTGTTCAACGCCCGCGGCGTTCTGCACGTGTTGCTCAGCCAGCTCGCGATCGGTGTGAAGGGCTTCCCGATCCCCGGCGACGACGACCTGTTCGGCCGGCCGATCGAGGCCCGCGCCGACCTGCTGCTGATGCTGACCGAATCGGTGCAGGCGTCACAGCCGTACATCTACCGCCCCGCCACTAACCCCCAGTCGTAGGTACGGCGACTGTCGCGACGACGGCCCGGTGATCGGTGCCCGCGATCGCGTACGTCGTGAACCCGCCCGGCTGGAACTGCCGGGTCACCACCACATGGTCGATCTGGGTCCGCACCACCGCCGGCTGATCGGACGGCCAGGTCCCCACCAGTCCATCGCCCACCGTCGGGGCCACGCTGCGGCAGTTGCCGCCCAGCGCGTGCCGGAACTCCGCGTGATCGAGGGTCGCGTTGAAGTCGCCGGCCACGATCGTCGGCGGATCCTCGGAGCACCATTGCCGCAGCACCTGGAGGTCCTGCTTCCAGGTGGTCACCGCGTCCGGCAGCGGCGGGAACCCGTGGTACGCGATCAGGCGGATGTCACCGAGCGTGCCACCGGTCACGACGATGTGACCGAACGCCGTACCGTCCTCCGCGTCGAACGCCACCGCGCCGAGCGACGACGACACCAGCACACTGGTCGCACTCTCCACCGCCTTGGCCGGCTGGGTCGTGTACCCCTGGTAATCAAGGCCCTGCAGGTGCGCGCGGATCTCCTCCCGGACGTCGACCTGTGCCTCGGGCAACGAAACCAGGTCCGGGTGACGCTCCCGGATCACCTGGGCCACGTCCCCGGCGTCCGCCCCGCCGCCGAGCACGTTGGCCACCATGATCGTCAGCACCCGGGACCCCGCCGGCGCGGGCCGGGCGTCGGAGAACTTCCGCGGCGCGGTCAGCGCTCCCCCGGTCAGCGCCAGGACGGCGACGAGCGCGGCCGCGATCCGCCAGCCCCGCCGGATCAGCATCAGAAGCGCCAGCAGCAGGACCACGGCCAGCCCCTGCGGCCGGAACGCGACCAGCTGGGCGAACGGCGTGACCTCGTCCAGCCCGAACAGCTCCGGATACAGCGGAACGGCAACGACCGCGACGAACAACACGGACAGGACGACCCGCCGGATGAACCATGCGCGTTCGTTATCCATGAACCACCCTGAAGATCTAGTCCCGTGTGGGTACGAACGGTAGCGTGCTCCGTTGCGCCTGCTACGTCCCGAGGAGGTTTGCAGTGTCCCGATTGTCCGCGGTCAGACCCGCGTACTGGATCTCCGGCGTCCTGCTGGCGGTCGCGATCGTCGTACCGCTCCTGGTTTCCACCTACGCCAAGGACGCGCCCCGACTGTGGGGCTTCCCGTTCTTCTACTGGTACCAGCTGCTGTGGGTCTTCATCTCGGCGGCGCTGGTGAGTGTCTGCTACCGGCTGGTGAGCCGGGAGGAACGCAAGCGGCGGGCGGAGCAGGGGCTTGGTGACCCTGACAACCCGGGCGCGGCGAAGGAGGCGGGCCGGTGAACACCTCTGTCGACTGGGTCCAGCTCATCATCGTCGTCGTCATCTTCGGCGCCGTCACCGCGATGGGCTTCATGGCCGCGCGCTGGCGCAACTCCGGCTCGATGGAGAGCCTGGACGAATGGGGTCTGGGCGGTCGTGGGTTCGGAACCTTCATCACCTGGTTCCTGCTCGGTGGCGACCTCTACACCGCCTACACCTTCATCGCCGTCCCGGCCGCGATGTACGCGACCGGCGCGATCAGCGGCTTCTTCGCGGTGCCGTACACGATCGTGGTCTACCCGATCATCTTCATCTTCATGTCCCGGCTGTGGTCGGTCTCGCACCGCAACGGCTACGTGACCCCGGCGGACTTCGTCGGCGGCCGGTACGGCAGCCGCGCGCTGTCACTGGCCGTCGCGGTCACCGGCATCCTGGCGACGATGCCGTACATCGCCCTGCAGCTGGTCGGTATGCAGGCCGTGTTCGAGACGATGGGTCTCGGCGGCGACAACGTGCTGGCCAAGGACATCCCGCTGCTGATCGCGTTCGCGGTGCTGGCGGCGTACACCTACTCGTCGGGTCTGCGGGCGCCGGCGATGATCGCGTTCGTCAAGGACGGCCTGATCTACCTGGTGATCGCGGTGGCGATCTTCTACCTGCCGCACGTGCTCGGCGGGTGGGACGCGATCTTCGGTGCCGCCGAGGAGAAGCTGACCAAGACCAACCCGGCCACCGGCAAGCCGGTCGGCGCGTTCATCCCCGGTGCGGCGGGCTTCTCGTCGTACTGGACGCTGGCGCTCGGATCCGCGATGGCGCTGTTCATGTACCCGCACTCGGTGACCGCGGTGCTGTCGACCAAGAACCGCAACATCGTCCGGCGGAACGCCGCGATCCTGCCGGCGTACTCGCTGCTGCTCGGCCTGCTCGCGTTGCTCGGCTTCATGGCGATCAAGGCGAACGTGAACACGAAGGGCCTGGACGGGATCACGAACCCACAGCTGGCGATCCCGCGGCTGTTCGACCAGGAGTTCCCCTCCTGGTTCGCGGGCATCGCCTTCGCGGCGATCGCGGTCGGTGCACTGGTGCCGGCGGCAATCATGTCGATCGCGGCGGCGAACCTGTTCACCCGCAACATCTACCGCGACTTCATCAAACGCGACGCCACCCCGGCGCAGGAGGCGAAGGTCTCCAAGCTGGCGTCGCTGGCGGTGAAGCTGGGCGCGCTGGCGTTCGTGCTCACGCTGGACAAGACGCTCGCCCTGAACTTCCAGCTGCTGGGCGGGATCTGGATCCTGCAGACCTTCCCGGCGATCGTGGTCGGCCTCTACACCCGGTGGTTCCACCGCTGGGCGCTGCTGGCCGGCTGGGCGGTGGCGATGGTGTTCGGCACCGTCCAGGCCTACAACGTGGTCAACCCGGCGACGAAGAAACACTTCGGCGGCTCGCTGGCGAACATCCCGTTCACCGATACGCCGGTCTACATCGCGCTGACCGCGTTCGGGCTCAACCTGATCGTGGTGATCGTGCTGACGGTGGTGTTCCGGGCGCTCAAGGTGCCGGACGGAGTGGACACCACGCACTCGACGGACTACGTCGCCGACCAGGGCGATCCGGGCGTGAAGGACCTGCCCGAGCTCCTCGACGAGGGCGGTGCGGCCCCGGCCAAGTCGTAGTCGTCGCCGCACAGCTGATGGCGGTCCTTCCTGGTGAAGGGCCGCCGTCACCTTTTGCCGCCAAGTCGACACGCTGCGGGGTCAGCTTGCCCGGATTCGGGCCGCCGGCGCGGCAGAATCGCCAGGGTGCTGCTGGTCCTCCTCGTCATGGTGCTCGCCGCCGCCGCGGCACTCGCGACCGGTGGACGGTTCGGACGGCTGGCCGGCAACTCGCTGGCCGGCGTGCACTGGCTGGCAGCGGCCGCGATCGGCCAGCTCCTCGGTTCCCTCTTCGGCGGTACGGCGTACCCGGTCGGGCTGATCGGCTCGGCCGTCTGTATCGCCGTGTTCCTCCGGCTGAACCTCCGTCACCCAGGCGTCGGGCTGCTGGCCCTCGGATTCTTCAGCAACGCGCTTGTGGTCGCGGTGAACGGCGCCATGCCGGTGGCGGTCGATGCGCTGATCCGCGCGGGCGTTGGGGACGCCGTGGTCAGCGATCCGCGCCACGAACTGGCCGACGCGACGACCCGGCTGCCTTGGCTGGGAGACGTCGTACCGGTGGCTCTGCCGGGCTTCGGACAAGCTGTCAGCCCTGGCGACGTACTGATCGCGGCCGGGGCCGCATTGCTCCTGTACGCCGGAATGGGCGGATCTGGCCGGGTCCCGGTAGAGATTGCGCCGATGTGGGACGAGCTCGAGCCCTGTGCCGGCACTCCGGCGTTGTTGCGGTTGTCCTCAGAAGCGGAAGCCGCGGCCGATCACCCGGCGGAGTGACTCGACCACGACCGGGTCGTACTCCGCGCCGATCCCGAGGCCGATCGACTCCATCGCCTTGGCCGGCGACTGTCCGTTCCCCTCGCCGACCAGCTGTTCGTAGGCCAGGGCAACGTTAACGATTCCGCTCTCCACCGGGATGTCGGCGTTGTTCGCCCGGCCGTGCCGGTAGGGATCGTTGGAGTGGCGGACGATCTCCGCGACGTGGTCCAGCACGCCCGACCGCTCGATCACCGAAGCCCCGATCGCTGCCGCCCGTTGCCGCTCCTCCCGGGTCCGCAAGAGCGAAGCGCCACCCGGACTCGGATCCGCCAAGGCCAACTGGCCGACGCCGGACAGCAAGGCGGCGTACTCCAACGCCTCCATGCGCGCCAGGGTCAACCCCAGGTCGTATCCCAACGCCACCGCCAGCTGGGCGGTCCGCGCGTTCTGCCCCGGGCTGCTGAAGCCGGCGATCTCCGTGCTGCGAGACATCGAGCGCACCGTGGTCCGATACGTCCGTTGCGCCGACGCGAAGCGCCTGAAGGCGAACTGCGTCAGGAACAGCGGTACGACGACGAGTGGTGGTCCCCAGAGGCCGAGCAGCGACGTACCGATGGCCAGCAGGATCCCGCTGATCGCCATGGCCATCCCGATCCGCGCAGCGATGGCGGTCTCGTCCCGCAGTGCGGCCGGGAACGGCTGGTTGAACCTCTCGGTCGCCTGCCCCGCCCCGATCAGCGCGTCCAATCCCATCGCCGTGAGGACCGCGAGGAGCATCGCACCGGTCAGCGAGATGGCCGCGCCCCACGAAGTGTCCCAGTAGAGGTCGGACGGCGTCACCGCCGCGAACACCGCGGCCGCTCCCGCCACCGAGAGCACGCGCCGCGACGACACCACTAGATCCCACCGCAACCCAGCCAGCATCCGCGGCAGCACCCCGGCCAGCGTGGCCAGGCCGGTGACCGCGATGACTTGGGCGACATCGGGAGGAATCCCGACCTCCGGCGGCCGCAGCAGCGCGTACCCCAGGGCGGCACTGGTGGCGATCGGGGCGCGGTTCCGGCTCCGATCCACCCGGAACTGGATCATTTCGCCAATCGCGACCAGGAGGCCGAAGGTCAGCGCGTACGGCCACTCCGTGACGCCGCGGCGGACCGTGATGGCGACCGCCACGAGCCCCAGCACCCCGCCGGCGACCACGACAACGATGCCGCTGCCCATCCGCCGCTCATCGGATGCTTCCAGGCTGACCATCAGGCGTCCGGTCCGGCGGCCGAACCGGACGCGCCGCCGGCGCTGCCGAGGCTGAGGTCGTCGTGATCGATCGTGGCGCGCACGCTGCCGTCGGGAGCCGGCTGATCGGCCGCGGCCGCCTTCCAGCCGTGCTTGCGGATCACCTCGACGAACGCGTCGACGAGCCGCGGGTCGAAGTGGGTGTAGCGGTCCTGCAACAGGATCTGCAGGGTCTCCTCGACACCGCGGGCAGGCCGGTAGGAGCGAGTCGAGGTGAGACAGTCGAAGGCGTCCACGATGCCGATGATCCGGGCGAAGTACGGGATGTTCTCACCGGCCAGGCCGGCCGGGTAGCCGGTGCCGTCGTACTTCTCGTGATGGTGCAGAACCGCGGACTTCACTTCTTCCAGGAACGGGATGTTCCCGATCAGCTCGACACCTCTGGCCGGGTGCAGCCGGATCGCATCCATCTCGGAGTCGTCGAGCCGGCCGGGCTTCTGGATGATTCTGGTCGGCACTCCGACCTTCCCGACGTCGTGCAGCAGTCCGGCATGCTCCAGGGCGAGCTGGCGGTCGTCGTTGAGGCGGATGTGACGCCCGAGCATGCCCACGCCCGCACTCACCCGCTCCGAGTGACCGCGGGTGTACAGGTCCTTGGTCTCGATGACCTCGATGAAAGCACGCATGGTCGCTGCCTGAGCGTCGCGTTCCGCTTCGTACAGCGATAGAGCCCAGCGGGCGACCACCAGCGGTACGACGACCAGGAACACCGCGACGATGCCCAGACCACCGATCCAGACCACGGCGAGCAGAACGCCGAGCAGCCCGTAGCCGGTCATCGGGATCACGGTGGGCGCAGCCGCCTTCCGCAGGAAGGTCAGCGGCGGCGTGCCACCACGATCGAGCCACAGCACCAGACACATCAGGGCGGCGTTCACCGAGAGCCAGGTCACAATGGCCGCGAACCCGGAAACCGTTGCCTGTCCCGGCGCGTCCAACACGGCGTCACCACGAACACCGCCGGTATGGACGTACACGAGGCCGGCAGCAGCAGCGCACAGAACCGCCTGTGCGCCGTTGAAAACCCGTCGCATCAACGGCACGCGACGGTCTTGGGTCAGGGGAAGCAGAATGGCGACAACGACCGTTGCCGCAGGCCCGGACAACAGGAGGAGGGCGATACAGACCACGTGGTCGAGGACGGCCTTCACAGGTCCGACCTTGGAACGAAGCAGTACACCCACCAGCAACAACAGACCCAGTGCCACGGTCGGCACGTCGAGCCTGGTTTTGAACAACGCCACGGCGAGCACCAGCGTGGCGACAGCTGTGCTGATCGCCACCGTCAGACGGAGCGGCCAGCGGCTGTTCACCCGTGAACTCTAACCTTCACCACTCCCAACCGTCACTACCGAACACGTCAGGTCACCTCCGATCAGCGGTCGCGGTCTTGTTCCCTGGTGTGGTCAAGGAACAGGGGGGCAGACAGCACATCGCTGACTCGTCATGATTTTGCCTTATCAGGCGCGCCGCGAAACACTGTAAGCCAGACCGTGACCCGCCGCACGACGCGAAGTGCTGGGCATGGTATGAGAGACTGTGACTCTTTGCAGTTGTTTCAAGGAGGCTTAGGAATGGGCAAGACCGGCCGCAAGCGCCGCGCACGCAAGAAGAAGGGCGCAAACCACGGTAAGCGCCCGAACGCCTGACGGCAGGCGACTACGCAAAGCGAGGACCCCGGCAAAAGCCGGGGTCTTTGCAATTTGGTCACATCTGGCAGCAGACCAGCTTTACCTGAGGTCTCGTATTCGGAGAGTCTTCGACCGCATACTGAATGCTAGTTTCAAACAAGTGTTGGGTATTCGGGCCGATCCTCGCGGTCACCGTCGATGCCGGTCAGCTGAACCGGTCCAGACGTCCGCCCCTGAACCGCTGCAGTGCGGTGCCGATCACAGCCGGTGTGGACAACCTCTGCGGCCGGTCGGTGGATCCTCCTACAGTTAGGCCCGATGTCCCGCACCGACCGTAGCCGGGTGGGGTCCTACGAGTGAGGGAGGTGGGTGGGCTGTCCACCGCGAGCTTGAGCGAACTGCTGCGCGGGTTCCGGGCCAAGACCGGGCTCACCCAAGCGGCCCTGGCCGAAAAGGCGGGGCTGAGCGAGCAGGCGATCAGTGTGCTCGAGCGCGGCACCCGGAGCCGGCCGCGGATGGACACCATCCGGTCACTGACCGCTGCCCTCGGCCTGAGCACGGTCGAGGCCGAGGAGTTCCTGGCCGTTGCCCGCGGCAAGAGCCGCAAGCCCCGGGCGCTCCCGTCGGCCCCGGATGCGACGCCCGCGAGCGACGCGATGCCGATGCCATGGCAACTACCTCCGGCCGTCCCGGACTTCACCGGCAGAATTGCTCAGATCGAGGCAATTCTCTCGGTGCTGCGCGTTCCCGCCGGCGTGACGACGAACGACGCCGTCGGCCTGGTCACCGTGACCGGCATGGGCGGCATCGGCAAGACGGCACTCGCCGTGCAGGCCGCGCACAAGCTGGCCGACAGCTACCCCGACGGCCATCTCTATCTCAACCTCCGTGGCTATGGCCCGGGCAAGCCGATGACGACCGGCGACGCGTTGCGCCAGTTGCTCCGCTCGCTCGGTCTCGACGCTCAGCTGATCCCCGACGGCGTCGAGGAAACCGCCGCCTTGCTGCGATCCCAGCTCGCCGGCCGCCGGGTGCTGATGCTCCTCGACAACGCCGCCGACGTCGCGCACGTGCTGCCGTTGCTCCCCGGAAGCCCGGGGTCGGCGGCGATCATCACCAGCCGCGGTTCGCTGGCGACGCTGGCCGGCGCACGCCAGATCCGTCTCGACACCCTGTCGGCGTCGGAGTCGGTCGAGCTGCTCACCGGGGTCATCGGTCAGTCCCGGGTCGCCGCCGAGCCGGACGCTGCCGAGATCCTTGCCTCCTTCACCGGTCGCCTGCCGTTGGCCGTGCGACTGATCGGTGGCCGGCTCGCGGCCCGCCCGTCGTGGCCGATTCAGCATCTCGTCGATCTCCTCCACGACGAGGGGCGCCGGCTCGACAGCCTCGGCTCGGACGATTCCGGCGTACGCTCCAACATCGCGAGCTCCGTGCGTTTCCTGGAGTCGAGTGATCGCGAGCTGGATCGCGAGGCCGCGCGGGCCCTGCCGTTGCTCAGTGTTCCCGACGGATCCGATCTGCTCACCGTTGTGGCCGCCCACCTGCTCGGCCTTCCGGTCCGCCGGGCCGACGCGATCCTCGAACGCCTCGTCGACCTCAACCTGCTCGAGTCCGTCGCCCCCGAGCGATACCGCTTCCACGACCTCATCCGCGCGTACGCCCGCGAACAGGCTGACCTCTCCCTGACCCCCGCTGATCGCGACGCCGGCCTGGAACGCGTCCTGCGCTTCTACATCGGCTTCGCTTGGGCGTGCCAGGCGAAGACACACCCGGCCAGCCCGCGGCTCGCGCTGGCGACGGTCACCTTCACGCCGCCTCCGGTGATCACGGACGCGGAGTCCGCGCTGAGCTGGCTCGACGCCGAGCAGCGAAATCTGATGGATCGCTACACCCAGGCGACCGCCTCGTCGCTGTCCGGATCGGCGTTGTTCCCAGAGCTCGTCCTGTCGCTGTTCGGTTTCCACGAGTCCCGATCGCGGTGGGTGGAGATGCGCGAGATGGGGCTTGGCGCGGCCGACCTCGCCGGCCGGCTCGGCCTGCGGACGGTGGCCGCCTGGCTGGAGCACGACAGCGGCATTCCCGAAGTGGAGAACGGAAGCCTCGAGGTCGGCGCCGACCATCTGCTCAAGGCCCTCGGGATGTTCCGGGCGCTCGGGGACCGACCTGGTCAGGCACGCGCGGCAACCTCGGCGACGCACGTGCTCGGCCGGCTGGATCGAGTCGCCGAAGCGCTCGAGTTCGGCACCGAAGCACTGCGGCTCAGCCAGGAGCTCGGCGAGCCGACCGTCGAGGGGGTCTCGTACGTCGCTCTCGGAGGCCTGTACGACCGCAACGGCGACTACGCGCTCGCGGACGAGGCCTTCCGGCACGGGATCGCGCTCGCGGAGCGGTCGGCCGACCTTCGGTCGGTCGGCAAGAGATACCTCAACATCGGCTTCTCGCATCTGCTCGTCGGTCGTTCCCAGGACGCGATCGAGCCGTTGCACCACAGCATCGAGGCAGGAAAGCGGTCACGCAACGACGATCTGCAATCGCAAGGCTGGCAATGTCTGGCCGCCGTGTACGCGAGTCAGGGGCATTACCGCAAAGCGCACGAATGCATCGAAGAAGGCATCCAATTGGTGCGCCTGCTCGGAAATCGGCTGCGCGAAGGATGCTTCCTGCTCGAACACGGCAAAGTCAGCGCCGCGGCCGGCGATTCGGCCGCCGCGGCCCAGTACCTGCGGTCCGCGGTCGCCGTCCTGCAGGGCATCTCACCACATTTCGAGGCGGCGGCCGTGGACCTGCTCGAGGTCGTCGAACAGGGCCAGAAGTACACCTACAGCTTTGACGACTCGCAGGTCACCGGGCGGATCGCCCGGACCACGAATTCGACGACGACCAGCTAGAAGTCAGTCGGTGGTGATGGTGGTTTCCACCTGGATTTGGGTCAGGCGTAGGAGGATTTTCTGGCGGAGCGCGTCGGGGGCGTGGTCGGAACCGCAGGAGCGGTGGACCAGCTTCTTGACGCAGCGTTCCAGATCGTATTGGTCCAGGCAGGGGGCGCACTCTTCGAGGTGCTGCCGGATCTCGTCCGTAGTGGCGTCTTCGAGTTCGTTGTCGATGAAGACGTAGACCCGCTGCAGGATCTCGCTGCAGTCGACGTCATGGTGCTCGCCGCAGCTCACGACTCCTCCTTCTCCGCGATCGCGTCGGCACTCTCGTCCGACGTGGGGATCAGGCCACGATCCCGGGCGTAGTCGCCCAGCAGCTCACGCAGCTGGCGCCGGCCCCGGTGCAGCCGCGACATCACGGTGCCGACCGGCGTGCCCATGATGTCGGCGATCTCCTTGTACGCAAAGCCCTCGACATCGGCCAGGTAGACGGCCAGGCGGAAGTCCTCCGGGATGGACTGGAGGGCTTCCTTGATGTCGGAATCGGGCAGGTGCTCGAGGGCGACCGCCTCGGCCGACTTCAGGCCGCCGGGAGTGTGTGACTCGGCGGCGGTGAGCTGCCAGTCCTCGATCTCCTCGGTCGGTGACTGCGTCGGCTGGCGCTGCCGCTTGCGGTATCCGTTGATGAACGTGTTCGTCAGGATCCGGTACAGCCACGCCTTCAGGTTGGTGCCCGGCGTGAACTGGTGGAACGAGCTGTACGCCTTCGCGAAGGTGTCCTGCACCAGGTCTTCGGCGTCTGACGGATTACGGGTCATCCGCATCGCCGCGGCGTACATCTGGTCCAGGAACGGCAGCGCCTCGCGCTCGAAGCGCGCGGTCCGCTGCTCGGGTGTCTCGGTGGTGGTGGGAGTCGGCATCGTGATCGAGAATACCGGGGTCTTCCCAGCTGTCCTCGCCGGAGCCTCACTCATCGCCATCATGTTCGTCACAACACGCCCCGCGACCGGGCCATTCCCGCTCACGGACGGGTTCAGCGGCTGACCACTATCCGGACACCTCGCGGCTGACCCATTCGAACACAGCTTCGACCAGCAGGTCGTAGGTCTCCTGCTGATCCAGCTCCGCGCGCTTCGGCACCTTGAAGGAGTGGTCGCCGTCCGGTACGACGGCCATCTCGGTGAGCGGCGGGAACTCCTCGGGCGTCCCGAACGGATCCCGCTCCCCCTGGACCACCAGGGTCGGCAGCCCGGCCGCCTGCAACTCCCCCACGCGCGACTTGTCCGGCTTGCCCGGCGCGTGCAGCGGGAACGACAACGCGAGTACGCCGGACGCCCCCAGGCTGCTCGCGGTCCGGCAGGCCACCCGGGCGCCCGCACTGCGGCCACCGATCACCAGTGGCGTGCGGACCCGCAGCTGGCCGATGATCGCGATCCAGGCCTCGTCGAGGATCTTCGGAGCCGGCGCGAGCTTCTTCCCGGCGCGGCGCCAGGGTTGCTCGATCAGGAACACGTTGATGTCCTGCTTCGGCAGCCGGGCGGCCAGCGCGACCAGGTCACCGGACTCGATCCCGGCCCCGGCGCCGTGACCGAGGGCCAGCGTCGCCACCGGCCGCCGGGCCCGATGCGCCACGATCCGGGCCTCACCGTGCGGCGTCCCCACAATCCGTTCGTCGGTCACCCGCCCCATCCTGTCATCCGGACAGGTAAAGAGGTGGGCGCGAAACGGTCAGAAGAGGGTGGTCTCCTCGGGAGTGGGTGGTTTGTCGATCGGGTCCACGCCGTCGGGCGGTAGTGGGTCGAGGAGGTGGGGGCCGTTGTTCTTCACGGAGCTGACGGCCTTCGAGACGGCGTACGCCTCCAAGCGGCCGGGCGCTGCGGGGACCAACAGCTCGAGCAGATCGTCAGGATCCGACGACAGCGGGTCGAGCCAGGCGTCGTACCGCTCGCGCTCGACCAGGAGCGGCATCCGGTCATGGATGCGGCCGAGGTCGTCGGTGGCCGTGGTGGTCAGGACGGTGCAGGTCCACAGCCAGGCCTCGTCCTTGTCCGGGTCCTCGACCGACTTATCGCGCCAGATCTCGTACAGCCCGGCCATCGCCAGGACGCTGCCGTCGGCCGGATGGATGAAATACGGCTGCTTGACCGGCTTGCCGTTCACCTTCTCCTCGGCCGTGTACCACTCGAAGTAGCCGTCGGCCGGCAGGATGCAGCGCCGGGCGGCGAAAGCCTTCTTGAAGGCCGGCTTCTCCGCGACCGTCTCCATCCGCGCGTTGATCAGCCGGTTCCCGATCGAGGTGTCCTTGGCCCACGACGGGACCAGCCCCCACTTGACCGTGGTCAGCTTGCGGATCGTCTCGTCGGGGACCTCGCGGTTCTTCCGCTCGACCACGGCGATGACCTGATCGGTCGGCGCGACGTTGTAGTTGTCCGGTAGTTCCTCGACGGACTCGCGGACGTTGCCCGCCTCGATCTCGAACTCCACGACGAGGTCCGACGGGTCCCGGCTGGATGCATACCTACCGCACATGCCACCCAGACTAGAGCGGACGACGGACAAGCGGCGACGGATCGCCTACCCCGTGATAGGCGATCCGCCGCCTGCTGATGCGTCCGGGCACCCCCCTGTTGGCGTCCGGACGCAGGTCCTAAGGTCTGGCCAGCTCGTCGAGAACCCTCCCGGCCATCGCGTCGGTCGAGGGCAGGCCTTCGATCCAGATCCGGGCCAGCTGGGGTACGTCGGTGTCCAGCCGCCACTGGGTGATCAGCGCTCGTACCGTCGCGACCTGCTCCGGCAGGTTCGGCTCGCGGCCGACGAGCGCCGCCGCGCGGCGTGAGCCGACGCGGCCCAGTACGTCACCGCCGCAGAAGACGATCCGCAGGCACTCCGCCACGTCGACCAGCCGGAGCTCGCGGTCGAACGGCGTCGTCCCCGGGGGATTGAGCGGCTCGACAACCACCAATGCGTGGGTCTGCGGTACGGAAGTGCCACGGAACTCCGCCTCTCGATAGAGCTCGCCGAGCCGGGATCGCAGGTGCGCCAGGCTGGACAGCCCGGTCAGCGGGTCCTCGCAGGACAGCGAGTGCAGGTAGACCAGGGAGGCCTCGGCCCAGCTGGAACTGAGTGCGCGTACCGCCTCGAAAGCCGGCTCGCCCCCGGCGATCGCGCGGTACAACGCACTCAGCCCATCAAGTGCCTCCACCAGTGAGACTCCGTCGGCCGCCAGCCGGCGTCCGACCTCGTCCGATGCAGGCACGACATCGGCCCCGTCCCGCAGCGCCTCGGCAATCGCGAGATAGGCGCTGTGGTCGAGACCAGCTGTGCCGTGCGGCTCCCTCCGTCCGCACGGTTGCTCTGTTGAATCAAGGTGGGAAGACGACGCCTCCGGCCGGGTCCGGGCGGGCGACCCCGCCAGGTTCAGGGACTTGGCTGGACGCAGGTCGAGCCGTCGGCGGAGATCCGCGAACAGCGACATGGCCCTCCTCGAATAGCCCCGTCAGTCTCCCGACCGGTCGGCCGGAAGCGTCGTTCGGAGGTGAGACAGGCCGTGACGCAGTTCATGACGCGGATTCGCAGAACTTTTTTCGCGTAACTTCCGGGCTGGTCTTCTCGTCAGGAAAGGAGCACAGTTCCGCGTCAGGAATGGTGCGCGGAGCCGTCCCACGTGGGAGCCTTGTCCTCGGCAACTATGTGACGGACCGTGACAGGGTCGGCCACGGGCCGCAGTCGGGACACACGGGGAGACAGATGGAGACGCCGGAAGGGCCGAGCGACGCCGAATTGATCGCGCGCGTCCGCAACGGCGACCTCGAGGCGTACGGCGAGCTCTTCGGCCGCCATCACCACGCGGCCGAGCGGATGGCCCGTCAGCTGGTCCCGGCCAACGACGCCGACGACCTGGCCAGTGACGCGTTCGCCAAGGTGCTGGACGCACTCCGCGCCGGCGGCGGTCCGGACATCTCCTTCCGCGCGTACCTGCTGACGACGATACGGCGGGTGCACGTCGACCGGATCCGGTCCGGTCGGAAGGTGACGGCCACCGACGACATCGCGGCGTACGAGCGGGAGCCGGAGACCTTCGACGACCCGACCGTGACCGGGTTCGAGAGCGGCGCGGCGGCCAAGGCGTTCGCGAGCCTGCCCGAGCGCTGGCAGGCCGTCCTTTGGCACACCGAGGTCGAGGGTGAGAAACCGGCCGCGATCGCTCCCCTGCTCGGCCTGACCGCGAACGGCGTGTCCGCGCTGGCCTACCGCGCCCGCGAGGGTCTGCGGCAGGCGTACCTGCAGCAGCATCTGGCCGATGTCGCCGGGGACCGCTGCCGCTGGACGACCGAGCGCCTCGGCGCCTATGTCCGCGGCGGACTGACCAAGCGCGAGAACCGCAACGTTCGTGAGCACCTGGACGACTGCGCGAAGTGCACCGCGGTCTACCTCGAGCTCGTCGAGGTCAACAGTGCGCTGCCGGCGCTGCTCGCTCCGGCCCTGCTGGGCACCGCGGGCCTCGGCTACCTGGCCGCCGCGTCCGGCGCGAAGGTTGGCCTGGTCGGATTCGTCGCCACCGGCTGGAAGAAGGTCACCGAGAACAGCACCCGGTCGGCGATCGGCGCGGGAGCGGTCGTGGTCGTCGCGGTTGCCGCCGTCCTGGCGGCGATGGCGCTGACCGGCAACGACACTCCCCCGGCGGCGATCAACAAACCCCCGGCGCAACAGCCGACGCAGCCGCCGGGCCAACAACCGACACAGCCGCCGACGGTGCCGCCGGTCAAGCCGCCGACGGTCAAACCGCCGTCCACGCAGCCGACGACCGCTCCGACCACTGCGCCCACCACTGCGCCGTCGACCGAGCCGACGACGCCGACGACGCCGACCCCGACGACCGAACCGACCTCGACCCCGACACCGACGGAGCCGACCCCGCCGTTGCCGACGACACCGATCCTGGACGAGGGCCTGCTGACGATCACCATGCCGAGCGGCGGCGGCGCCCCGAGCGACCGGGCCGGCGGCTCGGAGGCCGCGGCGGGGATGCGCTTCGTCCTCACGATCAAGGTCCCGGACGGCAACGCCGACCCGGTCACGATCGGGTTCAAGTTCGGTGCCGCGCTGGGGTGGCCGCTGACCGGCAACCCGAGCGGCTGGACCTGTAACAAGGCAGCCAGCACCTGTACGGCGAACAACCCGGCGGCGCCCGCGCCGATGCCGGTGACGTTCGACACCCCGGCCGGTGGATCGGCGGCCGACCGCACCTTCACCGTCTCGGCCAAGACCGGCCGGCTGTACGACGACGACTCGGAGACGCTGACCGTTCCCCCGCGGACCGACGAGAACCTGCTGAAGATCCTCGACGGCAAGGCCGACCCTGACGTCCACCACCGCATCCTGACCGTTGCCCCCGGCACGGACCGGACCAGTGTCACGCTGAAGATCAGCTACGGCTCGGCGCTGGAGTGGCCGATCGCCGCGAACCCGGCCGGCTGGAAATGCTCGGCCAAAACCAAGACCTGTACGGCGCTGACCCCGACGCGACCGGCTCCGCTTCCGGCCGACTTCGCCGTACCATCCGACGGCTCGGCCGCGGCCAGGACCTTCACGGTGGCCGCGACGGCCGGGCTGGTGAGCGACACCGACTCCGAGGTGCTGCCGGGGATCCAGCAGGACGAGTCGCTGCTGCAGATCATCACGCCGACCCCGCAGACCGATCCGAACCCGTTCGTCTACAACCGGTTCCTGAAGGTCAACGGAGTGTCGAACCAGCGCGTGACGCTGGACATCTCGTGGGGTCGCAACCTGTCCTTCCTGTCCGCGCTGGACAAGGGGTGGACCTGCTCGCGGTCGACCGACGTCCGGCGGGCGACCTGCTGGACGGACAACTACCGCAAACCGTTCGACTCCGAGTGGACCGCGTGGTTGCCCGGCACCGGGACGAACAACCAGATCACCGTGCACGCCCAGGTCGGCGGCCGGGAGGACACCGACTCCGTGCAGATCCCGCCGTCGGACTCCCGCCGGTAAAACCCGGTTGCCGGCTGCTCTATTCTGGAATTGTTCGCGCTGACGGAACCGAGTAGCGCCGTACGCCACGTCCGAGAGAGTCGCCGGTTGCTGTGAAGGCGGCACGTGGAGCGGTCGCGAAGACACTCCCGAGCGAATGCATGGCAAGAGGCCGGACCTGGGCACGCGCCCGATCCGGTGAAGGTGTGGTGGCACCGCGAGATCCCCTTCGCCCACACCTCCGGGGTACGAGAGACAACCTGGAGGTGAAAACAGCGATGCGCATTCTCAACCATGAGATCCCCTCAGCAGTAGGCCGAACCGTCACGGTGGCCGGCTGGGTGCACCGAAGACGACGGCTCGCCGCCGTCAGTTTCCTGATCCTGCGCGACCGGTCCGGCCTGAGCCAGATTGTGGTCAAGCAGCCGGAAACCCAAGCACAGCTGCACGAGCTCGGTGAGGAGACCGTGGTCCAGGTGACCGGTACGGTCGCCGCCAACCCGCAGGCTCCCGGTGGTGCGGAGATCGTCGACCCGGTGATCGAGCCGCTGACCGAGCCGGCCGCGACTCCGCCGATCGAGCTCTGGCGACCCACGGTCGGCGCCGGGCTGCCCGTCGTACTGGACAACGCGCCGGTCGCCTTGCGGCATCCGGCTGTGCGAGCCGGGTGGGAGATCGCCGCGGCCGCCCTGCACGGGTTCCGTTCTGCTGTGGACGGTCAGGGCTTCACCGAGATCCAGACGCCGAAGATCGTCGGTACGGCGACGGAGTCGGGAGCCAACGTGTTCGCGCTGGACTACTTCGGTGGCCCGGCGTACCTGGCGCAGTCGCCGCAGTTCTACAAGCAGACGATGGTCGGGGTGTTCGAGCGGGTCTTCGAGGTCGGTCCGGTGTTCCGGGCCGAGCCGCACGACACAGTCCGGCACCTGGCCGAGTACGTCTCGCTGGACGCGGAGTTCGGGTTCATCCAGGACCATCGCGACGTACTCGTGGTCCTGCGGTCGACCATCGCCGGGATGCTGGCCGCGGTCGGCGAACGGGCCGGTGGCGCGCTGGAGCGGCTTGGGGTGGAGTTGCCCGAGATCCCGGTCGACGTACCGGTCGTGCACTTCAGCGAGGCGCTGAAGATCGCCGGTGCGAACCCGGACGAGCCCGACCTGGCGCCGGCCGACGAGCGGGCGATCGGCGAGTGGGCGCTGCGCGAGCACGGCAGCGACTTCGTCGCGGTCGAGGGATATCCGATGGTGAAGCGGCCGTTCTACACGCATCCGCAGCCGTCGGACCCGCGCTGGTCGAACTCGTTCGACCTGCTGTTCCGCGGCATGGAGCTCGTCACGGGTGGGCAACGTCTGCACCGCTGCAGTGACTATGTCGCGGCGTTGGAGGCGCGAGGTGAATCGCCGGACGCTCCGGCGTACAGCTCGTACCTGCAGGCGTTCAAGCACGGGATGCCGCCGCACGGCGGGTTCGCGATCGGGCTCGAACGGTTCGTGGCGCGGTTGACCAAGGCCGAGAACGTCCGCGAGGTCACGCTGTTCCCCCGCGACCTGCACCGCCTGACGCCGTGACGGACACCACCGCGTCGGTTGTCGCCGAGCTGAACGTTGCCTTAGGCACCGAATATCGGCTGGTGCGGGAGCTGGCCGGTGGTTTCCAGTCCAGTGCGTACGAGCTCACCGACGGCGCGGCCCGGGTTGTCCTCAAGTGGAGCGACAACCCGGGCTGGGCCCCGCGGGTCCGGCGGGCGGCCGAGCTGGTCCGCCGGGCCCGGGTCGTCGGCTACCCCACGCCGGAGTGGCTCGCGGTCGGGACGACCGCAGCCGGATCGCCGTACCAGCTGCAGGACTTCGTCCCCGGCAGCGCGGTCCGCGACGGGTCCGCGGTCGACGAGCACCTCGCCCGCGAGCTGATCGGGATCTGCGAGACGCAGCGGGACCTCGTCCCGGAGGACGAGACGAACTGGTCGGCGTGGGCCGCCGGGGTCGTCTTCGACGGCTGGGACGGGGTGTGGGCGCGGGTCCGCGATTATGGCGGCGAGGAGACCGACCTGCTCGAGCGGTACGACGCGCTGTGCCGGCCGTACCGTGGTCACGCGCTGCCGAGCGACGATCTCGTGCACGGGGATCTCAATGTCGGCAACCTGATTGTCGACAATGGGCGGATCGCCGGGATCATCGACATCGAGGCGGCCGGCGGTGGGTCGCGCGCGTACGACCTGGTCTCGCTGGCGACCTCGGCGGCGCGGGACGGTGCACCGGACGGGATCGACGAGGTGTTCCTGGAGGCCGCGCTGCGGGCGGGTGGCCGGGCCGCGGTCGCGGTGTGCGCGGCGGCGGCCTACGTGAGTATCGCGGAGTTCGTCCACACTCGCTCGAAGGGCTCGCCGGTCCTGATCCTGCACGGGGCCCGCCGAGTGCTCGAACTGCTCGATGCATGATGTGCGCATGCTGAGTGAGGTGGAGCGGGCGGTTCTCGCGGCGGTGGACGACGAGCGGATCGTCGAGGAGCTGAGGGAGTTGGTGCGGATTCCGAGTGTCGACGGGACGGCCGCGGAGAGCGACGTACAGGCGTGGTGTGCGGAGCGGCTGTCGGCGCTTGGTCTGATTGTCGACAACTGGCGGGTCGACATTCCTACGCTGGCGGCTGACCCGGAGTTCCCCGGGATGGAGGTCGCGCGGGACGAGATCTCGGGTTGTGTCGGCGTGCTCGGAGGGGACGGGACGCCGGGGCTGATCCTCAACGGGCATGTGGATGTGGTGCCGCCGGGTGGAGTGTGGCCCGACGGCGATCCGTTCTCGGCGCGGGTCGAGGACGGGGTGATGTGGGGACGCGGCACGTGTGACATGAAGGGTGGCGTCGCGGCGATCCTCGGCGCGGTGGCGGCGATCGTTGCCGCAGGCATCCAACTGCGGAAGCCGCTGGCGGTACACACGGTGGTCGGCGAGGAGGACGGTGGCGTCGGGGCGTTCGCGACGTTGCGCCGCGGGCATGGCGGTGACGCGTGCCTGATCGCCGAGCCGACCGCGAGGTGCGCGATCCCGGCCAACTCCGGCTCGCTGACGTTCCGGCTGGAGGTGCCGGGACTGGCGACGCACGGCTCGACGCGGAGTCGTGGGGTGAGCGCGATCGAGAAATTCGTGCTGATCCAGGAGGCGCTGCAGTCCCTCGAGGCGTCTCGAAACCGCGATCCTCATCCTTTGCTGACCCATCTCGATCTGCCCAACCCGCTGTCTGTCGGCACCGTGCAAGCCGGCGACTGGGCCAGCACTGTGCCTGACCTGTTGATCGCCGAGGGCAGGTACGGCGTGCGCCTCGGGGAACCGCTCGCCGACGCGCGAGCAGCTTTCGAGTCCGCGATCGCCGATGCCTGCGCGAAGGACGACTGGCTTCGCGACCACCCGGTCGCGGTGACCTGGCCGGGTGGTGAGTTCGCGTCCGGGCTGTTGCCCGATGGCGATCCGTTGCTCGCACAAACCTTGGCGGCCGCGACTGACGCGGGTGCTCCGACACCTGACGTCAAGGGAGCGCCGTACGGGTCGGACCTCCGGCTGTACGCCGCCGCCGGCATCCCTACGTTGCAGTACGGCCCCGGTGATGTCCGTTACGCCCACGCCACGGACGAACACGTCGTCCTCGCCGAGGTTCTGCACGCCGCCCGTACGTACGCCCTGCTGGCCGTCCGTCGCTGCCTCTGAGTGATACAAATCCACCATGGCGCCGTTGCGGGGACGTTCCAGCGAGCTCGGGCGGCTGCTGGAAGCGCTGCGGGCGGCCGCCGACGGGACCGCCGCACTGGCCGTTGTCAGCGGTGAGCCGGGCATCGGCAAGTCCGCCTTGCTCGCCGCTGCCGTCGAGCAGGCCGAACGCCACGGCTTCCTGATCGCCACGGCGGCAGCACACCAGGCCGACAACATCAGCCCGCTCGCTTCCCTCGCACCAGCCCTCCGCGCCGGCCGGCACCCCCTGATCGACACAGAGCACTTCCTGGAGCTAGCCGCGCTCAACTCCCAGCCGCTCTGGCTGGCCGAACGCCTCGCCGACCTCGTCGGCCGCCGCCTCGACGGCGTCCCCGCGCTGATCGTGCTGGACGACGCCCAGTGGTCCGACCCGCTCACCGCCTTCGTTCTGCGCGTTGTCGTCGCCCGTCTGGCCAACTCCAAGCTGCTCTGGCTTGTCGCGACCCGGCCGGCTCCTGGCGGGGTGACCGACCAGCTGACCGATGCCGTCCGGACACAGGTCCCCGTCCATGCCATCGACCTCGCTCCGCTCTCCGCTGACGCCATCCAGGACATCGCCACGGATCTGCTGGCCCGTCCGGTCGACTCCGCGCTCGCCGCGCAGCTGGCCGGCGTCCAGGGCATCCCGTTCCTCGCCGAGCAGCTCATCGCGGGGCTGTACCTCGGCAGCGGCTCCCACGAGACCGGTCCGCTGCCGACCGGCCTGGTGGAAGGCGTACGGCGTCGTACGGGCGGGCTGTCCGAGGTCAGCCGCACCCTGGTCCGGACGGCGGCAGTCTTCGGCAGCGAGTTCCGCCTGGAGGACGTCGCCGTACTGATGAACGAGCCCGTCGCCAGACTGGCCGAACCACTCGACGAAGCGATCCAGGCCGCACTGCTGACCGACGCCGGCGCCGTACTGCGGTTCCGCCACGAGCTACTGCGGTCAGCCGCGCTGGCCGACGTACCGCCGTCGGCCCAGCGCGCCCTGCACGGCGCCATCGCCGACCAGCTCCTGTCCAAGGGTCGAGGGGCGGCTGCGGCTGCACCGCACGTCCTGGCAGTGGCGCAACCGGGTGACACGGCAGCCATCACCACCCTGCGCGAGGCGGCCCGCGATCTCCTCGCGACCATGTCGACCACGGCCGCCGAAGTCATCCAGGAGGCGTTCGGCCTCACGCCGGTCGACGATCCGCTGCGAGCGGAGGTCGGCGAGGAGGTGGTCAGCATCCTCCTCAAGGCCTGGCAGTACGACCGGGCCAAGGCCTTCGCCGACGACCTGCTCAGCGGGACCGCCCTCTACCTCGGACCGATCACAGCGGACCTGCGGGCCGTCGTCCGCCTCCACCTCGCGCCCCGCCAGTGGTCCATCGCGCAACTGGACCCGACCGACCTCGCCGTCCCTGGAGCCGCACCACACCTGGCCGAACGCCTGGCGGCCTACCGCGCACTGGCCGGCGTGGAGCCTGCGGGCACACCCGCCGACCCGATAGCGCGTGCGGTACTGCAGGTGGCCGCGGCAGAACGCGCGCGAGCGGCGGGCAAGTACGCGGAGGCCCGCGATCTGTACGTCGCCGCGCGGCAGGTGACACCGGGTCTGGGCAGCCTGCCGGCGACGCTGGTCGAGGTGGGCGAGCTCTACTGCCGGGCGGAGACCGACGAGTTGCCGCAGTCGCTGCAGCGGGCGCGCGAGCTGCTGACCGGTGGTGACTCGTTCGCTGCGCCACTGCTGGCGGTGCTCGCGGCTCGGCTGGAGTACGCCGCGGGGAATCTGCAGGAGGCCGAGAACGCCGCCAGTACTGGACTGCGCTGGATGAGCCAGTTCCACGACAACACGTTGGCGCCGGTGGCGCATCAGGTGCTCGCGCTGATCGCCCTCATCCGCGGCCGGCTCGCTCAGGCACGGGAGCTCGCGGGCCACGATCCGACGATCAATGCGCTGCTTGCCATCGCCGACGGCGACACCAAGGCCGGCGGGCGGCTAAGCGACGTACCGCAGGACTTCCCGGCGCGGATCGACGTACTCGTCCAAGCCCAGGCCGCGGACCTGCTGGCAGAGCAGGTGGCGGCCAGTCCGTCGGCCGCGTTCCGTGGAGCCTCGGATCTGGTGGCTGCGGGCAACGATCTGAAGCTCCTGGCCGCAGCGACCGAGCTGCTCCGCACAGCGCACCGACCGCTGCTGCTTGCGCGAGCCGAGGAGGTCTACGGCCGGTCGGAGCTGGAGTCCGGCGATCGCACGACCGGCATCGCCACCCTGGAACACGCGCTCGATTCCCTGACGGCACTCGGCGCGACGGCGCCCGCCGGCCGGATCCAGGCCGTGCTCCAGGCGAACGGCGTACGACGACGCCGCTGGGCCGCCGTACCACCGCGAGCCCAGGACGGCTGGGAGGCGCTCACGCCGATGGAGCGCCGAGTCGCGCTGCTGGTCGCGGAGGGGCACACGAACCGCTCGGCGGCCGAGGAGCTCGTCGTCTCCGCGAGTACGGTCGGCACTCACCTGCGGTCCGCGTTCGGCAAGCTCGGGGTGAACTCGCGGGTGCAGCTCACCCGCCTGGTGCTGGAGCGCTTCGCCTCTCCCCCGAACGCATGAGATTTGGGTGCACCACCGCACCCGGCGGCTCGAAAGCACCGTGACAAGTTCGGGTGTTCGGTCGATCCGGCGGATCGGGCCGAAGCGGTTTCCTTCTAGCAAGCCAACTGAAGGAGATCGAGAAAGATGAGTGAGAAGACCCCCACCGTCGTTCTGGTGCACGGTGCGTTCGCGGAGAACTCGAGCTGGGCCGGAGTGATCGCCGAGCTGACCAACCGCGGTATCCCCGCCATCGCCGTCGCCAACGAGCTGCGCGGCGCCGCCCTCGACGGCAGCCGGGTCGCCGCCCAGGTCCGCGAGATCGACGGCCCGGTCGTCCTGGTCGGGCACTCGTACGGCGGTGCCGTGATCACCGCCGCCGCGAACCAGGCCGACAACGTGAGCGCGCTGGTGTACGTCGCCGCCTTCCTCCCCGACGAGGGCGAGAGCCTGCAGGATCTGCTCGGCAGCTTCCCCGCCAACGACTTCGCCTCCGGCCTGGTGCCGCACACCCTGCCGACCGGCGACGGTGGCGAGGAGACGTACCTCAGCATCGCACTGGACAAGTTCCGCGCCCTGTTCGCCGCCGACGTCGAGGACGCGGAGATCCTGCGCCGGACGCAGCGACCGATCGCCGCCGCGGCGTTCGACGAGAAGGCCGGTACGGCGAGCTGGAAGCGACTGCCCGTCTACGACCTGGTCGCCACCGGCGACGAGGCGATCCACCCCGAGGGCCAGCGCACGATGGCCGCCCGGGCGAAGGCCACCACGATCGAGGTCGACGGCTCGCACGCGGTCGCCGTCTCCCAGCCCAAGGCCGTCGCCGACTTCATCGCGAGCGCAGTCGAGGCAGGTGCGACTCGATGAAGCTCCGCCGCCTCGGCGCTCTCGTCGCCGCAGCTGCACTCCTGCTGACGGGCGCGACCACCGCGACCGCTCAGACCGAGCACGAGCAGAAGCCGACCATCGTCCTCCTGCACGGCGCGTTCGCCGACGGAGCCAGCTGGTCCGAGGTGACCAGCCGGCTCCAGCGGGACGGATACCAGGTCGTCGCCCCCGCCGTACCGCTCCGCGGGATCGCGACCGACACGGCGTACCTGACCGGTGTCCTGAACGGCATCCCAGGCCCGAAGGTCCTCGTCGGTCACTCGTACGGCGGTGCGCTGGTCAGCCAGCTCGCCGGGACCAGCGGGGTCAAGTCGCTCGTGTACGTGGCGGCGTTCATCCCGCAGGCCGGTGAAACGCTCGGCGCACTGAACTCGAAGTACCCGGGCAGCGAGATCGGACCGGACACCACCAACGCGATCAGCTATCCCGGTGGCGTCGACCTCGTGATGAAGCCGGAGTCGTTCCGGCAGGTCTTCGCCGCCGACCTGCCCGCCCGGCAGGCCGCCGTACTCGGCGCGTCCCAGCGCCCGGTCAACGCGGCGGTCTTCGAGGAGCCGATCGCGAAGACAGCCCCGGCCGGACTCCCGAAGTACGCCGTGATCCCGACCGGAGACCATGCCATCGCCCCGGCCGCCGAGCGCTTCATGGCCGACCGCGCGCACGCCACCACGGTCGAGATCTCCGGTGCCTCCCACCTGGTAGCCCTGTCCCACCCGAAGGCAGTGGCCACGCTGATCGAACAAGCCGCCCGCTGAACCCCACGTCGGCCGGGCCGCACCCCCCCGCCCCGCCGACGCCCGCTCAGGCGGGTGGCA
>NZ_JBEZYF010000013.1:0-168154 GCF_040638415.1 Kribbella sp. NPDC026596 | reverse complement strand
GTCGACGATCATTACGCGGGTCATGGGGCCTCCCGGCCTGGGCTGAGGAGCGCAGGGAGCGCAGCGACCGGAGCGACGAGGGAAGGCCGGGAGCCAAGGCCCCATGACCACGCCGGTGCCGAAGGCCCGGCCAAAAGCACAGTCATGCGGTCTCCACTTTCAGCTCCCACTCGGTTCCCTCGTCAGGTCCAGTCCGGACTGTGACCGTGCCGCCTAGGTCGATGATGCGGCCGCGGATCGACTGGCTCACACCCAGGTGCCCGTCGACGCGGGCCTGCTCGAGCCGGGCCGGAGTCGTACCGATCCCATCGTCGCGGATCGACACCACCACCGCGTCGCCGAGGTCCTCGACCACCACCCAGGACCGGGCGTCAGGCCCGGCGTGCTTGACAACGTTGGTCAGCGCTTCCTTGACCGCGGCAACCAGTTCGGTCGCGGTTGCGGCCGGCAACAACACCTGACCGGCCGGTACGACGACGTCTACGCGGGTCGTGGCCAGCGGCAACAACAATCCGCACAGGTCGACCCGGTCGCCCTCGGCAACGGTCGGCCGGGACGACATCAGGGTGCGCAGGGCAACCTCCTGTTCGGCGGCGAGCTCGGCGAGCTCGAGTGCTTCGCCGCCGATCGCCGTACCCCGGCGCTGCACCTGAGCCAGCACCTGCAGCACGCCGTCGTGGATGGACCGGCTGAGCCGGAGCCGTTCGGCGGTGGCACTCTCGGCCGCGATCGCCTCCCGCAGCCGGTTTCCCGCCTGCCGCAGCGTCGAGGCGGCGTACCCGACGACCAGGCCCGCGACCAGCAGGAGCTGGACGTTGCTGAGGACCGCCGACGCATTGTCGACACCGCGCAGCGAGAGCAGCGCGAGGCTGATCGTCGCGGCGCCGAGCAGGCCGCCGTCCCGGCCGCGGGAGATGGCCAGCGCGAGTACCGGCCCGGCCGCCCAGACGGACGTCAGCACGGAGGCACCGGCACGGATGTCGGTCAGCGGCTGGGCCCACAAGGTGGCGTACATGCAGCCGACGGTGACAATCAGGTCGGCGAACGCAAGCCTGGTGTTCCGGCGACCCCAGCGCCGGCTGTAGCCGATCGAGGAGATCACCGTCCAGACGCCCATCACCGCCAACTGGAGGACCGCCCCGGTCGGGTTGGCGATCCCGTCCCAGCGGGTCCAGACCCCGAGGACGGCGAACGCCCAGGTGATCACGCGGAACACGACCAGCGCACGCCACAGTGGCTGCAGCAGGTCGACGGTCTCGCGCTCCACACCAGACAGTCTGCCAACCTCGAGGGCTGCCGTGGCTGAGGCGTCGTACCCAGGCAGTTGAGTAGTTCCACGGATGATGCAGGTTTCCCCGCACCTTTGCCGGAATTTTCCGCTTCTACTTCAGCTCTGCCGATTTTCCCCGTACTCTCGCGCAAAACACGCTCGGGGGAGCAACGAACACGCCGCGTCACCACGCCCGGCGTGCATTGACCAAGCATGGAGGGGAATCGTGCGCAAGCTACCCGCCGGGCTGTTCAGCCTGGCATTGGCGGCAACGGCCGGGCTCGGGTGGGCCTCGGCGAGCGATGCCGCCACACCGCCCAAACAGGGTTCGGCGCCGATCGCCAGTGAGGCCGCGCCCGCACCGGACGAACTGTCCAGCCCGCAGGAGGACAAGCGCCGTGAGCTGCGTCAGGACGCCCTGACGAAGGTCCTGAACGGAACGGCCAAGACCGAGAAGCGCGGTGCCAGCACCGTGGTCAACCTCGGCAGCAAGCAGGTCGGCGCCACGGGCGTGAAGAACGCCAAGGGCCGGGTCGACCAGTACGTCGAGCTGAGCCGGGAGAAGACCGACAAGATCTTCGTCGTGCTGGCCGAGTTCGGCAACGAACGGCACCCGAGCTACCCGGACAAGGACCAGAACGCCGGCATTCCCGGCCCGGCCACCTTCGAGGGCCCGCTGAACAACGCGATCCCGGCGCCGGACCGCTCGGTGGACAACTCGACCGTCTGGCAGCCGAACTACGACCAGCAGCACTTCCAGGACCTGTACTTCGGCAACGGCAACTCGGTGAAGAAGTACTACGAGAAGCAGTCGTCCGGCCGGTACAGCGTCGACGGCGAGGTCACCGACTGGGTCAAGGTCAAGTACAACGAGGCCCGCTACGGCCGGTCGAACGGGTTCCCGTGCGCCGGCAACGTCTGCAACAACACCTGGTTCCTGATCCAGGACGCGGTGAACCAGTGGGTCGCCGACCAGAAGACGGCCGGCCGGACCACCGCGCAGATCACCGCGGACCTGAAGACGTTCGACCAGTGGGACCGCTACGACTACGACGGTGACGGCAACTTCAACGAGCCGGACGGCTACATCGACCACTTCCAGATCGTGCACGCCGGCGGCGACCAGGCCGACGGCGACCCGCAGCAGGGTGAGGACGCGATCTGGTCGCACCGTTGGTACGCCAACTTCCCCGGCGGTCCGGTGAACCAGCCGAACCGCGGTGGCGCCCAGATCGGCGACACCGGCCTGTACGTCGGCGACTACACGATCCAGCCCGAGAACGGCGGCATCAGTGTCTTCGCGCACGAGTACGGCCACGACCTCGGTCTGCCGGACCATTACGACACCTCCGGCGCACCGGTCGAGAACGGCGTCAACTGGTGGACGATCATGGCGCAGAGCCGGGTCAGCAAGGCCACCGACGGCGGCCTCGGCGAGCAGGCGGCCGACTTCGGCATCTGGGACAAGCTGCAGCTCGGCTGGCTGGACTACGACATCGTGGCGGCCGGGCAGAACCGGACCGTCGAGCTCGGCCCGCACGAGTACAACTCGAAGAAGGCCCAGGGCCTGGTGGTGACACTGCCGAAGAAGCCGCTGGTGCACGACCTGGTGCCACCGGCGGCCGGAACCAAGTCCTGGTGGAGCGGTGAGGGCAACAACTTCACCCACACGATGAACCGTCAGGTCACGCTGCCGGCCGGCCAGGCCGCGAGCCTCACCTTCCAGGCCAACTGGGACATCGAGGACTGTGGCCCGGAGGCCTGTGACTACGCCTACGTGGAGGTGAACGACGGCACCGGCTACAAGCCGATCGCCGGCACCATCACCAACGCCGCCGAGGGCAACGGCATCGACGGCACCAGCAACGGCTGGCAGCCGGCCACCTTCGACCTGTCGGCGTACGTCGGCAAGACGATCGGCCTGCAGTTCCGCTACACCACCGACCCCGCGGCCGGCGGCAAGGGCTTCTTCGCCGACGAGATCACGGTGACCTCGGGTACCACCACGGTGGTCACGTCCGGTGCCGAGACCTCGCCCGACGGCTGGACGCTGAACGGCTTCAGCGCGGCCGGCGCCAGCTTCACCACCCTGCACGACAACTACTACCTGGCGTCGAACATCAACTACGTCGACCACGACCAGTACCTGCAGACCGGCCCGTACAACTTCGGCTGGGCGAGCACGCTGCCGGACAAGGTCGAGCACTTCCCGTACCAGGACGGCCTGCTGATCTGGTACTGGGACACCTCGCAGGAAGACAACAACACCAACGAGCACCCCGGTCAGGGTCTGGTGCTGCCGATCGACAGCCACCCGGTCCCGATCAACCGCCTCGACGGTCAGATCTGGCGGCCGCGGGTCGGCGGGTACGACGCTCCGTTCGGTGCGGACAAGGCTGACTCGTTCACGCTGCACATCAACGGTCAGGCCAGCTACGTCCGTGGCCAGAACGGCGTGACCACCTTCAACGACAGCAAGCAGTACTGGTACCCGGAGCAGCCCCAGGCCGGCGTCAAGGTCCCGAACAACGGAGTGAACATCAAGGTTCTCTCCAAGAACGGCACCTCGGTCACGGTCCAGGTCTCCAAGCGCAACTGATGCCTTGAGCAACAAGTAGGACCGATGGCCCGGGAGTTCGACTCCCGGGCCATCGGTGCGTCTAGGCGGTCAACGGTTTGGCGAAGACCTTCTCCACGATGGACTCGTAGCCGAAACCCATCACCAAGGCGACCCAGAAACTGATCTCGGCGTCGGGCTTCGCCGCTTTGAAGACGGCGAGCACGATCAGTGCGCTCACCAGGCAGAACGCGAACAAACCGGCGTACTTCTTCGCCCAGGGCGGCAGGCCCGGTGCGGCGATCGCGCCGAACTGCCCCTGGACGAACCCCTTCAGCACCGGAAAGACCACCGCGATCAGCACGCCCAGGGCAATCCCGAGGAACGCGCCCACATCGCCCATCTCAACCAACTCCCCCCCACTCGAGTCACACGCACCAATCCGAGTCCTGCCCACGTCCGGCGGCCCCACCGTCGCCGTCGTCGTCCCGGGATGCCGGTACGGCGATGCTGACGCGCCAATGCGGAGCCCCTTCCATCGGCGGACCGTCCAGGACGAAGACGAACGACGGCCGGCACAGGCCGGCGACCTCGTAGCCGGACGGCTCGCTGTAGCCGAAGGCCGCACGCAACCGGAAGCCGCGGGCGTCCCCGACCATGGCGGCGACGGCCGCCTCGACCTCCCGCGGACTGCGCCACCCCACCGCGCGGACGCGCTCGGCCCGCTGCCGGAGGCTGATGTCGACGAAGTCCCCGGATGGCAGGTCGAACCAGGTCATCCGGCCGCCTGGTCCCAGGGACGCAGTGCCTTCGATTCTCGTCAGCACCTGCCGGCGAACGAACTTCGGTGGCTGCTCGTCGGTCCTCAGCTCGACCTCGTGGTCGAGGTCTCGATGGAAACTCGCGGTGTTGACGAAGAAGTCCAGAATCTCGTCCAGAGGAAGGCCGTCGACGGGTCCGGCGATGCGGACGGTGCCGGTGCGCGGCGAGATCTCGACGTGCCGGTCGAAGGCAAACCTGATGCGCTCGGCCGCCTCCGCCTGCTCCGGTGGTGGAGCGAACACGAGGTTCGGCGGCGGTTGCGGACTGCGCATCTGAGCGGCAGCCCAGTCGGCCGTCTCGGTCGGCATCAAGTCGTCCCAGAACATCTCACACCCTCCACGCCATGCCAGGGACCTGGCTGGTCCGCGGTCCCGGAAGTGAGCCCGCCGACGTGAAGTCGAGGATCTGCTGGGCGGCCACGTCGTCGTCACCGAAGGCGATCGCGATCGGCTTGTCGGTACCGACGTAGCTGCCGGCCTGGATCGACGTGAACCAGGCATCGGTCACCGGCTTGGTGTCCAGCTCCTGCGCGAACGCCGTACCGCGGATCGACGCCTGCCGGGAGACCGAGGCGGGCGAGGCGAAGCCGAGGACGAGCCGGAGTTGCGGGCCGATCTTGTCGGTCCGCCACGCCTGATCCCAACCGGTGACGGTCGGGTCGGCCAGGTCACAGCAGTCGAAGATCACGATCGCCGGGCCCTGGTCGCCGAACCCGCCCGACAGCACCGGCCAGTCGGCCGCGTGCAGAGCGAGCTCGTAACCGGACGCGCCGCTCATCCCGTGCGTGGCGACGTACAGGATGTCGACCTGCTGCGCGTCACCGCCTTGGTCGAGATCCTGGTCGACCAGGTTCTCGTCGAAGGTGACGAACTTGACGTTCGCCCCGGCCCCGAGCATGCCCTCGAGAAAGAGCGACGGCGCCCGATAGGCGTAGCGCAGCCGCCGGTACCACAGCTTGTTGAGACCTTGCCGCTGGAAATGCGTCGACCAGGCGACACCGATGTTGATGTTGATTGTCATCCCCCCACCCCTGAGCGGAGGATGACACAGCGTGAGCGCGCCGCCAAGAGGCTGGGGGCGCGCTCACGCTCTGTGTTATTAAGCCGTTGCGACCTGGTACGGCGTGAGGTCGCCGGCCAGGGCCGGGTGGACTCGCGCGGTGAGGCGGGTGCCGTCGGCGGTGTGTTCGAGTTGGTCTACGGCCCCTTCGGAGTGGATCCGGGAGACCAGGTCGCCGCGTTCGTACGGGAGCAGCAGGTCGACCGCGATGTCCGGCTGCGGCAAGGACGCCTCGACCAGCGAGCGCAGTTTGTCGATGCCCTCACCGGTGTGGGCCGAGACCACCAACGCCCGCGGCTCGCGGTGCAGGATCGGGGCCAGCGCCATCGGGTCGGCGATGTCGCCCTTGTTGATGACGATGATCTCCTGGACGTCCGAGGCACCGATCTCGCCGAGCACCTCACGAACTGCCTGGATCTGGGCCAGCGGGTCGGGGTGCGAACCGTCGACCACGTGCAGCAGCAGATCCGCGTCCGCGACCTCTTCCAGCGTCGAGCGGAACGCCTCGACGATGTCGTGCGGCAGGTGCCGGACGAACCCGACCGTGTCGGTGAACGTGTACACGCGCCCGTCGGAGGTCGTCGTCCGCCGGGTGGTCGGGTCCAGGGTCGCGAACAGCGCGTTCTCGACCAGGACACCGGCTCCGGTGATCTTGTTCAGCAGCGAGGACTTGCCCGCGTTCGTGTAGCCCGCGATCGCGACCGAGGGGATCGAGTGCCGGCGGCGCTCCTGGCGCATCGTCGACCGCGTGCCTTTCATGTCCTTCAGCTCACGCCGCAGCTTCGAGATCTTGGTGTTGATCCGGCGCCGGTCGGTCTCGATCTTGGTTTCACCGGGACCACGGCCACCGATACCGCCACCGGCCGCACCGACGCGTCCACCGGCCTGGCGGGACAGGTTGCCACCCCAACCACGCAGGCGCTGCTTCATGTACTGCAGCTGGGCCAGCTCGACCTGGGCCTTGCCTTCCTTGCTCTTCGCATGCTGCGCGAAGATGTCGAGGATCAGCGCGGTCCGGTCGACCACCTTGACCTTGAGCTTGTCCTCCAGGTTGCGCAGCTGCGCGGGGGCCAGCTCGCCGTCGGCGATCACCGTGTCGGCGCCGAGCGACGCGACCAGGTTGCGCAGGTCGGCCACCTTGCCGGAACCGATGAAGGTCGCCGGGTCCGGCTTCTTCCGCCGCTGGATCACGCCGTCCAGAACCTCGGAACCGGCGGTCTCGGCGAGCAGCTTCAGCTCGGCCAGCGAGTTCTCCGCGTCCTCGGCGCTGCCCTCGGTCCAGACGCCGACCAGCAGCACCCGCTCGAGCAGCAGCTTGCGGTACTCGACCTCGCTGATGTCGGTCAGCTCGGTCGACATACCCACGACGCGGCGCAGTGCCTGGCGTTCCTCGAGCTCGAGGCCCTCGGTCCCGAGCTCGGAGTCGTACGAGTCGTGACCCGTCAACGAATCGCCGGAGTCATCGCCCTCGATGAGGTCAAGTTCGACGTCGGTGGTCTCGTCGTAAAAGTTCGAATGGGTCGTCATATACCTTCCATCGTGGCACGGGCCACCAGTACAAGCGACCCGATTAACTCCGTCAACGCCCCACGCGTTACCTGAATTCCCGTTCAGGCAGGTAGCCAGGCCCGGTCGAACTCGCCGCGAGCGTGAATGACGGCCGGTCCGGTCAGCTCCAGATGGTTGTCCGCACGCCACGTCACGCTGACCTGACCACCCGGTACGCCGACGTGGTACGTGACCGGAAGCTCGTCCCGGGCCGCCCGAGCAGCCGCCACGGTGACGGCACATGTCCCGGTCCCGCAGGACCGCGTCTCCCCCGCGCCGCGCTCGTGCACCCGCATCTCGACCTCGTGCGGACCCCGCCGTACGACGAACTCGAGGTTCACGCCCTCGGGAAACGCTTCCTGGGGCGACCAGGTGGGCTGGTCACACAGGTCTCCGGGCTCCCGCAGGTCGTCGACGAAAGCCACCGCGTGCGGGTTGCCCATGTCCACGTGCACGGCCGGCCACTGGTGCCCGTTCGCCTCGACCACGATGCCGGCCGCCGCGGGGAGCACGGGCTCACCCAGGTCCGCGGTCAGCGTGCCGTCGTCGTTCAGTACGACGTCCTTGACCCCCGCGCGGGTGCCGATCCGGACCGGCTTGTCCCCGGTCAGCCCGGCCTCGGCCAGGTACCGGACGAACACCCGGATGCCGTTCCCGCACATCTCCGCGATCGAGCCGTCCGCATTGCGGTAGTCCATGAACCAGTCGCCACCGTCGTCGACGTACGACTGCTGGTCGCCCTGGATCACCCGGAGGACGCCGTCCGCCCCGAGGCCGGCGTGCCGGTCGCAGAGGAACCGCACCAGGCCGGCGTCCAGGTCCCCGTGGATCGTTCCATCGGGGTCGGGCAGGATCACGAAGTCGTTCTCCGTGCCATGCCCCTTCAACCAGGGAAAGGTGCTCATATCGGAGATCGTACGGTGTTCCCCATGGAGCTCATCGCCTACTTCTGGGAGCAGGACGACGCCGAGGCAGTCGCCGCCCGGTTCGACGGTGACGTACGGCGCGGGCGGTTCCACGGCGAGGACGACGACGAGGACCACCCGTGGGTCGTCGTCCTGCGCGATGTGGACCCGGCCGCCGCGGACGAGCTGGTGCATGAGCACGACGGGTGGCTCGAGACGACCGAGGACACTGCCGCCGCTCCTCCCCCGTTGCCGAGTGAGCCCAAGCGCTTCAAGAAGGCGTGAGAACGCGTCCGGGTCTGCGACCCGTCGGCTTTCCGTCAGTCAGGACCGGCACACCGGCGACCAGGACATGGTTGATGCCGACGGACAGCTGCCACGGCTCGTCGTACGTCGACCTGTCGGCGACCTGGGACGGGTCCAGGACGACGAGGTCCGCGACGGCACCGGGTTCGATCACGCCGCGGTCGGTGAAGCCCAGCCGGGACGCGGGCAGCGAGGTCATCCGGCGGATCGCCTCGGGGAGGGTGAGCACGCCGAGGTCACGCACGTACCGGCCGAGGACTCGGGGGAAGGTGCCGAAGTTGCGCGGATGCGGGTGGCCGGGGCCGGTGGCGTCCATGATCCAGCCGTCGCTCGCGACGCTCGTCCACGGGTGCTCCAGGACGGTGACAACGTCGTCCTCGCTCATCGCGTGGTTGACCACGCTGACCGCGGCCCGGTGTTGCTCGAGCACCCGGAGAACGGCTTCGGCAGTGTCCACATCGTCGCGGCGGGCGATGTCCGCGAGGCTTCGGCCGCGACAGTCTTCATAGGGTCCGGGCGGCAAGGACGCGATCACCACAGCATGGGGATCGAGCAGTTGATCGGAGCGGAGGGCCTCGGCGATCCGTCTCCGTTCGGCCGGGTCCGCGAGGCGATCCAGCAAGACGCCGCCGGCCAGCGCCCACATCGGCAGCCTGGCGGTGAGCGTCGTACTGGATGCCGTGTAGGGATAGGCGTCCCACGCGACATCGAGACCGTCCGCGCGGGCTTGGTCGAGGCGTTCGAGGGCAGCGGTGACGAGGCCATGGTTCGGCTTGCCGACTGCCTTCAGATGGGAGACCTCGAGTCGCGCCCCGCCGGCCCGGGCCGCGGCCATCGCCTCGTCCAACGCCGCGAGCAGGCCGGCGCCTTCGTTGCGGATGTGTGTGGAGTAGAGCAGACCGCACTCGGCTGCCGTCGCCACCAGCGCGGCGACCTCGGCGGACTCGGCATAGGCGCCCGGCGCGTAGATCAATCCGGTGGAGAAACCGACAGCCCCTTGGTCGGCGGCGATCCCCAGCAGCTCTTGCATCTGCCGGAGCTCGTCCGGTGACGGCGCCCGCTCGGCATTGCCCAGCACTGCGAGCCTCAGAGCCGAGTGCCCGACCTGCAGGGCGAGGTTCACGGCGGGCTCCAACGGTGCGGCGAAGCCGCCGAGATCCCGCCACGACCAGTCGTGCCGCGGGTCCAGGAACGCCGTACCCGCTCGCATCGAGTCCAGGTCGGTGATCGGAAACGGCGACCAGCCACAGTTCCCGGCGACCAGCGTGGTGAGGCCCTGAGAGAGCTGGGTCGGCGCGTCCGGAGTCGATCGAAGACTGAAATCCGCAGGGGAATGCAAGTCGATGAACCCGGGTGCCACAATGTTGCCCGTGGCATCGATTACCTCGGCACCGGAGGGCACCTCGCCGGGTGGCAGCACACCGATGATCCGCCCGCTGTCCACCAGCACGGTCGCGGCCACCGACTCCGCACCGGTCCCGTCCACGACGAGACCACCGGTCAGCGCGATGGTCATGGACCCGCTCCTGTTCTGGTCAGAGGCTGAACGTGGCGATGGTGTTCGCCGCAATCAGCTCGGTGTCGACCGTATGCCCCAAGCCAGTTGCCTTGGGCACCTGGACGACGCCCTGGACGGCGACGACGGCGGGTTCGACGATGTCCCGGGCGTAGTACTTCTCCGAGGCGGACACATCCGATGGGAGGGTGAACCCGGGGAGGCTGGAGACGGCGACGTTGGCGAGCCGGCCGATGCCGAACTCGTGCATGCCGCCACACCAGACAGCGATCCCGGCGTGCTGCGCCCGATCGTGCGCGGCGCGGGCGGCGGTCAGGCCACCCATCCGCGACACCTTGATATTCAGTACCTGTAGCGCTCCGACGGACAGCGCGGTCTCCAGGTCGTCCAGCGTCTCGATGCTCTCGTCCAGACAGATCGGGGTCGAGATCGTCCGCTGCAGCCGTCCGTGCGCGAGCAGGTCCCGCGGTGCGAACGGCTGCTCGATCATCGTCAGCCCGAACTTGTCCAGCGCCCGCAACTGCGGCAGGTGGTCCTCGGTGTAGATGCCGTTGGCATCGACATGCAGATCGAGCTCCGGGTACGCCGCCCGCACCGCGCGGACCGGTTCGACGTCCCAGCCCGGCGCGATCTTCAGCTTCACCCGCGGATAGCCCGCCACCGTCTGCCGCTCGACCTCGGCGAGCAGGTCGTCGATCGTCGGCTCGATCCCCAGCGACACACCAGCGACAACCTCGGTCCTGGTCCCGCCGAGCGCCTCGGCCAGCGGAACACCATGCGCTGAAGACCACAGCACCCAGGCGGCAACATCCACACCGGCCTTGGCGAACTGATTCCCCCGGACCTTGGCCCACAACTGTGGCACCTGCTCGGGCCGTTCCCACGTCTGACCGATCACCGCCGGAAGCAGGTAGTGCGAGGCGATGTGCCAGCAGGTGTCGACCGTTTCCGGTGCGTAGTACGGATCCGACGGCGACGCGATCTCGCCCCAGCCGACGGCACCAGAGGCGTCTTCAAGCTCGACCAGGATGTGTTCGAGGTACGTCTTGCGGTGCGAGCTGGTCTGGAACTCGTGCACCAGCGGCATTCGGACCCGATGCAGCCGTGCCGCGGCGATCTTCAGCTCAGTTGACATACAACCCCAGCTCCGTGTTCAGCCGGTCCCGTTCGACGAGTCGTCGGCGGGCTCCCTTGGCGCTGGCGGTGGTCACAGTCGCGAGCACGTGCAACACAGACGCAACGACTGTCGGAGAGTCGACGTACGACGCGCTGCCGGTGGCGACGTAGATGCACTGGTCCGCGAGCTTGGCCAGCGGCGCGTCCTCGAAGTCCGTCACGGCCACCAGTTCGCCGCCGGCCTCGGTGAAGCGGCGCGCGATCTCGACGGTGTCGCGGCGATAGCGACGGAACGAGAACGCGACCATCAGGTCACTCGACCGGACATCCGACAGTACGTCGACCCCGCGTACGACCGTGCCGTCGATCAGCGTGACCTGGGACAGGCCGACACCGAGGTCGAAGGCCAGCAGGGAGGCGTAGGAGTACGACTTCGCCGAGCCGATGATGAAGCGCCGGCGGGCGGCCACGATCCGGGCCGCCGCCTGGGCGATCGCGTCGTCGGCGAGGATCTGGTCGAGGGCCTCCTCGATCGAGGCGCGCTCCTGCTCGACCACGCGGCGCTGCAACTGCGCGGACGATCGCCTTTGCAGGCGGGCGTCGTACCGCTCGTGGGGACTGGAGAGCTCACGGTTGCGCGGGTCGTCAGGCATCGTCCACCGACCCGAAGTAGTAGGCGGCCGTGCCGTCGGGCAGCCGACGGCAGGACACGGCGACAAGGCCCTTGCCGAGCAGTTCCTCGAACGACCTGCGGAGCTCGGTCTTCTCAGCCGGCACCACCAGCCGGGTCAGCGCGGCGTCATCCAGGTCGACGGGGTGCTCCCTCGTCAGGTCCCATTCGACGATCACCCGGTCGGTGCCGGGACCGTACATGTCGGGAGCGAACCACCGGCCGCGGGCACCGAGCACGTCGAGGTTGAAGTGCGCATTGCGGATCTGGGCCGGGTCGTAGGTCCACCGCATCCTCGAAAGACCGTGGCTCAGGGCAACTTCTCGCTGGGCGTGCTTGAGCATCCGGCCGAGTCCGTGGCCCTGCTGCTCGGTCGCGACCACGGCCGACTGCGAGTAGTGGTAGAAGCCACGCCGGTCGGTGCCGCAGAACCCGTACGCGAAGGCGACCAGCCGGTCGCTCGGGTCGAGAATGCCGACCACCGCCCCGCCGTTGCTCGCCAGCGCGCCGAGCAGCCGCGGGTTCAGCCCGTACTCCGGGTCCTGGTAGCCGAAGACCGCGCGATACAGCGCCGAGGCCTCGGCGAACCGCGCCGCCGTGGTGAGCGAGACGGGCCGATAGCTGCCCTCAGGCATACGATTCATATCCTGAGTAGATCCCGCCTTTGTACAGCTAGTCAATCGCCGCTCGCATCGTGATACGTTTCCTATCCATGATGACTGATCGCCTCCGCGAGTACGTCGGGCACGAGACGCCGACCGGTGACACCCAGGCGCTGAACGCCTTCGCCGACCGGCTCCTCGCGAGGTACGGCGAGCTCGGCGGCACCGCCCGCCGGGTGCCGATGCCGACCGGCGATCACGTGGTCGCGGACTTCGCCGGACGGGGTGCACGGGCCGGCGAGGCACCGCTGCTCTTCCTTGCTCACCACGACACGGTCTGGCCGCTCGGGCAACTGCAGGACGCGATGCCATGGCGTGAGCAGGACGGCATCATCCACGGGCCTGGCGTCTTCGACATGAAGGGCGGACTCGTCGTTCTGGAGACCGCGCTCGAGCAGGTCGCGGACGCCGATCACCGTCCGGTGCGGATTGTCGTGGTGGCGGACGAGGAGATCGGGTCGCCTTCGGCTCGCGATCTCGTCACCGCGGAATCGGCCGGGGTGTTCGCCGCGTTCGGCCTCGAGCCACCGCACCCGAACGGCGACCTCAAGACGTCCCGCTGGGGAAGCACCCGGGTCCGGATCGAGGTCACCGGCCGCGAGGCGCACGCCGCTCTCGACCCTGGCAGTGGTGTCTCCGCGATCGACGAGCTTGTTGACCAGCTGACCCTCGTCCGCGCGGTCGTCAGCAGGTACGACGACGTGTTGTGCAACGTCGGCACGATCACGGGCGGCGGGCGGACGAACGTCGTACCGGGAGCTGCCGCGGCCGATATCGGGTTCAGGTTCGTCGATCCGCAGACCGAGAAGGCAGTCCTCGACGCGGTGACCGGGTTCGAACCGGTACGGGCGAACGCCGAGCTGCAGGTGCGGGTGATGTCGAGCCGTCCGGCCTGGGAGCCGTCGCCGGCGACCGAGCACCTGTTGGACCAGGTCGTCGCGGCTGGGCGGTCCGTCGGTCAGGAGGTCGGTGGCGCGGCGGCGTCAGGTGCCGCCGACACCAACCTGACCGGCTGGCTGGGCGTCCCGACCCTGGACGGCCTCGGGCCGGTGGGTCAGGGCGCTCACGCCGTGCACGAGCAGGTGATCGCGGCGAGCCTGGCCGAGCGAGCCGACCTGGTCGCCGCGATCATTACCTCACTCTGATCAGGGCCAGACCTGTTTGACCGTTCCGGCCGCTCCGCCGCCACGTCGGACCGGCTCCGCGGCCGCCAGGATCGCACCGCTCGGCAGGAACTCCAGCGCCTCGAGCGCCCCGATCTCGGCCGCCGCCGTTCCAGGTGCACCTGGAACGGCGAAGGTGTGGCCGTAGGGCGTGAGCGCCGGACCGTAGGCGTCGATGAAGGACTGTTCGGCGGTGACCGCCGCGGTGTTGCGCTGCGCTGCGCGCGGTGCCGCGATCGCCTCGGGCAAGGTCATGCCGCGGTCGAGCCGGTTCGTCAGCGTCTGCAGGACCGTGGTGATGATGGTCGAACCGCCCGGCGAACCGAGCGCGATGAACGGCTTGCCGCTGCGCAGCACGATCGTCGGCGACATCGAGGACCGCGGCCGCTTGCCGGCCGCCACGATGTTCGGGTCCTTGGGGTCAGGGATCGCGGAGAAGTCGGTCAGCTCGTTGTTCAGCAGGAACCCGCGTCCGGGGACCGTGATGCCACTGCCACCGGTCTGCTCGATCGTCAGCGTGTAGGAGACGACGTTGCCCCACTTGTCCGCGGCGACCAGGTGTGTGGTCGAACGGCCTTCGGTGTCCGGCCGCTGCTCGACGGCCGTACCCTTCGCGCACGGCGAGTACTTGCCATCCGGCGAGCCCGCCGGCACCGGCTTGGTCGCGGCCTTGTCCGGGTCGATCAGGCAGGACCGCTCGGCGCCGAAGCCCCGCGACAACAGTTCCTTCTGCGGTACGTCGACGTACGCCGGATCACCGACGTACGCACCGCGGTCCGCGAAGGCCAGCGCGGAGGCCTCGAGGTAGGTGTGCAGCGCCTGCGTGGTGCTCTGCTGCGCCAGGTGCTGCGGTTGCAGGATGTTGAGCGCCTCGCCGACGGTGGTGCCACCGGATGACGACGGCGGCATGCCGTACACGTCGAGGCCGTCGTACCGGACCTTGGTCGGTTGGCGGTCGATCGCCTGGTACTTCGCCAGGTCGCCCGTGGCCAGATACCCGGAGAAGAACGGCAGCGTGGCGTCGGCGGTCTTCGGCGGGTTCTGGGCCACGGCCGCCATCTCGCCGGCCAGCGGACCGCGGTAGAACACCGACGGGCCCTGCTTGGCGATCAGGCGGTAGGTGTCGGCGAGCTCCGGGTTCTTGAACACCGATCCGACCTGCGGCGCGTCGCCGTTCGGCAGGAACAGCTTCGCCGTCGGCACGACCTGCGCGAACCGGACCTTGTTCTCGAGCGTCTGCAGGCGGAACGTCGAGTCGACCACGAAGCCGCGATCGGCCAGGTCGGCGGCCGGCGTCAGCGCCTTGCCGAGCGACAGCGAACCCCACTGCTTCAGCGCGCTGTCCCAGGTCGCCAGCGTTCCTGGTACGCCGATCGACACACCGGAGGTCACCAGCTGCGCGAAGGGGTACGGCTGGCCGGTCGCCTTGTTCATGAATGCGTCGGACGGCATGGTCGCGGGGGCGGTCTCGCGGCCGTCGAGCGTGAAGACCTTGTGTTTCTTGGCGTTGTAGTAGACGAAGTACCCGCCACCGCCGACACCTGCGGAGTACGGCTCGGTGACGCCGAGGGCCGCGGCTGTGGCGACCGCGGCGTCGACCGCGTTACCGCCGCGCCGAAGCACGCCGAGCCCGACGTTCGTCGCGTCGGCGTCGACCGAGGACACCGCGCCACCGAATCCGATCGCGGTCGGCTGCTTGACGGGAGTCTGGGTCGCCGGCGTCGGCGGACTGGCCGCGGCTCCGCTCGTACTCAGACCAGTCAGAACAAGGGCACCTGCAGACAGGGCTGCGACGAGCTTCTTCACCGATTCTCCCGCGGGGCTCGGCGGACAGGGACATGCCCTTGCCTATCCCACGGTGACGTTGAGCGCCAGTCGTGGCGCGCCTGGTTACGACCTATTTGACGGTGCAGGAGTCCATGAAGCGGCGGATGACGTCGTCGGTCCAGTCCGCCGTGCCGGTCGGGAGCTCGACCAGGAGCCACTGGTCGGCGAGCTTCACCTGGCCGGTGAGGCGACCATCCAGGGTGCCGATATGGAAGGTCTTGCCGGCGCCTTCGGTGACCCGGACCGACATCAGGCTCTTCGCCTCCGGAGCCGCCTGCAGCACCACCTTGGCGGCGGCGTCCGCGGTCCGCATTTCCGGCTGCGAGAGTACGACGCGATTGGCGGCGATCGGCGTCTCCGCGCTCCAGCCCTTCGGCGCGAGTGAACAGTCGATCGTGCGCCAGGCCTGCTTGTTCGCGACCAGCTCCACAACCTGCGCGCCGAACATCGACATCGTCTCGCCATCGGCCGGGGCGGGCGAGGACGACGCGGGTGCGCCGGTGGTTGCGGCGGTCTCGGTATCCCCCGCGCTGCCGGCGACCTCGGAGTTGCCCGTCCCCCACCACTTCACCTGGTTGCCGATCGCGAGGACGGCGGCCGACACGGCGGCCACGCACAGCACACCGGTGACCCGGCGCCGGCGCTTGATCCGGCGCAACGCCCGTCGCCCACGGGCGACGTCCGCCTCGATATCCGCGTCCGGCAGCCCATCGACCGCATTGTCCGCGAATCCCTGTAGCAGCTTCTTGACCTCGTCCACTACTTCAGTGCCTCCCCGTCCCGCTGCCCCGTTGGTTCATCAACCGCTCCCCGTCGTCCGATCCGATTCCTCGCTCAGCAGTTCCCTCAGACGCTTCAGCGCCTTCGCCGTCTGGCTTTTCACCGTGCCCTCGGTGCACTCCAGGATCCGAGCGCAGCTGGCCACATCGAGATCCTGGAAGTACCGCAGCACCAGCACGGCCCGCTGCCGCGGCGCGAGATCCAGCAACGCGCCACGGACGGCCAGCGTGTCCGCCGGGTCCGCCTCGTCGGTCAGCCGCGGTTCCAGCGTCTCCGCCGTCACCACCTCGGGGTGGCGACCGGCGCGGCGGCGCTCGTCCAGGAACGCGTTGACCAGGATGCGGTGCGCATACGGGCCGGCGCCTTCGTGCTTGATCCGGTGCCAGTGCACGTAGACGCGCGTACAGGCGGTCTGGACCAGATCTTCGGCGGTGTGCACATCTCCCGCGGTGAGCAGCAACGCCGTCCGCATCAGTCGGGTGCGGTCCGCGAGCAGGTACTCGCGGAACTCGGCCTCACGGTCACCCCCTCGCATCGACGATCCCCAGGCCCTCTTCCACCCCGACTACGCCGCTGCTCGCCTTCCGGTTGCCTTCGGCTATCACTTCTAGAGCCTTCTCCAGCAGATCGGGGTCGTCGTACGGCAGCCAACTGATCCGTCGGTCCTTACGGAACCACGAGTCCTGCCGGCGCGCGAGCCGGCGCGTGGCCTGCGCGGTCCGCTCCCGCGCCTCCACCTCGTCGATCTCACCGTTCAGCAACGCGATCACCTGCGAGTATCCGAGCGCCCGGTTGGCGGTCTTCCCCTCAATCAAACCCTTGTTCAGCAGACCTCGCACCTCGTCGACGAATCCGGCGTCGAACATCCGGTCCACCCGCCGCCCGATCCGCTCGTCCAGCTCCGGGCGCGGTACGTCGAGACCGAGCTGGACCGCACCCGGATAGACGTAGCGGTGCTCGGGCAGCGTTGCGACGTACGGACCGCCGGTGATCTCGATGACCTCGAGCGCCCGGACGATCCGCCGGCCGTTGCTCGGCAGGATCTGCTCGGCGGCCTTCGGGTCGATCTGTTTGAGCCTTTCGTGCAGTGCCCCCGAGCCTTCGGATTCCAGCTCGTCTTCCAGCCTGGCCCGGACGGCGGCATCAGTGCCGGGGAAGACGAAATCGTCGAGGATCGCACGGATGTAGAGCGCGGAACCGCCGGCGAGCACCGGAACCTTCCCGCGCTCGACACAGTCGTCGATGGCGACCCGAGCGAGTTGCTGGAACTCGGCCACGGTCGCGGTCTCGGTGACGTCGAGGATGTCGAGCAGGTGATGCGGTACGCCGTCGCGTTCCGCCGTACTGATCTTCGCCGTACCGATGTCCATGCCGCGGTACACCTGCATGGCGTCCGCGTTCACCACCTCGCCACCCAGGCGTTTGCACAAGGCAACGGACAGGTCGGACTTGCCGGCCGCGGTGGGACCGACGACCGCGACGACGAGAGGTTCGGCCATCGCTCCAGTCTGTCAGGGTCCTGATGAAGACTCGGCCAAGAGGGTCGTACCGGCCTTGTGGATGACCCGGAAAGTTCGGTAGACACACAGCAGTTCGCAACATAACTACGGGAGGAAACCAGTGACGAATCCGTTCGACGAAGAATCCGACGCAGCCAAGGACGCCGCGGACCTCGGGGGCGAGGAGCTCGAGGCCAAGAGCGGCGGTGACGTCGAGTTCAAGCGCAGCGGTGGCGACGTCGAGTCGCGCAGCGGCGGCGATGTCGAGTCCCGGAGCGGTGGGGATGTCGAGTCGCGCAGTGGTGGGGACGTCGAGTCCCTCAGTGGTGGGGATGTCGAGTTCAAGCGCAGTGGTGGCGACGTCGAGTCGCGCAGCGGTGGCGATGTGGAGTCGCGCAGCGGCGGTGACGTCGAGTCCGCCGGCGACGGGAGTCAGGACAGCGGTGGCGACGTAGAGTCGGAACCGTCGGGCGACGGAGTCTGAACCTGGGTCCGGGCCCGTCCGCATGGCACTCGCGGAGATCCCACAGTTCCGGCGTTGTAGGTGCGAAGATCGCCGCTAGCTGTCTGTAAGCATTCAACTACGCAGGAATGGGAGCCCCGGGATGGGCATCTTCGACAAGTTCAAGGGCAAGGCCGAGGACCTGAAGGAAAAGGCCGGCGACCTGGTCGACCAGCACGGCGACAAGGTTGGGGAAGGCCTGGACAAGGCCGGAGACTTCGTCGACGAGAAGACGGGCGGCAAGTACGGGGACAAGATCGACCAGGGTGTCGAGAAGGCCAAGGAGGGCCTGGACGGCCTCGACGGCCAGCGCGACGACATCCCCGACACCCGGAACAACCCCGCCTGAGCACCATCGAAGGGCCGCGAGAACCCACTTCTCGCGGCCCTTCGCCATGCCTGGATGAGCTAGCCGAAAAGAACACGCCTCCGGCGCGGCCGTCGAGAGGGTACGCGGGACTGCCCATGGCACGATGGCGGGCACCATGGGCCGCGCCGGGCTTCAGGACGTGCGCGGTCAAGTCAAGGCTGGAAGAGTTTCCACTGGCCTTCTGAGACGACGTCGACGGTGCCGTCGACGACTTTGATAGCGGTGTCGTCGTCGATCGCGTACGTCGGTGCGGAGATCCGCGCCGCCCACCGCTCGGCATTGGCCAAGGACGCATCCGGGTGGTACTCGTGCTCCAGGTGTGGGATCACGGCGAAGTCGACGAGTCCCGCTCCCTGGGCCGTGACCAGGATTCTGTCGATGTCGCCCTGGGGCGTGGCGAAGACGATGTCCTCCGACTTCAGCGGTCCGTCGTTCCCGCGGGGCGGTTCGGTGTAGGTCTCGACGAAGGTGGAGGTAGCAGCCATGCTCCCCGCGCTCACCCCCACGTAGACCGCCTCGGAGCGCAGCGTCGGCAGTAGATCGGTCAAACCGGAGCGCCGCATCCAGTTGGCGAGAAAGACGGGGTCCCCGCCCCATGCCAGCAGTGCGTCGGCGTCCCGGACCGCTGGCACCCAAGCAGCCTCTTCGATGCTGGGCAGCACCGACAGCTCCAGGATCCCCAACGATTTCCAACCCAGTTCGGCCAACCGCGACGGACTCTTGCCGCTGATCGCCCGCCACGCCGCGGCGGACCCGCCGGGGAAGGGGTAGAGGGCGGTGGGGATGAACAGGGCATTGGACTCGGCGATCGGTTTGCCGAGCAGATCGACCAGCGCATCTTCGATGCTGCTGTTCTTGATCCCGCCCGACGTGAGCAGAGCTCTCATGTTCCTACCTTCCCTACTGCGAGGCACGCGCCCCGAAACCTGCTCCGACGCGACCCTACTGCGGATGCGGTCCGGCGGTTTCGGTCTCCGTTGGCGAAGAAGGGAGTTTTCCGGACGGAGATCGTCCGGATGTCGTTCTACGCTCAGCTCATGGCCAAGATCAGTGCGACCGTCAGCGAGCTTGTGGTTCGGCCGCTCACGCCTGAGACCTGGGACGCGTTCGCGGATCTCGCGGAGCGGCACAACGGGTGTGGGGCGGCTGTTGGTGCACGTTCTTCCACACGCTTCATGGGGACAAGACCTTCGACGCGGTCGACAACCGAACCCTCAAACAACGGCTGATCGCGGAGGGCCGAGCCTCATCGCCCAATCAGGCGGCGGAACTGTCGAGGCCTACCCCCAGGACACCGGCGGCCAGAAGATCACCGCCTCCTTCCTCTGCAACGGCACCCGCTCCCTCTTCGAGCAAGCCGGCTTCACCTACCTCCGCCCCAAAGGCAAGAACCACTGCGTCATGGCTACCACCATCTCGCCAGCCGGCTAACTCCTTGTCGCATTCGGCGCGCGCCAATCGTCATACAGGTGAGGGCGGTCAGCCCAGACTGCCAAGGAGGCGGAAGAGGCCGTGTCGGACGAGAAGCAAGCAGCGCACCAAGCCGTGGTGGATCGCGTCCTGAACGGAGAGGGCCGGGCATCTGCGGAACAACGAGCGCATGCTTTCAGCAACGACGGCCTTTCCCCGCCGTTGGACGCGCTGATCGCCAAGGTCGTCGACAGGCCAACGCAAGTCACTGACGAGGACCTGACTGGGGCCCTGGCCTCGGGATGCACCGAGGACCAACTCTTCGAGCTGGTGATCTGCGCCGCGGTCGGCCAGTCCTCCCGGCTGTACGACGCCGGCCTGGCGGCCCTAGCCGAGGCAACCGCCGACGGAAGGCCGGACCATGCGTCTTGACATCCTGAACCACGGGTACGGCGCCGGCACCAAGCTGCTCTTCGCACTCATCCGGCTGTTCTCCCGGCACCCCGTACCGGACGCCGCCAAGCTCGTCTTCTACCGCCCCGACTTCTACGGCGCCCAGGCCAAGCAGTTCACCCACGAAGCGATGCGCGGCCCCTCCGCCTGGTCCATCGGCGACCGCGAACTGATGGCGGCGTACGTCTCGAAGGTGAACGAGTCCGCATTCTGCATCAGCGCCCACACCGCAACCGCCAGCCAGGCGTACGACGACAGCCCACGCGTCGCCGCGGTCCTGACCGACCTGGAATCAGCACCGATCGAGGAACCACTCCGGGCAACCCTCCGAATGCTCGGCAAACTAACCCGAGACGGCAAGCTCGCCACCAACGACATGCGCGACCTACTGGCCGCCGGAGCCTCATCCCAGCAAATCAAGGACGCACTGGCAGTCTGCGCCGCCTTCAACACCACCAACCGCCTGGCCGACACCTTCGGCTTCGCCCTACTCAGTCCCGACGACTTCAACGCAGGAGCCAACTACCTCCTCAAACGCGGCTACCACTGACCCACCCAGCGCCGAGCACTTGCAGATACCGGCTGTTTGATCAGCGTGGTCGGGCTTGCCAGGCTGGTTGGTGAGGGTCGTCGTTGTGCACGATGATGTCGGCGTGGTCCGTCGGGCGGACCGTGTCGAAGTAGAACTGCTGGGAGGGCATGTAGCGGCTGCGGTAGCGTCGCTCGACCTCGGTGGCGGATCTGGACGGAGACTGGTCTCGGGTACGGGCGCGATCCAGCGTCTTCTCGAACGCGGCTGACACGAAGATGCGCAGGTCCCACCGGTCGATCAGCTCCGGGCGCATGAGGAACACGCCGTCGAAGAGCAGTACGGCGTCGGCAGGTGCCATCAGGACCGGCTCGGACAGTGCGGTGTCCGTAACTTTGTCGTACACCGCCTGCCGGTACCTTCGGTCTCCGTCCGGGCCCAGCGGATCGAGCAGTACCCGATGGAGCGCGTCGAAATCGAAGCTGTCGTGATAGCAGCCTTCGGCGGAGTCCTCGCCGCGCCGATAGCGTTGCGACCGGGGCGTCAGGAAGTCTTCGATCGTCACGCGGATGACTTCGCGTCCCCGCGCGCGCAGTACGACGGCGAGCTCATCGGCCAGCGTGGTCTTCCCCACGGCCGGCACTCCGTCGACACCGACCCGCGTCGGGTGCCCGTTCGCGACAGCGCCGACCGCCTCCGCCAGGCTTCCGAGGAGATCGCCGCGGGTGCCATGGTCCATCTCTGCCGCCGATCCTCCGTCGTGAACGTCACCGTGCGCCCACCCTAGGGCCGCCGCGGGTCCGTCCTACCGCGTGCGCACAGTTGCCCTGACACAGACGCTGCACCCGTGCCGCCGGTGTGTGCGCGGTCGGAGGTGGCTGACAGAACCGCCGCCGGCGAACCGGCGTCCTCTCCGCGTGCCAGGTTTCCTCCGCCGAGGACGTCGACTTGTGACCACCGTGCGCGCACCGCCGGACAGCTAGACGAGCCGCCGCGAAGCCGTGACCTCTCTCGTCATCCCGGTCGTCGGCTGGGTGCGTGGAGCCGTGACGCGGTCCGCGCGCCGCGGTACGCGGCCAACAAAGCAGCCGCGCCGAAGGCGTGTCCTTTCCCGTATCACGGGCTGTTCGCACGGTGCGTGAAGCCGGGACGGCACTCCGCGCGCCGCCGGAGGCGGCCAACAGGACAGCCGCCGCGAAGCGGTGTCCTTTGGGCCGTGGGCGTTGTGTGCTGGCTGTCGGTGGGGGTGATTAGGGTGCTGGGTATGGATCGGTTTCGGGTGGTTCCGGCGGCGTACGTCGTACTTCGGCGGGGGGATGAGGTGTTGATGTTGCTGCGGGCCAACACCGGATACATGGATGGGTATTGGGCGGTGCCGGCTGGCCATGTGGAGAAGGGTGAGTCGGTGATCGAGGCCGCGGTGCGGGAAGTGCGGGAGGAGGTTGGGGTGGAGATCGATCCCGCCGATCTGGTGCCGGTGACCGCGATGCATCGGACCGGGGGGAACGGGGATCCGATTGATGAGCGGGTGGACTTCTTCTTCACGACGACTCGGTGGTCGGGTGAGCCGCGGTTGATGGAGGCGGAGAAGGCTGCCGGGTTGGATTGGTTCTCGCTCGACAAGTTGCCGGATCCGGTGGTGCCGCATGAGGCGCGGGTACTGGCGGGGATCGCCGGCGACGGTCTGCCGGCCGTGATCGCTCAGGGCTTCTGACATCTGCTTCCAGGGTTCGCCTCGTGTTCACCGATCGCTGGGCTGAACCGCTTTAGAGTTCGCTGCGGTGTCAGCGAGCTTCGGAGGCGGCGATGGGTGAGCGGTACGACGGGACGAGTCGGCGGCGTCTGCTGCAGGCGGGGGCACTTGGTGCGGGAGCGGTCATCGCACCTGGGGTGCTGGGCGCCGGGAGCGCCGCAGCGTCCGGGACCGACGCGGCGGGGGCAAGTCAGGCCAGGGAGAGCCAGGCTGGGAAGCACGTGGCAAGTGGACGGATCGACACTGAGCACCCGCGGTTCACGGTGGCGGTTGTACCGGATACGCAGTATCAGTTCGATCAGGATCGGGGGGACTCGGCGCCGCTGACGGCGAGCTTCGAGTGGCTGATCGAGCAGCGAGCGGCGGAGAACATCGTGTTCGTCGCGCATCTTGGTGATGTGGTGGAGAACGCTTTGGCGATGGAGTTCGCCCAGGCTGACCCTGTCTTCAAGATCCTCGACCGAGCCCGGTACCCGTACAGCGTGCTGGCCGGGAACCACGACATCGACGCGTCGAAGGATGACACTCGCGGGGCGTCGGCGTACCTGAACACGTTCGGGCCGCAGCGGTTCCGGCGGATGGCGACGTACGGCGGGTCGACGGCGAACGGGTACAACTCCTACCACGTGTTCCGGGCGGCCGGGCGGCAGTGGTTGCTGCTGGCAATGGACTGGCGGCCGTCGGATGCGAGCTTCGCGTGGGCACGCGAGGTCATCGCCAAACACCCGCGGCTGCCGGTCATCCTCACCACGCACGAGCTGGTGAACGCCGACCACGGCAACCCGGTGGCGTACTTCACCGATCACGGCAACCGGGTCTGGGATCAGCTGGTGAAGGACAACGACCAGATCTTCCTCACGCTCAACGGGCACTTCTGGCCGCCCGGCCGGGTGGTCCGCCAGAACGCCGCCGGCCACGACGTACACCTGCACCTGACCAACTACCAGGACCGGTACTACGGCGGCTCCGGCATGATCCGGCTCTACCACTTCGAGCTGGCCCGGAACACGATCGACGTCGAGACGATCGCGCCGTGGATCATGGACCAGGACCCGGCCCGGCGCAGTGAGTTGGCCGAGGGTGAGCTCGAGTTGACCGACGACACCAACCGGTTCAGCATTCCGATCGACTTCGCTGAGCGGTTCGCCGGGTTCGCGCCGGTCGCGGTTCGCGCGGCTCGGCCTGCTGCTCAACTCGTGATCCCTGGCACAGCGGCGTACTGGCGCTTTGACGGGCCGGTCGCCGACCAGGTGGTCGATCACTCGGGCAAGGGCAACCATCTGACCCGCGTGCAGCTCGGCGGGGATGCACCGGTCGCGAGTGCCGAGTTCCACGCCGACCAGCCTGGGCATGCCAGCTGGTTGTTTGCTGGTGGCAAGAATCCGGCCCGCGGTGGTTATCTCCGTACGGCGGACAACGCGCCGCTCAACGCTCTCACGTTCGCCAACGGCTACACGATCGAGGCGTTCGTGAAACTCGCCGACGACAACGCGGATCACTCGTGGGAGGGGCTGCTCAGCCGGATGGGTACGGGCGCCGACGCCGGCAAGACCGGGAGCGACCCGTCCGAGCCGGTCGTCAACCTCGCCTTCTCCGGCGGGCGGCAGCTGCAGTGGGCGGTGTACCCGCTGGACCGCAACGACACGTTCACGAACTGGGGTCACGAGCAGGTCGCCGGGAAGTGGTTCCACCTCGCCGTGGTCAACGACGGACGGCACAGCACGCTGTACGTCGACTCGTCGCCGCTCCTGCGCAATCCGGCGACTCCGTCGAACGGGCTCGCGACCGCCGGCAAGCCGTGGTTGCTGGCCGCCAACCACTACGACAACGTGATCGAGCAGGCCTTCGCGGGTCACATCGGCGAGCTCCGCATCGTCACCCGAGCCCTGAAGCCGTCACAATTCCTCAACGCCTGACCCCGCCACCGCCAGTCGACGCGCGAACCGCAACAGGAACTCGGGACCGGGCACAGGAACTGAGGGCCGGGCACAGGTTATAACCTGTTCAAGGCCCCCAGTTGGTGGCCACGGCCCCCAGTTGGTGTTCAAGGTCCCGGTCCGGGCGGTGGGCGGTTAGAGGTAGGAGCGGATTAGGGCTTCCTGGGCGGGGAGGAGGGCCAACTCCTCGGGGGTGAGGGTGACGTTGCGGCCTCGGACCGCCAGGGCGTCGGCCAGGCCGGGGGTGGGGTCGATGGAGTTGGCGAGGTAGGTGGCGAGGGCCTCGCGTATCAGTGGGGTGAGCTCTTCGAAGGACGGGTCCAGCGCGACCTGGGCGCAGATGATCGCGGTCATCGCGATGTCGAAGGCGGCTGTACCTTCCTCGGCGTTGCGCCAGTCGATGACGACCGGACCGTCGTCGGTGGCGATCACGTTGAGCGGGTGCAGGTCGCCGTGGACGACGACGCGACCTGGGGTGCCGCTGGGGGCGGGGATCGCGTGCAGCCGGCGGTGCAGGTCGGCGTGGATCTCGCCGAGTTCGGTCCCGCTGAGGTCACCGGCGATGGCCGCGTCGGCGAGCGTCGGACCGTTCAGTCGCTGGATCACCATGTCCGGGCCGACGATCTCACGCACCGCCGGGACCGGGTAGTCGTACTTCGCGACGTGCCGCATGAAGTCGGCTTCGTCGCGGACCGGATATCCGTCGCGGTACCGCCGCAGCACCCAGTGGTCGTCAATGGAGTAGATGTCCGCGTCCCGCCCAGCAGCAAACGGCTCGGCGCCCGGCGGCAGGAGGGCGGAAGAGCCCGCCGTCCCGGCATCCGAGCGGCTGGCCGCGGACTGCTCCGGCCCGTCGGCCGGGTCGGCCGTCACCCGACCTGGCAGCCGCCGGCTGCCGGTTCCATGGGCTTGGCACCGATTGTTGGCATACCCAACATCACTCCAGGTGTCGCCACCGGGGCGTCCTGCGCGCGTTCCCAGGCGTCGCCGGCGCGCGTACGGCGTACTGCGCCGAAGACGTCCGCGACCAAGTGGTGGGGTGCGGCGTACGTGACCTCGACGGTGGCCAGGTCACCGGGTCGCGGCTTCGAGACATCGGAAGGGAGCGCGAAGTGGACGAGGCGGTTGTCGCGGGCACGGCCGCTGAGTCGATGGGTGGCGGCGTCCTTGCGGCCCTCCCCTTCGGCGACGAGCACCTCGAGCGAACGCCCGACCATCGACTTGTTCTCGTCCCAAGCCATGTCGTCCTGCAACGCGACGAGTCGCTCGTACCGGTCCTGGACGACGTCGCGCGGGACCTGGTCCTCCATCGACTCCGCCGGCGTCCCCGGGCGCTTGGAGTACTGGAAGGTGAACGCCCCCGCGAACCGTGCCTGCCGGACCACGTCGAGCGTGCCCTGGAAGTCCTCCTCGGTCTCCCCCGGGAAACCGACGATGATGTCGGTCGTGATCGCCGCATCTGGCATCGCCGCGCGAACGTCCTCGATGATCTTCAAATACCGATCACGCCGGTACGAGCGCCGCATCGCCTTCAGAACCCGGTCCGACCCGGACTGCAGCGGCATGTGCAGCGAGGGCATCACGTTCGGCGTCTCGGCCATCGCCTCGATCACGTCCGCGGTGAAGTCCCGCGGGTGCGGCGAGGTGAACCGGACCCGCTCCAGACCGTCGATCCCGCCGCACGCCCGGAGCAGCTTCGAGAACGCGTACCGGTCGCCGAACTCGACGCCGTACGAGTTCACGTTCTGGCCGAGCAGGGTCACCTCGAGGACACCCTCGCCGACCAGCGCCTCGACCTCGGCCAGGATCTCGCCCGGCCGGCGGTCCTTCTCGCGGCCGCGCAGCGCCGGCACGATGCAGAACGTGCAGGTGTTGTTGCAGCCAACGCTCACCGAAACCCAGGCCGAGTACGGCGATTCGCGGCGGGTCGGCAGGGTCGACGGGAACACCTCGAGCGACTCGAGGATCTCGACCTGCGACTCCTGCTCGACCCGGGCGCGCTCCAGCAGCACCGGCAGCGAGCCGATGTTGTGGGTGCCGAACACGACGTCCACCCATGGTGCCTTCGCCGTGATCGACGCCTTGTCCTTCTGCGCCAGACAACCACCGACGGCGATCTGCATGTCCGGCCTGAGAGCCTTCACCGGCGCCAGATGGCCGAGGTTGCCGTACAGCTTGTTGTCGGCGTTCTCCCGGACCGCGCAGGTGTTGAAGACGACCACATCGGCCTGGTCACCCTCGGGCGCGCGGACATAACCAGCGTCCTCCAGCAGCCCGCGCAGGCGCTCGGAGTCGTGGACGTTCATCTGGCACCCGTAGGTGCGGACCTCATAAGTACGCATGACAGCCACCAAGAGTACGTGCCCCGGTAGACAAATCCCTACCTGGGACCGGGTGCCTGTAACCCCTGACCGGCAGGCTCCCGCCGAGAATAGTGAGGGGCATGAACAGTTCTCGCCGTCAGTTCCTCGCCCGCACCGCCGCCGGAGCCGCCGTGATCGCCGGCGGTTCCTTCCCCACTGTCTCCGCCGCGGCCCTCGCCAAGCCAATGCCGACCGCCCTCACCCGGCCGACCCTGACCGCCCTCACCAACGCCACCGTGATCGACGTCGTCACCGGTCATCGCAACCGCCACCAAACCATCCTGATCAGCGGCGACCGGATCGTCGGCGTCGGCCGACTGCCGGTACCGCGCGGCGCCACCGTGATCGACGCGACCGGCAAGTTCGTCATCCCGGGCCTCGCCGACATGCACGTCCACAGCCTCGGCGACGAGCGTGTCTCGCCGCCGCTCTACCTGGCCAACGGACTGACCACGGTCCGCGAGATGGCCGCCAGCAACCCCATGCTCTACGACTGGCGGGACCGGATCGACGCCGGCACCCTGCTCGGCCCGCGGATGATCGTCGCCAGCCAGATCATCGACGGCGACCCGACCCTGTGGGATCCGAACCTCCTGCACGTCATGGTCGTCTCCGACGCCGCCGAGGCCCGGGCCGCCGTACGCCAGGTCAAGGAAGAGGGCGCCGACTTCATCAAGGTGTACTCGCGCCTGAACAAGGAGTCGTACGCCGCCATCATCGACGAGGCCCGCAAGACCGGCCTCACGGTCCACGGCCACGGCCCGGACGAACTCACCTCCAAGGAGATCAGCAACGCGGGCCAGCGCAGCATCGAGCACATCCACTCCCTCGGCCTGTCCGTGTCCACCCGGGAGGCCGACGTACGCCGGATGGTCCGCGCGATCAAGGTGAACACCGGGGACTACAACGCGTGGTTCCGGCAACTGCACCCGATCGAGTGGATCGCCGCGAACACGTACAGCCCGGCCCGGGCCGCCGACGTGTTCGGCACTCTCCGTCGCAACAACACCCGGATCACGCCGACGCTGACCATGCACAACGTGCTCGACCAGATCGACTACACCCGCCTCGACCCGGCCCTGGCGAAGTACCTGAGCGCGGACTCCATCGGCACCTATGACTACGTGATCGAGAACCTGTACGGCGCCAACCGGACCGCCGAGGAGATCGCGCACCAGCGGCAGATGTGGGCGTGGCGGAAGCGCTTCGTCCGCGAGTTGATCGCCCACGACGTACCGATCATGGCCGGCACCGACACGGGTACGCCGTACAGCGTGCCCGGCTTCGCACTACATGACGAGCTCGAGCACCTGGTCGAAGCCGGCGCCACCCCACGCCAGGCCCTGTACGCCGCCACCGCCGAGCCGGCCGCCTTCCTCGGGCTCAACCGAGACCTTGGCACGGTGGAGGCGGGCAAGATCGCTGACCTCGTCGTGCTGGACGCGGACCCGCTGACCGACATCCGCAACAGCCGGCGGATCAACACCGTCGTCACCCGCGGCCGCGTCATCTCACCGGCGCAGCGCCGGCGGATGCTCGCCGACGTGGAGGCCGCAGTGCAGCAGCCCGCGACTGCCGCCACCATCGCCACCGGTGGCTGCTGCGGCGGCGGTCGGCCCCGCTGACAAACCTGACTCCCGGGCCGGAGGCCCGCCCGCACCGACCCGGGAGCCGCACCTAACCGAGCCGCGCCAGGTCCCGCGTCCGCTCGGACCGGGACCGCTCGGACGGTGTCCGCTCGGGCCGGGGAGGATCCGGCGCGAGCGAGCCGTCGGGAGCCACATGGGCGAAGATCTGCTCGACCAGGGCGATCACATGAGGGTCGTCGACGGTGTAGAACAGTCGGCGCCCCTCTCGCCGAGCGTGAACCAGTCCCGCCAGCCGGAGCTTGGCAAGGTGCTGACTCGCCGTCTGCACGCTGACGCCGGTCAAGGCCGCCAGCGTGCCGACGTCGTACTCGGCGCAGCTCGCCAACGCCACCAGATGCAGCCGGACCGGAGCGAACAGCAGACCGAACGTCCGGGCGGCGGTGACGAGCTGAGGCGTGGTCGGCTCGATCATGCGTCGACGCGTGCCTTGGGCGGGATCGGCATCCCGTACGGATCTCGCGTCGGGAAGCCGAGCGCCGCGTCGATCAGGTCCTCGAGCCGCTCGCTCAGACCTTGCTCGAGTACGGCGGCCTCCACCGCCACCTCAGCCAGGTCGACACCGAGCACACGGTGCAGGAAGGTCTCCAGCAGCTGCTGGCGTCTGCCGTCCATGACAGCCCTCCACTCAGTAGATGTTGGACGGGCGGACCATGCCCTCGGCCAGATCGCCGAAGCCCGGCGCCATGATCGCGCCCGGGTTGCCGAGGATCTCTTCCACCACAGCGGTCTCGGTGGTGATCAGCAGCGCCGCGATCGAGGCCGCGCTCTCGAATGCCGCCCGGGTGACCTTCAGCGGGTCGATCACCGCCTCGTCGACCATGTCGGCGTACTGGCCGGTGAGCGCGTTGAAACCGTGGCCGAGTGGCAGTTCGGCGACCCGCGCCACCACCTCGTCGCCGTCGTACCCGGCGTTGATCGCGATCCACCGCAGCGGCTCCGGCAAGGCACGTCGTACGACGTCCCGCCCGATCGCCTCGTCGCCGCTCAGCTCCAGCTTCGACAGCTCAGCCTGCGTCTGGACCAGGGCGGTCCCACCACCGGCGACCACACCCTCCTCGAGCGCGGCCCGAGTCGCGGCCAGCGAGTCCTCGACCCGCAGCATCCGTTCCTTCAGCTCGACGCTGGTCGCGCCACCGACCCGGATCACCGCGACCTTGCCGGCCAGCCGCGCCATCCGCAGTTGCAGGCTGTCCTGGTCCGCGTCGATCTTGGCCCGCTCGAACTGCTTCTCCAGCTGGGCGATCCGCGCCTCCACCAGGGACGCGTCGCCGTGACCGCCGACGATCGTGGTGCTGTTCTCGGTGATCGTGATCCGGTCGCAGGAACCCAGGTGTTCCCGGGTGACCTCGTGCAGGTCGAGGCCGGTGTCCTTCGCGATCACCGTGCCGCCGAGGGCGGTAGCGAGATCCTCCAGCTCCGCGATCCGGCGGTGACCGAAGCCGGGGGCGTGCACGACGACGGACCGCATCGTGTTGTGCATGTTCCCGCCGACGAGCAGCTGCAACGCCGGTCCGTCGACGTCCTCCGCGAGTACGACGAGCGCACGATCCGCGCGCTTGGCCACCTCGATGGTCGGCATGATGTCCTGCACCTGGCTGATCTTCTTGTTCGTCAGCAGGATCACCGGGTTGTCGTAGACGGTCTCCATCCGCTCCCGGTCGGTGACCATGTACGCCGAGACGTACCCGTGGTCGAACTCGATGCCGTCGACAACCTCCACCGACATCCCCAGCGTGTCGGACTCCTCCGTGGTGACGACACCGTTGCGCCCGACCCAGTCGACCGCGTCCGCGATCACCGCGCCGATGGTCTCGTCGTCGCTGGCCGCCAGGGTCGCGATGTGCCGCAGCTCGTCCTGACCGCCGACGGAGACGGCCCGGCTCCGCAGGGTCTCGATGACCAGCGGCACGGTCTGCTCGATGCCACGCCGTACGCGCATCGGGTTCGCGCCGGCGTCGACCGCGCGCAGGCCCTCGCGAACCATCGCCTGGGCGAGCACCGTCGCGGTGGTGGTGCCGTCGCCGACCACGCCGTTGGTCTTCATCGCGACTTCCTTCACCAGCTGTGCGCCCATGTTGGCGAACGGCTCGCGCAGCTGGATCTCCCGCGCGATGGTGACTCCGTCGTTGGTGATGGTCGGTGGACCGGTCAGCTTCTCCAGGACCGCGTTGCGGCCCTTCGGCCCCAGCGTCACCTTGATCGCGTCCGCGAGCGCGTTCACCCCGGACTCGAGCAACCGCCGCGCATCCGTGTTGAACCGTACTTCTTTCGCCATGGTCAGACCGCCTTCGCTGTCACGGGATGAGGATCGCCCGGCCGCGGACCTTGCCGTGGTCGAGGTCGTCGAGGGCTTGCTGGAACTGCGCCAGCGGGTACTTCGTGGTGTGCAGTGCGACCTTCCCCTGGGCCGCGAGCTCCATCAGGTCCTGCAGGTCGTTGTAGGAGCCGACCAGGTTCCCGATGAAGTTGATCTCGGTCGAGATCAGGTCGATGGTCGGTACGTCGAGGTTCTCGCCGTACCCGACGACGTAGTAGTTGCCGGCCCGCCGCAGCATCGCCACCCCGTCGGCGGTCGCGCCGCCCTCACCGACGAAGTCGACGACGGCCTCGGCGCCGGCCCCGCCGGTCAGCTCCCGGACCTGCTCCACCTGGGTGCCATCGGCAACGATTCCGTGGTCGGCACCGATCTCGACGGCCAGGTCGACCGCGGCCTTGTTGCGGTCGACGACGACCACGGTGGCGGCCGAGATCGCCTTCATCACCTGGACCCCGATGTGCCCGAGGCCGCCGGCCCCGATCATCACGCACACCGCACCCGGCCGCAGCGCCCGGGCTGCCTTGACCACCGCGTGGTACGCCGTCAGCCCGGCGTCGGCCAGCGCCGCCACATCGGCCGGCTCCAGGCTGTCGTCGATCCGCACGACGCTGCGGGCGGTCGTGTGCAGGTACTCGGCGTACCCGCCGTCGGTGTCGATCCCCGGGAAACTGCTGGACTCGCAGTGCACGTCGTCGCCGGAGCGGCAGGCACGGCACAGACCGCAGGTGACCAGCGGGTGCAGGATCACCTTGTCGCCGACCGCGACATGCGTGACGGCGTCGCCGACGGCGTGCACCCAGCCCGCGTTCTCGTGGCCGATCGTGTACGGAAGCCGTACGCCGCTCTTCTCGGCCCACTGTCCTTCGAGAATGTGAAGGTCGGTCCGGCAGACGCCCGCGCCACCGATCCTGACGACGACGTCGAGCGGCCCGGTGATCTTCGGCTCGGGTACGTCGGTGAGCTGAAGCTTGCTGTGATAGCCGACGACCTGGACGGCTCTCATGTGGTCCTCCTCGTGTTGGTGATCCGGGTGGCCAGGCCGCCCGGCTCGTCGTCGTACCGGGTGGCCAGCAGGCCCCGGCAGAAGTGCGCGTTGCCCTCGACCGAGATCCGCACCGCCTTGGCGAACCGCAACCGCAGCGGCACTGCTTCGGGCGGCACCGGTACGCCGTCGTCGTCGACGAGCACCAGGTCGTCCGGCCGGATACCGAGCCCGATGCCGGTCCGGCGGCGTAGCAGCGCGTCCTTGTGCGGACCACCGGGAAGCTCGCCGAGGGTGAGCCGGTGCAGCTCGTCGACGGTCCGGCCCGTCGTCTTGAGCAGCGCCATCACGCACCGCTCCATCGCGGCCGTGTGTGCTTTGCGCTGGAAGATGCGGCGGAGCTCGTCCAGGTCCTGCTCGGCCTCGGACCCGAAGGTGCCGAGGTAGCCGGCGTCAGCGGCCAGGCCGGCGTTGATCTTGTCCGAGTCGTGGTGCTCGTCCAGCAGCACCTTCACCTTCCCTACTTGAGGCACCCGACGCAGGGCGTCGACCGCGTCGGATGCCATCAGGTAGGCGAAGTTGGGCGCGCAGAACGAGGTCGGCAGCCGGAGATGGACGGTCACGCCGGCGTCGTCGATCCGGATCGACCGCACGAAGCCGAGGTCGGTGATCGGCTGGTCCAGCTCGGGGTCGACGACGGTCGCCAGCGCCGCCACGACCTCCGTCTCCAGAGCTGGTCCGGCCTGTGTCGTCTGCGCGACCGCGGTCATGATGCCACGGCTTCTTCCTTCGAGCCGACGCCAGCGGGAAGCCTGAGCTCCTCGGGTACGTCGAGGCCGTACAGCGCCGCCGCGTTGAGTCCGAGGATCTTCTTCTTCTGCTCGACCGTGATCGGCGCGTACTCGGTCAACTCCGCGGGGATCTGGAAGTCGACGAACTTCTCCACCAGCCACTTCGGCGTCCAGAGCGCGTAGTCGCTGGAGAACAGGATCCGATCCTCGCCGATCCAGTAGAGCAGCTCACCGATGATCTGCGCGAAGTACCCGGGCCGGCTGTGGATGAACGGCATCGCCACCGCGAGACCGCCGTACACGTTGGGTTCCTGGGTCGCGATCCAGCAGAAGTCCTCGAGCCGCGGCAGGCCGACGTGCTCGACGATGAAGTTCAGCTCGGTGTAGTCGGTCGCCACCTTGTCGATGTCGGCGACGTCGAACGAGTCCCTATCCAGCGGCCGGATGGTGGGGCCCTTGTGGACATGGATGTTCTTGATCCCGAGCTTCAGGCATTCCTCGAGGTAACGGCGCGACCAGGGGTCGTCCAGCTTCCAGCCGCGCGAGTCGCCGCACCACTCGGCGGTGTAGAGCTTGACGCCCTGCAGGTTCATCCGGGCCGCGTCCTTGCGCAGTTGCTCGAGGCCCGCCTCCGCGTGCCTCGGGTCCCAGGCGTGGTTGTAGGTGAGCTTGCCCGGGTTCGCCTTCGTCAGCGCGAGCGCTTCCTCGGTCTGGCCGAATCCGTTGTGGTAGAAGTCGCTCAGGATGGCCGGCTGGAAGATCGCGTGGTCGACGTACCCGTCCTCGAAGAGGTCCTTCAGCAGCCGCTGGCCGCCGTAGTAGGTGTAGGTGTCGTAGTCCCAGACGACCTCTTCGGGGCTGAGGTTCTTGTGGTAGTCGTAGAAGCAGTCGATGAACTGCTTGCCGTGGATGTTCTTCTGGTTCGCCGCCCGCGCGTCCCACAGGGCGATGTGCGCGTCGACGACGAAGTACTTCTCACCGTTCTTCTCGTACATGCGCCCTCACTTCGCGGTGAGGTCGAAGCCGATGTACTCGGCGGCGTCCTCGGGGCTGGCGAACAGGATGGTCTTGTCGTCCAGGTGCACCATCCGGCCGTAGTGGGTGGAGCTGATCTCCTCGAACACCGAGCCGTCGAACTCCGACCCGAGCGCCTCGGACAGCTCGGCGTAGTCGAAGTCGAGCAGGCCGATTCCGTCCACCCGGATCATCGACGGGTACTCGGTCAGCTCGACCCCGTCCTTGGCGCCCATCACCTGGGCGACGACGCGGCCGATCGGGGTGTTCATCAGGGTCACACCGCACTTGTTGGAGAACTCGGTCTCAGATCCGAACTGCATGCTCACTGGTCCAGCTCCTTCGGAGTGTCGAGCCCGAGGTCCTCGAGCAGGGAACGGAACTTCTGCTTGGCCGCGTCCAGGCTCACCGCGAAGGTGACGGACTTCTCGGCCGGCTGCGACCAGATCGGCTGCAGCGCGTGCGCGGCGTCGAGGCAACGCGGCACCCACGTCGCCATCCACTCGCCGAACAGCGCCTTGTTGGTCTCGCCGAATTCGGCGTCCCGGGTCAGCAACCGGAACAGGTTGCGGGTGTAGCCGAGGTCGCGGTCGTAGTCATGCTCACCGGTGCCGACGATCGTCGGCGTGATGTAGTCGCCGTTGCGGGCCGCGATCTGCATCACCAGCTCGGTCCGGAACAGCGATCCGACCAGCTGCTCGAAGACGATGTTGGTGGCGAACAACAGCTCGCACCAGTCGCCCACGGCGGTCAGCCGCTCGACCACCTCACGCGTCGGCTGCCACTCCGGCGCGCTCTTCCAGACCTCCTTGTGGGCCGCGCCGTCGAACGGTACGTCGGCCTCGGACAGGTCCAGGTTGAACAGGGCGAGATCCTGGGCGAACCGCATCTTGTGGGCGGCGTTGACGGCGACCGCGGTGTTGATCATGTTCGTCGGACCGGACCGCTGGATGCTCGTGAACACGTGCAGGGCGAGACCGTTCTCGGCGTGCATCCAGGCGCCGAGATTGCGCTCGACGAACTTCAGCCAGGCCGGGTTCCAGGCGTCGTACGCCCGGGCCCGCTTGGCGTTCTGCAGGCCGAGGTCGACCTGCCGGACGACCGCGGAGTTGTTCCGGTAGATCGTCTGGTTCCACTCCTCGTTCGGGTCGAGGAACGCGTGCCAGTTCGAGGACTTCGCGGCGGTCCACTCCTTCGGGTAGCCGCCGGGACCGTCGCCGAAGCCGTAGATCCAGCCCTGGCTCAGGTGCCGCTCCGGGTCCGGCTGCACGTCGACGGTGACGTCCTCGTACATCGTCGCGCGCAGCTTGGCCGGCTTGTAGTAGTTGTAGGACCGGCTCGTCGAGCTCGGGAACTCCAGCGCGCCGGCCTCGGAGTCGGTGAACTCGATCGTCGGGAAACTGCGCTGCTTCGGTGCTATGGATTGCGCCATCTCAGACTCCATCGGTTGTCACGGGACTGGTGAACTTGTCGTAGAAGACCTGGTCCTTCGGCACGTTGCTTGCCTCCAGCAACGACAGTGCGGCGTCGACCATCGGCGGCGGGCCGCACAGGTAGATCTCGCTGCGGTGCAGCTCGGCCTCCCTCCGCTCGACGATGTCGGTGACGTTGCCGATCTCGGGCTCGAGGCCGTCCGCGCCGTCGGCCGACTCGGACAGGCAGGCGATGAACTCGAACCCGGTCAGGTCCGCACCGAGCTCGCGGATCGCGTCGAGGTAGAACAGGTCGCCGGCCGTCCGGGCGCCGTAGTAGAACCGGACCGGCCGGGTACTCCCGGTCTCCCGCAGGTGCCGCAGGATGGACAGGATGGGCGCCATCCCGGCCCCGCCGGCGACACAGACGACCGGGAGCACGTGGCCGTCCTTGAGGGTGGACGAGCCGTACGGCCCGGTCAGCGACAGCTCGTCGCCGACCTCGAGCTCGCCGTCCAGCAGCGCGGAAAACCGGCCGCCCGGGTACTTCTTGATCAGGAACTCGAGCTGGTCCGGGGTCGACTGCGTCGTCGCCATCGAGAACGACCGGTGGTCGTCGGTGCCGGGGATGGTGATGTCGACGTACTGGCCCGGCCTGAACTCGAACGGCACCGCGGTGGTGAGCCGCAACGAGACGATGTCGCGGGTGACCGGCTCGATCGCCGCGACCCGGGCGGTCACGGTCTGGATCGCGATGCCGCCGAGCAGCTCGTCCTCGTCGTAGTTGAGCAGCTCGATCGTGCAGTCGCTGAACGCGTGGGCCCGGCACAGCAGCACATAGCCCTCGGCGACCTCGGCGTCGTTGCAGGCGAAGGTGGAGTAGCGCTCCATCTGCAGGTCACCCTCGAGGATGTACGACTTGCAGGCGGAGCACTGCCCCTCCTTGCAGCCGTGCATCAGGTGGATGCCCTGGCGGAACGCCGCGTCGAGGATCTTGTCGTCCTCGGTGACGTCCATCTCGATGTCGACCGGTTCGAACCGGATCCGGTGGGTGTCGGCCACGTCGGGCCTCCTCAGGCTGGGGTGGAACGGCTGGTGGCGACGATGCGTCGGCGGCGCCACCAGCCGGCTCGGGGTGGGTCAGGCGGCGCGGGTGCCGTTGGCCTTGTACGCCGCCACGTGGGCCTCGCGCTCGGCGTCGGACATCTCGTTCAGCAGCACGTTGGGGCTCATGAACGTGTTGCCGCGAACGTCGTCGAGGGTCCACATCTTCTTCGGGTCGTCCAGGTCCAGATGTGGCTGCCCGATCAGCGTCTTGCCGTCGTCCCGCACGTACCCGAGGTCCTGGACGATGTCGGCCAGGTCCTTGTTGTGGTGCAGGGTCTCCCACTCACGGAAGCCGGTCAGGCGTCCCATGTTGGGGGTCGGCCGGCCGTCGTACTCACTGCGGAACGCGACCGCGTCGGTCCAGTAGCAGGTCTCCGAGCAGTACGTGCGCCACTGGTCGTCGACCTTCTCGACCACCATGTCCTCACGGATCAGCGCCGGCACCATGCAGGTCCAGCAGCGGTGCGGGTACTGGTACCCGACCTCCTCGAACGCGATCGGCTTGTTCCTGCCCGGGTAGGCGAGCCGGTTGTAGTTCTCCCACCACTTGCCGTACTTGGAGTACCAGCCCGGGTACTTCGACTCGAACCACTCGAAGTCCTTGTCGGTCATGGCGTCGATCCGCCAGTAGTTGACCGGCCATCCGGTGGCGAAGAACCGTGCCACCTCGTGCACGTAGCCCTTGTCCACGATCCGCTTCCAGGCCTCCTCGACCAGGTCGTGCGGGATGGTGAGGCCGTACTTCTCCAGCGGCAGCAGGTAGCTGCGGTAGTAGTCGTCGTAGATCCAGCGGCGCCACATCTCCGCATAGCTCTCCCGGTCCTTGCGGCGGTCCTTCGTGCCGTACTCGATGAAGGTGCCGATGGCCGCGTCCACGACACAGTGGTTGTTCCACCACGCGTAGCGCAGGTCGCGCTCGAGCAGCGGCCGGTTGCGTTCGTCGGCGAGTGCCATCAGCAGGATCGAGTAGCCGTTGCTGATGTGCCGCGACTCGTCGGACTGCACCGAGTGGAACACCGTCGGCAGCAGGTAGTCGCCGTTGGCCGCGGCCTCGTCCGGCATCGCCACGAACAGCGTGTTGGTAAAGGCGGTCTCGGCCACGACGGTCAGGTAGATGTTCGCGGCGGTGATCGCGTCACCGGTGATGAACCCCTCGCCGAACTGCCGGCCGATGGTGCCCGCGTAGTTGTTCGCGAACGCCTTCTCGGTCATGTCGAAACCGGCCGGGTCGATGTAGTTGTTCATGTACAGCCGCTTCAGGTTCATCTGGATCGTCGAGTGCCTGACCTCGTCGATCATCTGCACAGCGAGCCCGTTGTGGATCTCCGGGTTCGGGACGGCGTCGATCGCCATCGGCATCGCCCGGGCCGCCGAGATCTCCGGGAACGGGATGATGCTGAGGAACAGCTTCTGCCATTCCAGCCAGCGCTGCTGCACCTGGCGGAACATGTTGCCGCGGATCGCGCCGTCCATGGCGCCGTACACGCGGTTGTCCTTCTCCTCCTCCATCGGGAAGTAGGAGCGCATGATCTGCTTGAGGGGATCCTTCTTCGGCGCCCTCTCGAACGTGTAGTCGGTCCCGAACCGGGTGGCCGGCGTCGCGAAGGTCGGTTCCCACGACAGCTCGGTGATCTTGGCGTGCGCCTTGGTGAGACTCTGCCTGCTCAATGTGTGCCTCCATGATCGGGAGCCGGCGTTTCCGGCGGCTCCTGCGGTACGGCGGGCTGCGTTAAACAGGGATGAAAGCCGTCAGGCGGGCAGATTCGTGTCTCAATGTGAGATGGCGGTCACACCGGAGCCCGCTACCGTGGGAGCAGTTCCGCTGGTGACGGACGCGAAGGAGTCGGCCCATGGACGCTGCACTGCCGGTCCGGGACCCCATCCGGGTCTCATGGGAGCGTTCGCACGCTTCCCAGGTGGACATCGACCGCCCAGCGCCGACGTACTTCGACCGGATCGACCGCGAGACCACGCTGATGCGGGCAGCCCGGCCGGTGATCGACGCGCTGTCGTCGGAGCTCCACAACGAGCCGGTCTGCATCATCCTGACCGACGGGAAGGGTGTCGTCCTCGACCGCCGGGGCGGTGACCCCGCCCTGCTGCGGCGGCTGGATTCGGTCGACCTCGCGCCTGGATTCCAGTACGCCGAGTCCGAGGTCGGGACCAACGGGATCGGTACGGCGCTCGAGGTGGGCGGGCCGATCCTGGTCCACGGAGCTGAGCATTACAACGGGAAATTACGAATGTTCTCGTGTGCCGGGGCGACGATTACCCATCCGATCACCGGCGGGCTGCTCGGCGTACTGGACATCACCACCCAGGCCAGGAACTCGAACTCGATCCTGCTGTCGTTCGCGAAACTCGCGGCCCGGCGGATCCACGACCGAGTCGTCGAGGAGGCGAACGCACTCGACCACGCCTTGCTGAGCGACTACTACGCGGCCTGCCGGCACAGTGGCGGACCGGTGCTCGCGCTCGGCGACGAGGTGTTCATGATGAACGCCTACGCGCAGGCACGGTTCGACGCGATCGACCAGGCGGCGCTGATCGACCGCACTCGCGATGCGCGTGGCGGCACCAAGCCAGTGGTGTTCATGACCGACCTGCCCAGCGGGACGACCGCGCGGATGGCCTACCGGCCGACATTCGTCGGCGACACCCTGGCCGGTGGGGTCATCCAGATCAAGGAACAGCGGCCGCCGGCTCGCAGCGCGGCCCGGTTCCCGTTGGTTCCCGGGACGACCGGGACGAGTGCGGTCTGGCAACACGTCACCCAGGAGTTGCTGGATGCGTGCAGCCGGTCCGAATGGTTGATCGCCGACGGTGAACCGGGGGCAGGCAAGTTGTCCTTGCTGCGTGCGGTCCGCCGGCACGTCGCACCGAGTCGGCGGCTGGCCGTTCTCGATCCCGAGGTGACGGGCGACGACCTACTGGCCGAGGCACGCGCGGAGCTGGAGTCCGGGGCCGATCTGATCATCCGGCGAGCGCATCTGCTGACCGGCGAGGTTCTCGACGGTCTCACCGAGTTGCTGCAGAACGTCCGCGACGGCGCGATCGCCGGGGACGCCTGGGTCGCGCTGACCCGGCCCGCAGACCGGTCCGAGATCGCCGGCCGGCTGTTGGCCTTCTTCCCCCGGACCGTCGAGGTGCCGCCGCTACGGCATCACCTGGAAGACATTCCGGCCCTGGTCCGATCACTGCTGGCAAAGTCCGGCATCAGCGGCCTCACGTTCTCCACCACGACGATGAACCAGCTCATGCGACTGCCGTGGGCGGGCAACATCACCCACCTGCGCGCGGTACTCACGGCGGTCGCCCGGCGACGCCGGTCCGGCGTGGTCGAACTGGCCGACCTGCCACCCGAGTGCCGGGCCACGACCCGTCGCCAACTGACCCCGATCGAAGCCCTCGAACGGGATGCGATCGTCGACGCCCTGTCCATGTACGACGGCGAGAAACAAGCCGCGGCCGCAGCCCTCGGGATGTCCCGGGCAACCATCTACCGCAAGATCCGCGAGTACGGAATCGTCACCTGACGGGCCGTTCACATCAGGTAGTAATACAGATGAACGGCCTGTGAGGATTCGATCACAGACCGCGCCATATATTGCAGATCGTTACCACCGTGGAACCACTCAGCGCTGCGACCGAACCCTAGGCTCCGCTAGGTTCTGGCCATGAGCGATTCCGGTACCTTGACGAAAACCGGTCTGGTTGCGCTGACCGACGTCAACAAACATTTCGGCGAGTTGCACGTCCTGAAGGACATCAACCTGTCCATCGCCAAGGGCGAGGTCGTCGTGGTGATCGGTCCGTCCGGATCCGGCAAGTCGACGCTCTGCCGCGCGATCAACCGGCTGGAGCCGATCGACAACGGCACCATCACGCTCGACGGCCAGCCGCTGCCCAGTGAGGGCAAGGCACTGGCCAGACTGCGCGCCGACGTCGGCATGGTGTTCCAGTCCTTCAACCTGTTCGCGCACAAGACGATCCTGCAGAACGTCACCCTCGGCCCGATGAAGGTCCGTGGCCAGGGCAAGGCCGAGGCCGACGAGAACGCCCGGGCGCTGCTCGACCGGGTCGGCGTCGCCGCGCAGGCCCACAAGTACCCGGCACAACTGTCCGGTGGCCAGCAGCAGCGGGTGGCGATCGCCCGCGCACTGGCGATGGACCCGAAGGTGATGCTGTTCGACGAGCCGACCTCGGCTCTGGACCCGGAGATGATCAAAGAGGTCCTCGACGTGATGGTCGACCTGGCCGGTCAGAGCATGACCATGGTCGTGGTCACCCACGAGATGGGCTTCGCCCGCCGTGCGGCGAACCGGGTCGTCTTCATGGCCGACGGGCAGATCGTCGAGGAAGCCGAGCCGGAGAAGTTCTTCACCGATCCGCAGACCAAGCGGGCCCAGGACTTCCTGTCGAAGATCCTCACCCACTGACCGCTCTGGCCGTTCCCAGCGCAGTACCGAACCAACGGAGGAAATGACAATGCGACAGCGAATCATCGCTGCCCTCGGGATCGCGGGTCTGGCTGCGACCGGACTGGCGGCCTGCGGCGACGACTCGGGCTCCGACTCAGCCTCGGGCTCCAGCGGTGGCGAGAAGGTCACCATCGGCATCAAGTTCGACCAGCCCGGTATCGGCCTGAAGGAAGGCGCGAACTACACCGGGATGGACGTCGACGTCGCCAACTACGTCGCCAAGGAGCTCGGCTACGGTGACGTCACCTTCAAGGAATCGCCGTCGGCACAGCGCGAGACGCTGCTGCAGAACGGCCAGGTGAAGATGATCTTCGCGAGCTACTCGATCACCGACGCCCGCAAGGAGAAGGTCTCGTTCGCCGGCCCGTACCTGACCGCCGGCCAGGACCTGCTGGTCAAGGCCGACAACACCGACATCACTGGTCCGGAGACGCTGAACGGCAAGAAGCTGTGCTCGGTAACCGGCTCCACCTCGGCGCAGAAGGTCAAGGACAAGTTCGCCAAGACGGTGCAGCTGCAGGAGTACGACACCTACTCCAAGTGCGTGGAGGCGCTCGGCGCCGGCGCGATCGACGCGGTGACCACCGACAACACCATCCTGGCCGGCTACGCCTCGCAGGAGGCGAACAAGGGCAAGTTCAAGGTGGTCGGCAAGACGTTCTCGACCGAGCGGTACGGCGTCGGCCTGAAGAAGGGCGACACCGAGACCTGCACCAAGGTCAACGACGCGCTGAAGAAGATGGTCGACTCCGGCGAGTGGCAGAAGGCCTTCGACAAGAACCTCGGCTCGTCCGGGCTGAAGCTCGACCCGGCGACGAACCCGCCGAAGACCTTCGACGCCTGCGCCTGATCTGACATCGCCGGGGAGGGGCCGCGCACGCGGTCTCTCCCCGGCGTGCTGATCTCCACCTCGTTCCCAGCTGGAGAAACATGGACGTGATTTCGGAGTTCTTCGTCGAGTACGACGGCCTGCAAGCCTTCCGGACGACCATCTACCTCACGCTGCTGTCGGCGGTGTTCGCGCTGCTGATCGGCACCGGTGTGGCGGTGATGCGGGTCTCCCCGGTTCGGGTGCTGCAGGTGATCGGCACCGCCTACGTGAACATCGTCCGGAACACACCGCTGACCCTGGTCATCGTGTTCTGCAACCTCGGGCTGTTCCTGCAGCTCGGCGTCTCGCTGGCGAACAAGGGCTCGAACACCTTCATCACCGACAACAACTTCCGGCTCGCTGTCCTCGGCCTGTCGGTCTACCACGCGTCCTTCGTGGCCGAGGCGATCCGCAGTGGTGTCAACACGGTCCCGCTGGGCCAGGCCGAGGCGGCCCGGGCGATCGGCCTGCCGTTCCTGAAGACGCTGCGGTACGTCGTACTCCCGCAGGCGTTCCGCGGTGCGATCGCCCCACTGGGCAACGTGCTGATCGCCCTGACCAAGAACTCGACAGTCGCCTCTGTCATCGGCGTCACGGAGGCCTCCGCGGTGATGAAGGTGATGATGGAGAACCGGCCCGACGTGATCTTCGTGGTGTTCGGCATCTTCGCGATCGGCTTCGTCATCCTGACCCTTCCGGTCGGAATGCTGTTCACCTCGATGTCCAAGCGGCTGGCGGTGAAGCGATGAGCAACAGCAGCGTTCTGTTCGACGCGCCCGGCCCGCGCGCCAAGCGCCTGTACGCCGCCGTCGGCGTGGGCAGCGTCGTCGTCCTGCTCCTGGTGCTGTGGTTCGTCATCGACAAGTTCAACGAGAAGGGCCAGCTCACCGCGGCCAAGTGGAAGCCGTTCCTGACCGGCGAGATCTGGACCCAGTACCTGATCCCCGGCCTGATCGGCACGCTGACCGCCGCCGCCATCTCGGTCGTCCTGGCGTTGGTCATCGGGACGCTGCTGGGTGTCGGGCGGCTCTCTCTCGCGGCCTGGATCCGGTGGCCCTGCAACGTGATCGTCGAGTTCTTCCGCTCGGTGCCGGTGCTGCTGATGATGCTGTTCACCTACGCCCTGTACGCGCACTACGAGGTCGTCCCACCGGAGCGGCTGGCGCTGGCCGCCGTCGTCACCGGCCTGACGCTGTACAACGGCGCGGTGGTCGCCGAGCTGGTCCGCTCCGGCGTGTACTCGCTGCCGAAGGGACAGAGCGAGGCGGCGATGGCGATCGGCCTGACGCCCGCCAAGGCGATGCGGCTGGTTCTGTTGCCGCAGGCAATCACCGCGATGCTGCCGGCCATCGTCGGCCAGCTGGTGGTGATCCTGAAGGACACCGCACTCGGCTACATCATCACCTACGAGGAACTGCTCCGGAAGGCGGAGCAGATCGGCAACTACAAGTCGAACCTGCTCCCGGCCCTGATCGTCGTCGGCGCGATCTTCGTGATCGTGAACTACCTGCTCGGCGTCCTCGCCCAGCGGGTCGAAGCGCTGACGCGCCGCCGCGGCCGCTCGGCCGGCGGCCCCATCCCGCCCGACCAGATCGACCAGACCGCCGTCGCCACCGCAGCCGCCGGAGCCATCCCCCCGATCTGACACACGAAGAGCCCCTCCTTCCCGGAGGGGCTCTTCTCTGGTCAGCGCAGGGTGTTGAAGGAGTCTCGGATGATGTCGAGGGCTTCGGCGGTTTCTTCTTCGGTCAGGGTCATCGGCGGGGCCATCCGGAGGACGTTGCCGTAGAGGCCGCCCTTGCCGATCAGGAGGCCGCGGTTCTTGGTCTCCTGCTGAAGTTTGGCGGTGCTGGCCGCGTCCGGGCTCCGGTCGTCGGGCTTGACGATCTCGGCGGCCAGCATCAGGCCCTTGCCGCGGACGTCGCCGAGCTCGGGGAACTCCTCGGAGATCCCGCGCAGCCCGTCGGCCAACTGGGCGCCGCGCTTGGCCGCGTTCGCCTGCAGGTCGTGATCGAGCAGGTAGTCGATCGTCGCCTTCGCCGCGCTGGTCGAGATCGGGTTCCCGCCGAAGGTGGACAGCGAGTTCGCCTTGATGCTGTCCATCAGGTCGGCCCGCGCGACCACTCCGCCGATCGCGAACCCGTTGCCGAGTCCCTTCGCGAACGTCATCGCATCGGGTACGACGTCGTGCGCCTGGATCCCCCAGAAGTGCTCACCGGTCCGTCCCCACCCGGTCTGCACCTCGTCGGAGATGAGCAGGATCCCGTACTCGTCGAGCACCTCCTTGAAGGCGCCGTATAGGCCGTCGGGCGGTGACGAGAACCCGCCGACGCCCTGGATCGGCTCGGCGATCAGGCAGGCGACATCGCCGGCGGTGGTGGTCTCGATGACGTTGCGCAGGTCGTCGACGCAGGCGTTGACGTAGTCCGCGTCGGGCAGGTCGCGGAACGGGCTGCGGTACCGGTACGCGCCCTGCACGTACTGCACGTTCACCGGCGACAGACTGCTCGCGGACCAACCGCGGTTGCCGGTGATGGCGACCGTACCGAAAGCGCGGCCGTGGTAGGAGTTGCGCATCGCCAGCACCTGGTTGGAGCGGCGGTTCTGGGTGGCGAGCAGCAGCGCCGTCTCGTTCGCCTCGGTGCCGGAGTTGGCGAAGAACACCTTGGCGTTCGGGATGCCCGACAGCTCGGCGATCTGCTCGGCCAGCTCGATCTGCTTGCGGATCAGGTACACCGTCGAGGTGTGCGCGATCCCGGTCCCGAGCTGCTCGCGCACCGCCTCGGAGATCTCCGCGATGTCGTAGCCGATCGCGTTGGTCAGGATGCCGGCGAAGAAGTCGAGATAGGTGTTGCCCTCACCGTCGGTGACCCGGCGGCCGGACCCCTCCACGATCTCGATCGGCTCCTCGTAGTACAACGCGAGCCAGTCCGGCATGACGGCCTTGTGACGCTCCCAGAGCTCCGCATGTGTCATGTCTAAGCATTACCTCATCGCGCCGTTCGCTCATAGTGGGCATCTATCGCGGTAGTGTCCTGCGCCGAGGAGTGGCCGGCGCAGGACGCTAGGGTGCTCTGCGTGACATTGCCGAGCATTCCGCATGTGGACATCGAGTCCCTGGAGCACTTCGATCGGATCGTGGCCGCTGGGGCCACCTCGATGGCCGGATGGCGGGTGCAGTCGGTCGATCTGACCGGGCGGACGGCGGAACTGCTGCAGCTGAGCCCCATGGGCGGTCTGTTCCTCGGCTGCTCGCTGGAGGAGAAGGCCGAGACCTGGATCCGCGACGGCGGTGGACTGCTGTTCCCCGCGATCCCGTCCCTCCCCTTCGACTCCTACCGCGGCACGCTGTACGACGCGGAGGAGCTGTACGCCGGCCTCGAGCACGGGTACGACGCCACACCGGACGCCCGGATCTACGCGTGGTCCCGGCAGCACGACGAGAAGGGCGACACCAGCCGGACCCTCGCCGCAGCCCTCCACGACCACGCCATCGCCGATGCCCTCGACGAACTGCCCGGCGACAGGCCCTGGGTGGGTGTGATGGGCGGTCACGGCGTACTCCGGAGCGACGACAACTACCGAGCCGCGGTGCTCCTGGGTCGTACGCTCGCCCGCCGCAAGCGCATGGTGGTCACCGGCGGCGGCCCTGGTGCGATGGAGGCCGCCAACCTCGGTGCGTCACTCTCCGAGTACGACGACGCCGCCGTCGACCGTGCACTCACCGGACTGGCGCGCGTACCGTCGTTCCGACCCTCCGTGGCCGCATGGGCCGCTTCAGGGCTCGACGTACGGCGTGAGTTCCCCGGCGACGGCGGCGTGTCGATCCCAACCTGGTTCTACGGCCACGAGCCGCCGAACGTGTTCGCGTCGGCCATCGCCAAGTACTTCTCCAACGCGCAGCGCGAAGACGTCCTCCTCAGCCGCGCCCGTGGCGGAATCATCTACCTCCCAGGCGCCGCCGGCACAGTCCAAGAGGTCTTCCAAGCCGCAACCCCCAACTACTACGGCGACCCAGCCACCCAAATCCCCCTCATCCTCGTCGGCATCAACCACTGGACTGCGCACGTCCCCGTCTGGCCCCTCCTCCAGTCCTTGGCCTTGGGACGATCCCTGGCCCACTCCATCCATCTGGTCGACACGATCGACGAGGCGGCCGAACTCGTCAGCTGAGTTTGTCGGTGGGGTGGTTTACGGTGCGCGGCATGACGAATTTTGTGTTGGTGCCGGGGGCTTGGCTTGGTGGGTGGGCTTGGGATGAGGTGGCTGTGGTGCTTCGGGCCGAGGGGCACGAGGTGTATCCGGTGACGTTGAGCGGGCTTGCCGAGAGGCAGGGCGTGGACGCCGGCCAGCAGGAGCACGTCGACGACATCGTCGCGGTGATCGAGGACAACGATCTGCGGGACGTCGTACTCGCGGGGCACAGCTACTCCGGGATCCCCACCGGACAGGCAGCGGGGCGGATCGGCGACCGGCTGCGGCGGGTGGTGTACGTCGACTCCAACATCCCGCACGACGGGAAGTCCTTCATCGACGGCTGGTCCGAGGAAGGACGCGCCTGGGTCGAAGGCCAGATGGCCGAGTCAGGCGGCTACTGGCCGCCGCTCACCGCCGAGGACTACGTCGGCCAGGACCTCTCCGACGAGACCATCGCCGTGATCGTCTCCCGCAGTACGCCGCACCCCGGCCGCGCGATCTCCGAGCCGGCCGCAACCGCACACCCGATCACCGAGCTGCCGACGACGTACATCAAGTGCCTGATGGACGGCGCCACACCGTCATCCGATGTCGCCGAGCACCTCAAGTCACCATCCTGGGAGCTGGTCGAGCTCCCCACCGGCCACTGGCCGATGTTCTCGCAACCCGCGGCGCTGGCGAAGATTCTCGGCAATGCCGGGTGAGGACCGCAGTCAGCTCTTGGTGAGCCGGCCGACAGTCACGTAGCCCTCACGCCACCGGACGCGGGGCCGATCACTTGTTGGCGGCGGCCAGCTGGCCGCAGGCGCCGTCGATCTCCTGGCCTCGGGTGTCGCGGACGGTGGTAGGGATGCCGCCGGCCTCGAGACGGCGGACGAACTCGCGCTCGTCGGCCGGGTCGGAGGCGGTCCACTTCGAGCCGGGCGTCGGGTTCAGCGGGATCAGGTTGACGTGCACCCAGCCCCAGTCGCCGCGGGCCCTGAGCTTCTCCGCCAGCAGGTCGGCCCGCCAGGCGTGGTCGTTGATGTCGCGGATCATCGCGTACTCGATCGACACCCGGCGCTTGGTCTGCTGCGCGTATCCCCAGGCCGCGTCGAGCACCTCGTCGACCTTCCAGCGGTTGTTGATCGGCACGAGCTCGTCCCGCAGCTCGTCGTCCGGCGCGTGCAGCGACAGCGCGAGCGTGACGGGGATCCCCTCGGTCGCGAGCTGGTTGATCCGCGGCACCAGGCCGACGGTCGACACCGTCACGCCCCGCGCCGAGATCCCGAGACCCTCCGGCGACGGATCGGTGAACCGCCGGACCGCGCCGATCACGGCCTTGTAGTTGGCCATCGGCTCGCCCATGCCCATGAAGACGATGTTGTTGACCCGCCCGGGCCCGCCGGCGATCTCACCGCGCGCGAGCGCCCGCGCACCGTCGACGACCTGCTCGACAATCTCGGCCGTGGTCATGTTGCGGGTGAGCCCCGCCTGGCCGGTCGCACAGAACGGGCACGCCATCCCGCAGCCGGCCTGCGACGACACGCACATGGTGGCGCGGCCCGGATACCGCATCAGGACGGACTCGACCAGCGAACCGTCGAGCAGCTTCCACAGCGTCTTGCGGGTCTGCCCGTTGTCGCACTCCATGTCCCGGACCCGGGTCAGCAGCGGAGGCATCAGGTCGGCGACCAGCTTGTCGCGGGTCGCGGCCGGCAGATCGGTCATCTCGGCCGGGTCGGACACCAGCCGGGAGAAGTAGTGGTTCGACAGCTGCTTGGCCCGGAACGCGGGCTCCCCCAGCGCGGCGACCGCCGTACGCCGCTCCTCCCCGGTGAGGTCGGCTAGGTGCCGCGGCGGCTTCTTGGCACGGCGCGGCTCATCGAAGACAAGAGGAAGGGAGGTAGTCATAACGCAGTCGATTGTCCCTTGCCGCCCACCACATTCACAAATTCACATCCCCCACGTGCCCGGAATCACAAGTCGGCGCCGGGCGCCGGCTCCTTCCGGTCCGAGTGACCGAGCTTGCGGTCCGGAGCGATCCGATCCCGCACCAGCTGCTTCAGCGTCGGAATCTCGCCGAACCCACCCTCGGCCTTCCGCGACCACAACGTCTCCCCGTCCAGCCGCACTTCGAAGACCCCGCCGATGCCCGGAATCAACGCGACCTCCCCGAGCTCCTTCGGGAACGTGGTCAGCAACTCCTGCGCGGTCCAGGCCGCCCGCAACAACCAGCGACACTGCGTGCAGTACTCGATCTCCAGCCGCGGCTCTCTCATCACACCGGAAACCGTACTCACCGGGGGCGGCCGGTGAGTACGGCGTACCGCCTCAGGCCGAATAGCCCTTCGGTGGGATCAAGGTGGCGAGCTGGTTGAACGTGAGCCAGTACGTCGCTGTGGGGGCGAAGCCGGCCGGGTCGGCGATCAGGACGGTCATGTCGCTGGAGTCGTACCCGATCACGGTGAAGTAGTGGTAGATCGTGTAGTTCGGGTAGCCCGGCGGGTGGTTGCCGGCCGGGGCGACGATGTTGGCGACGATCGGGTAGTTGTTGTCGATATCGAGTACGACGTCCCGCCAGAGCAGATCGCGCTGCGCCTGGGTGGGCGGGTCGTTCGGCATCCCCTTGGTCTCGTACCAGCCGGTGCCGAGGTGGCTGTTGAGCACCCGGGTCACCTGCCCGACTTCGCGGCTGCCACCGCTTCGGCCGAGACGGTCGGGGCGGCGGGTGCGGCAGTCGCCGGAGTGGATTGCGGTGTAGAAAATTCACCAGCCCTTTCCATCCAGCTCGAAGGGTCAGGCGGCGGCCGCCTCCACCGGCTCGATGATCTCCCGGACCAGCCAGCGCACGGCCCGCTCCGGATACGGCCGGGGCAGCGACAGCACGATGTGATCGAACCCCAGCCGCACGGCCCGCTCGACGATCGCGCGCGTCGCGGCCGGATCGTCGTACGACACGATCTGCTGCAGCGACCGGCTGATCGCTCCCGGGTCGCGGCCGATCCGTGCGCACTCCGCGTCCAGCCGCCGTACGCGGTCTTCGAGAAAAGCGAAGTCGTTGTGTGGCGGCCCGCTGATGTTCCAGATGTCGGCGTGCTCCGCGATCAGCCGCATCATCCGGTGGCCCCAGCCGCCGATCAGCAGCGGCGGACCGGGGCGCTGGATCGGCTTCGGCGCGTTCCGGTTCTGCTCGAGCGTGTAGTACCGGCCGTGAAAGTCGAAGACGTCCTGCGTCCACATCCCGCGGAGAATCTCGATCGTCTCCCGCAGCCGATCCACGCCCTCCCCCGGCGGCACCAGCGTCAGCCCGTACGCCGCATACTCGGCGACTGCCGGGTTCGGTCCAGGAATGCCGCCCATGCCGGCCGGCTGATGCGTACCGCCCGCGCCCAGCCCCATGACGAGTCGGCCGCCAGAGATCACGTCCAGCGTGCTGGCGATCTTGCCGAGCACCGCCGGCGGCCGGATCCGGTTGCTGGTGACAAGCAAACCGAGGCGAAGCCGAGTCGTCTGAGCGGCGAGCGCCGACAGCAGCGTCCAACCCTCCAGGACGTCACCATCCTTGGGTCCGACGAGTGGCAGGAAGTGGTCCCACAGCCAGGCGTCGCGGATCTGCGGGACCTCGTCGGCCTCCCGCCAGACGCGCTGGATGTCGGCATACGGGACGTGCATCGGGGTGGTCTTCAGACCGAAGGTCAGTTCCATAATCGTCAGGGTAACTGATGATCAGCACTCCTGACGATCAGGTTGCCGGTAGATTTGCCCGTATGGCGTCGGACCGGCTCGGGTACCTGCTCAAACACGTCCTGGCGCGGCTGACCGAGGCGCAGACCAAGGCGCTCGCGCCGCACGGGCTGAACGGCCGCGATCTGGCCGTGCTGTCCGCGGTCGCATCCGGGGATCCGCTGTCGCAGCTCGAGGTGGCCGCCCGGCTCCGGGTCGACCGCACCTCGATCGGTGATCTGCTCGACGGCCTGGAAGAACGCGGCTTCGTCGAACGCCGACGCAGCCCGGAGGACCGTCGCCGCAACGTCGTGGTGCTGACCGCGCTGGGCGAGTCCACCTTCGAAACAGCCGAGCGGATCCGGCAGGAGATCGAGCGCGAGTTCCTTGCTCCCCTGCCCGACGGCGAGCGCTTCCGCGCCGATCTGCGGGAGCTGTTGGGGGAATGAGGGCTCTGTTTCGGCCGTTGGACTCTGCATCATGGCTGCTCTGTCCGGCGTTCCCCTGTCCATCCTGGACCGCTCGCGGACGCGAGTAGGTGAGACAGAAGCCGAGACACTGCGTGCGACCGTCGAGTTGGCACGGCAGGTCGAAGAGCTTGGCTACAAGCGTTTCTGGGTGTCCGAGCACCACAGCGTTCCCGGAGTGGTCGGCTCGGCTCCCACTGTGCTGGCGGCTGCGGTTGCTGCACGCACGCGGCGAATCCGTGTAGGCACAGGCGGCGTGATGCTGCCGAACCACCGGCCACTCGTGGTGGCCGAGCAGTTCGGGGTCCTGGAGTCGCTGTACCCGGGCCGGATCGACATGGGCCTCGGTCGATCAGTCGGCTTCACGAACGGTATCCGTCGCGCTCTGGGCGTCGAGAAGGATGCAGCTGAAGACTTCGCTGCACAGGTCCGCGAGCTCATCGGCTACCTAGCCGGCACGCAGCAGAACCAGGTTCACGCACGTCCTGGCGAAGGTCTGCACATCCCGCCATTCATCCTCGCGGTTGGCGAAGGCGCTGCGATCGCAGCATCTCTGGGCCTGCCGGTGGTCCTCGCCGCTCGCTCCGAATCTGAGGTGCTCGCGACCCTCGACCAGTACCGCACGACCTTCCAGCCATCGGCCTGGGCGCCGGAACCCTACGTCATCCTCGCCGTCACCGCCGCCGTCGCGGACACCACCGAAGCTGCCCGGCAGATCCTGTTGCCCGAGGCATGGGCCAGCGCGTACTCACGCACGCGCGGCGTGTTCCCGCCACTGCAACCGGACGTGCCAACTGACCTGACCGCTCGCGAGCAAGAGTTCTTCGAGAACGGTCTCCGAGGCCAGATCTACGGCACACCTGACGAGGTGGACACGGCACTCGGCGGTCTGGTGCGTCGTACCGGCGCTGACGAGGTGCTGATCACCACGAACACCTTCGACCGGGCCGACCTGCTGGCGTCGTACGCCGCTCTCGCGGAACTCGCGCTACCGGTTAATGCGCGCCTCTAGGCGCTTGCGGACATCGGGCCATTCGTCGGCCAGGATCGAGAACACCACGGTGTCGCGGAACGAGCCGTCCGCCAAACGCTTGTGCCGGCGCAGCACGCCCTCACGAGTCGCACCGAGCTTGGCGATGGCGGCCTGCGACCGGGTGTTCTTGGACCCGGTCTGGATCTTCACCCGGCCGAATTCGCAGTCCTCGAAGGCATGCTGGAGCAGCAGGAGCTTGGCCGCCGGATTGACCGCCGTACCCCAGACCGCCGGCGCGTAGCCGGTCCAGCCGAGGTGGATGCTCTCGTTGGGTACGTCGACATCGCCGAGACTCGACGTACCGACGACGGTGCCATCGGCAACCAACCGGACCACATAGGCGAATCGCTTCTCCGCGGCCGGGATCCACTCGGCCCGCATCGCCTCCGCGCTCCCCGGCATTCCCGCGATCCCTCCGCCGAATCCCCCGGCGTACACCTGCTCGTTGCCGATCGCGGCGTACAGCTCCTCGATGTCGCCGTCCCGCAGCCGGTCCAGCCGTACGACGCCGCCCACCAGGGACCGTCCGTCCGGCGCGACAGTCACGACTTCACCAACACGTGCAGCAGCAGCCAGACCGCAGGGGCCGTGGCCAGCAACGAGTCCAGACGATCCATCACACCGCCGTGTCCCGGCAGCAGGTTCGACATGTCCTTGATGCCGAGGTCGCGCTTGATCATCGACTCACCGAGGTCGCCCACCGTGGCGGTCAGTACGGCGACCGCACCGACGATCGCACCGGCCCACCAGTCGCCGTCGAGCAGCCAGACCACCGAGCCGATGCCGGCTCCGATACAGAAGAGAGCCGAGCCGGCGAAACCTTCCCAGGACTTCTTCGGGCTGATCGTCGGCGCCATCGGGTGCTTGCCGAACAGGACACCGGCCGCGTAACCGCCGACGTCACTGGCGACCACGACCAGGAAGAACGTGACCACCCGCTCGGGGCCGTCCGCCTCCGGCTGGACCAGCAGGATCGCGAACCCGGCCAGCAGCGGCACGTAGCCGATCAGGAACACGCCGGCGCTGGTGTCGCGGACGAAGCCCACCGATCCGCCCGGCATCCGCCAGAAGATCGTCGCCAGCACCGTGGCCGCCAGCGCGACCAGGAGCGCCATCGGCCCACCGAAGTAGGCCGCCACCAGCATCGCCGCCGTACCGGCGAACACCGGGATCCGCGGGATCACCGCGCCGCCGGTGCGCAGGGCCTTGATCATCTCGTCGACGGCGATCAGGACGACCGCCAGCACCAGGACGGTGAACAGGACCTTCTGCCAGAACAGGGATCCGAGGATCAGCGCGCCGAGACCGACACCCACCGCGATCGCCGCAGGCAGGTTCCGCCCGGCGCGGCTCGGGGTCGGCGCGGGCGTGCTCTCGACGCCCATCACACCTCGAGCAGTTCGGCTTCCTTGTGCTTGAGCAGCTCGTCGATGGAGTCGACGTACTTCTTCGTCAACCCGTCGAGCCGCTTCTCAGCACTCTTGCCTTCGTCCTCGCCCGCATCGCCGGCCTTGACCGTCTTGTGCACCTGGTCCATGGCGTGCCGGCGGATGTTGCGCACCGAGACCTTGGCTTCCTCGGCCTTGGTCTTGGCGACCTTGATGTACTCCTTGCGCCGCTCCTCGGTCAGCTGCGGCATCACCACGCGGATGACCGCGCCGTCGTTGCCCGGGTTCACGCCCAGGTCCGAGTCGCGGATCGCCTTCTCGATCGCCGTCATCGCACCCTTGTCGTACGGCGAGATCAGCACGGTGCGGGGCTCGGGCACCTGGAAACCGGCGAGCTGCTGCAGCGGCGTCGGGGTGCCGTAGTAGTCGGCCAGGATGCTCGCGAACATCTGCGGGTGCGCCCGGCCGGTGCGGATCGCGGCGAAGTCGTCCTTCGCGACCTCCACGGCCTTCGCCATCTTCTGCTCGGCTTCGCGGAGAGCTTCGTCGATCACGACATTCCTCGCTTCCTCAGGGCCGCTCGGCGCGGCCATACTCCAACCCTACGGACGCAGGTTTACCAGATAACGGACACAACCTGTGTCCAACGATCCTAGTGGTACACCGTGACCACTCCTACGACCGGGCCTGCGTCGTCCCGCGGCGTACTCGGAGGCCGTACCTGGGGCTACTGGCCCGGGGAGACGACCGTGCCGATCTTCTCGCCGTGGACGACCTTGGCGATGTTGCCCTCCTCGAGGCCGAAGATCACGATCGGCAGCGCGTTGTCGCGGGCCAGGCTGATCGCGGTCGCGTCGGCCACCCGCAGACCGCGGGCGAGGAAGTCGTCGTAGGACAGCTGGTCGAACTTGACCGCGTCCGGGTTCTTCTTCGGGTCGGAGTCGTAGACCCCGTCCACACCCTGCTTGCCCATCAGCAGCGCCTCGGCGCCGATCTCGAGCGCGCGCTGGGCGGCGACCGTGTCGGTGGAGAAGTACGGCATGCCGGAGCCGGCGCCGAAGATCACCACGCGGCCCTTCTCCAGGTGCCGCTCGGCCTTGCGCGGAATGTACGGCTCGGCGACCTGGCCCATCGTGATCGCGGTCTGCACCCGGGTCTCGATGCCGAGCTTCTCCAGGAAGTCCTGCAGCGCCAGGCAGTTCATCACCGTGCCGAGCATGCCCATGTAGTCGGCCCGGTTGCGCTCCATCCCGCGCTGCTGCAACTCGGCACCGCGGAAGAAGTTGCCGCCACCGACCACCACGGCGACCTGGACTCCGGCCCGGGCCACCTCGGCGATCTGCTTGGCGATCGAATTCACCACGTCGGGGTCGACGCCGAGCTTGCCGCCGCCGAACACCTCACCCGACAGCTTGAGCAGCACCCGGTGATAGGCCGGAGCGAACGGCGAAGAGGCCGGACTCGTCTCGGTACCCAGGGTTTCCGTCACGATTCCGGCCTCCTCGTCGATGAAGAACTGTGCTTTTCCTGCGATCAGGCGCCGACCTCGAAGCGGGCGAACCGCTTCACGGTCACGCCGGCCTCGTCGAGCACGGCCTTCACGGTCTTCTTGCTCTCCTGGACCGACGCCTGCTCGAGCAGCACGACGTCCTTGTAGAACCCGTTCACCCGGCCCTCGACGATCTTCGGCAGGGCGCCCTCGGGCTTGCCCTCCTCGCGGGCGGTCGCCTCGGCGATCCGCTTCTCGCTCTCGACCGTCTCGGCCGGGACCTCGTCGCGGGTGGTGTACAGCGGGCGCATCGCGGCGGCCTGCATGGCGGCACCACGGGCGGCCTCGACGTTGTCACCCTCGAACTCGACCAGTACGCCGACCTGGGCCGGCAGGTCCGCGGCACGCTTGTGCATGTACGCCGTCACCTGGCCGTCGAACACGGCGACCTTGGCCAGCTCGAGCTTCTCGCCGATGACCGCGGCCAGCGCCTCGATGTTCTCGGCAACGCTCTTGCCGTCGGACAGCTTCTCGCTCAGCAGGCCCTCGACGTCGCCGACCTTGCTGGCGGCGGCGTGCGCGACGATGTCGGCGGCGAGCTGCTGGAACTGCTCGTTCTTCGCGACGAAGTCGGTCTCGCAGTTCAGCTGGACCAGCGCGTTCTCCGCGGCGGCGACCAGGCCGTTGGTGGCGGACCGCTCAGCGCCACGCTTGGCAGCCTTGGCCGCGCCCTTGATGCGCAGCTCCTCGATCGCCTTCTCGAAGTCGCCGTCGGTCGCCTCGAGCGCCTTCTTCGCGTCCATCATGCCCGCGCCGGTGGCGTCGCGGAGCTTCTTCACGTCAGCGGCGGTGTAGTTCGCCATTCCTCGTTCTCTCGTCTTCTCGATGCGGCTGGGTAGGCGGGCTCGAGTGCCGCCCGGTGTGGACCGGGCGGCGACTCAGGGCTGTCAGGCCTCGTCGGCCTTCGGGGCCTCGGCGGCCGGGGTCTCCTCGGCCTTCGCCTCGGCAGGGGCCTCGGGCGCAGCCTCGGCGGCAGCCTCGGGCTTGGCCTCGGCGGCAGCCTCGGGCTTGGCCTCGGCGGCGGCCTCGGGCTTGGCCTCGGTCACCACGGCGTCGGTCGCGACCGGCTCCGTCAGCACGTCCGTGGCCGGCGCGGCCTCGGCCGCGGCCTCCGGCTTGGCCTCAGTGGCAGCGGCCTCCGGCTTGGTGGTGCCGTTCTGGCTCTCCAGCAGCTCCCGCTCCCAAGCAGCCAGCGGCTCCTCGGCACCCAGCTCCTCGCCGGCCGCGGCAGCGCCCTGGCCACCACGCGACATCAGACCGTCGGCGACGGCGTCGGCGACCACGCGGGTCAGCAGGCCGACCGAACGGATCGCGTCGTCGTTACCCGGGATCGGGAAGTCGACCTCGTCCGGGTCGCAGTTGGTGTCCAGGATGCCGATGATCGGCAGCTTCAGCTTGCGCGCCTCGTCGACGGCGAGGTGCTCCTTCTTGGTGTCCACGATCCACACGGCGGCCGGAACCCGGGCCATGTCGCGGATACCGCCAAGCGTCTTCAGCAGCTTGTCGTGCTCGCGGCGCTTCTGCAGCAGCTCCTTCTTCGTGACGCCGGAGGCGGCCACGTCGTCGAAGTCGATGAGCTCGAGCTCCTTGAGCCGCTGGAGCCGCTTGTTGACGGTCTGGAAGTTGGTGAGCATGCCGCCCAGCCAGCGCTGGTTCACGTACGGCATGCCGACCCGGGTCGCCTGCTCGGCGATCGCTTCCTGGGCCTGCTTCTTCGTACCGACGAACAGGATCGCCCCGCCCGAGGCGACCGTGCTGCGGACGAACTCGTAGGCGCGGTCGATGTACGACAGCGACTGCTGCAGGTCGATGATGTAGATGCCGTTGCGCTCGGTCAGGATGTAGCGCTTCATCTTCGGGTTCCAGCGCCGGGTCTGGTGCCCGAAGTGCACGCCGCTCTCGAGCAGCTGCTTCATGGTCACGACGGCCATGAGGTGTTCCTCCTACGGACCCGGTCAGCCGGGTCACTTCTCGGTTGTCTCGCCACGGACCGGGTGATCCGCCGCGCCTGATGCCCGTCGTGCGAAACCACCCGGGAGGTTCCGGGACCGATGGAGACGCGCTGTTGTGCGGGCATGCGTAGTCGTCCCACTTACAGGGGACGCCACCGGAAGTGTACGGGACCAGCCCCGCCGAATGCTAACCGGCCACCGGTTGTCCACAGCCTCAGAACTCACGCTCCGCAACCACCCGTCACCACGGCATCTTCCAGGGTATGAACCTCATCCTCCTCGCCTCCGCCGCGGCCGGCCTATCCCTGGCTCCCTCCCCTCCCGCCGCCCCACCAATCACACAGCCGCCGGTGGCGGTCTGGCCCCTCCAACCGCGACCGGAGGTCGTCCACGGCTTCGAGCTCCCCGCCAAACCCTGGCTCCCCGGCCACCGCGGCGTCGACCTGGCCGGCTCCCCCGGTCAACCCGTCCTCGCGGCCACCGCCGGCACGATCACGTACGCCGGTCCGCTCGCCGGACGCGGTGTGATCACGGTCGCGACCGGACCCCGCCGTACGACCTATGAGCCAGTCGTCCCGGCCGTCACTGTGGGCACCCCCGTGACAGCCGGATCCGTCATCGGCCACCTTTCCGCCGCCGGCTCTCACTGCAGCCCCGCGACGTGCCTTCACTGGGGTCTCGTCCAGGGCCGGCAGTACCTCAACCCGCTCACCCTGATCCCCAACCGCCCAGTCCGCCTGCTCCCACTCAGCACGCCCCGGACTGCAGCACCACCTCAGCCAAGCCCGCACGCCGTGCGCATCAGTGCACCCCAGGACTCCTCACGAGCCGGCCCATCAGCCAGCGCACAATCCAGCTCACCGGCCGGCAAGCGAACAGCCGCGGCCATCGTCGGCGCCACCGCAGCCCTGATGCTGGGTGCCGGACTCCTGATCAGACGCCACTAGGCAGCCAGATTGAGCTGCCACGACACCCCGTACCGGTCATTGACCCACCCAAACTTCCGGCTGAACCCGTACTCCCCGAGCGGCATCAGCACTGCGCCCTTCTCGGACAGCGCCGCGTACAGCCGCTCGAGCTCCGCCTCGTCCGCACAGTCCACGAACAGCGACACCGACGGCGTGAAGGAGAACTCATGGTGCACAAAGCTGTCACTGCACATGATCTGCTGCCCGGCCAGCGCGAAGGTCGCATGCATCACCGACCCCTCGGGCCCCGGCCCCTCCGCGCCGTAGCGAGTGATCGCGACAACCTCGGCGTCGTCGAAGAGCGACAGATAGAAGTTCATCGCCTCCTCGGCCCCGCCCTCGAACATCAGGAACGTGGTGATCTTCTGCCCAGTCATCGACATCCTCCTGCAGTCACGACTTATATAAGTCATCACTGTAGCAATGGGCGCACCCGAGCGCGAGACTCAGCTGCCGGGGACGCGCGCCTGCCAGGCGTCCTCGTCGCGGGAGCGGCGTTCGACGCCGGCCGGAAGCTTGTTCTTGGCGAGGTCGACAAGCGTGGTGTGCTCGAGGACGTCGCGCAGGCTGGCGCGGGCGGCGATCCAGACGCGCTGCAGGACCACGGCCCGCTCGTTGTACGCGACACTCTCGGGCCTGACGCCGGAGATGCTCACGATCGGTCCGTCCACGGCGCGCATCACGTCCGCGACCGAGATCTCGTTCGGGTCCACGGCCAGCCGCCAGCCACCGGACTGCCCGCGCTGACTCACCAGCACGCCGGCCCGCCGGAGGTCGGCGAGGATCCCCTGCAGGAAGCCGTGCGGAATGCCCTGTGCACGGCTGAGCTCCTCGGCCGACACCACCGACGGGTCGCTCGCCACCCATCGCTGAGTGATCTCGATCAGAGCTCGCAACGCATAGTCAGACTTCGCCGAAACCCGCATGTCCCGCAGTCTGCCCCATCGCCACGCCACCGTCCGCATCCACACTCGATCCCGGCCCGGGATCAGGCTCGTGGGTGCGCCTGTTCGTAGGCCTTGCGGAGCCGATCGGTCGAGATGTGGGTGTAGATCTGCGTCGTCGCCAACGATGCGTGGCCGAGCAATTCCTGGACGCTCCGGAGGTCGGCGCCACCTTCCAGCAGGTGGGTGGCGGCCGTGTGCCGGAGACCATGCGGCGACAAATCGGGCGCGTCGACGACGGCGATCCGCTCGTGGACAAGCCGTCGTACCGCTCGCTGATCGATCCGGCCGCCGCGGGCTCCGAGGAAGACCGCCGGACCGCTCCCCTGCCGGATCAACTGCGGGCGTGCCTCGGTCAGCCAACGACCGATGGCCTCGGCCGCCGGAACGCCGTACGGAACCGCGCGTTCCTTGCGCCCCTTCCCGAACACCCGGACCACGCGACGAGAGGTGTCGATGTCGTCGATGTCGAGGGCGCAGAGTTCGCCGACGCGGATACCGGTCGCGTACAGCAGTTCCATGATCGCGAGATCGCGCAGTCCGACCGGACTGCCGTCGTCCGCGGCCACGGCGGCCGCGTCCAGCACCGCTCGCGTGTCGGCCTGCCCCAGGACACCGGGCAGACTCTTGTGCGGTCGCGGACTCGCCAGCAGTGCGCCCGGATCCGTGCTGATCCGGCCGGTCCGATGCGCCCACGCGGTGAAGACACGCGCGGCCGTCGCCCGGCGCGACATCGTGCTCCGGGACTTCCCGAGACTCTGCTGCTTGGCCAGCCAGGACCGCAGACCGCGAATGTCGAGGCCTTCGAGATCATCGTGACCAAGCCGAATCAAATGTTCGAGTAAATCCGCGACATCTCCACGGTAGGCTCTCACCGAGTGAGTGCTGAGGTCTCTCTCCGCCGTCAGATGCCGTTCGTAGTCAGCCAGTAACACAGCGAAACTCTCCGGCCAGGAGCGGTTTCCACTGACATCGTCCGGCGCCATGCCTCGACGATGCGGTAGCCGGCCCGGCATCGCAAGCCACCGCGCGGGGTCGAGGAGAGGAGGTCTGGTCGATAGCCCGACGGTCGACTACTGTTCGGCCCGATTGCCCTAGTAGCAACGGAGGCACCCCTGACCATGGCCCCCTCAGCGAACGGACAGACCGTAGGCCGGCGCCTGCCGGTCGAGTCGGCGTTCACTCGAGTCGAGGACGCGCGGCACCGTCTGCCGCGCTTGTTCGGTCGTCGCGACCTGGTTGTACTCGGCCTGGGCGTGATGATCGGGTCCGGCATCTTCAGCATCAGCGGAGTCCAGGCGGCCAATGTCGCCGGACCAGCCGTGATCGTGTCGTTCGTGATCGCCGCGATCGTCTGTGTGCTGGCCGCGGCCTGTTACGCCGAGCTGTCGTCCACGATTCCGGTCTCCGGTAGCGCGTACACCTTCAGCTATGTGACTTTCGGCGAGATGTGGGCCTGGCTGGTCGGCTGGGCGCTCGTGCTCGAGCTCGTCACCGCGGCCGCCATCGTCGCCCGCGTCTGGTCGGCGTACTTCCTGGCCACCTTGGATGGATTCGGCGTGACGCTGCCCACCGGCGTGGCGAAGTACTTCGGCCCGCAAGCCGAGATCAATCTCGTTGCTCCGTTGCTGTTGCTGATCCTGACCGCGCTGATCGTGACCGGAACCAAGCTGTCGGCCAGGGTGCTGACGGTGGTGGTGATCGCGAAGGTCGCCGTGATCGTGCTGGTCGTGGTGGTCGGCGCCGCGCACATCAGCAAAGAGAACTACCACCCGTTCATCCCGATGGCCCGGGCCGCGCCCGCCACCGCCAGTCCGACCTTGCTCGGCTGGATCCTGGACTCGTCGTTCGGCTCGTTCGGCATGATGGGCATCTTCACCGCGGCCAGCTCGATCGTCTTCGCCTACATCGGCTTCGACCTGATCGCGACCGCGTCCGAGGACGCGCGCAGCCCGCGCAAGACGGTTCCGCAGGGCATGCTGCTCGGTGTCGGCGCGGTCACGATCCTCTACATCGCGATGGCGGTCGTTCTGGTCGGAATGCGCCCGTACGGCAAGCTGGGCGGCAGCGCACCAGTCTCCGAAGCATTGGCCGCGGTCGGCGTCGGCTGGGCCGCGAAAGTGGTCAACCTAGGCGCATTGCTGGCGTTGATGACCGTGATCATGGTGGTTCTCATCGCGCAGAGCCGCGTGCTGTTCAACATGGGTCGTGACGGCCTGCTGCCGAAGAGCCTCGGCCGAGTCAGCCGGGTGTACTCCTCCCCGGCCCGTGCGGCGGCCGCCGCCGGCTTCGCCGCTCTGCTGCTGACGCTCTACCCGAAGGTGCTCGAGCTCGAGGAGTTGCTGGTCATCGGCGCCTTGTTCTGCTTCGCGTTCTGTGCGGTCGGTGTGCTCACCCTGCGCCGCTCCGAGCCGAACCTCGAGCGCGGTTTCCGGGTGCCGATGGTGCCGCTGATCCCGCTGCTGTCGCTGGCCGCGACCGTGTGGCTGATGCTCAACCTGAAGACGAGCACCTGGACGAAGTTCGGCATCTGGATGGCGATCGGACTGGCGATCTACGGCCTGTACGGGCGTTGGCACAGCCGCCTGGCGAACGAGGACAGCTGGGACTTCGACATCGGCGACACGGACCCGGGGACCGGTGGCCTGCAGGCGATCCGGCACGAGTCGGACCCCCACGCGAACGAACTGCGCGCGGTGCGCACGCCACCACAGCAACAGCAGAAGCCGACGCGCGGCAAGCACATGCGGAACTGACACCCTCACCTCGGTTGCCCATGGCATCTATCCCCGGATAGTTGTCCACAGGCAAAAAGTGAGGTCCCAAATCGCGGCCTGATCCCGGCATGTTCTGTGTCGGAGGTGGTCATCGATGCGGACCAGCAACGTAGTCGGGCGGTACGGCGAAGATCTCGCCGCGAGGTATCTCACGACGCACGGTTTCGCCGTGCTCGAGCGCAACTGGCGCTGCGAGCTGGGCGAGATCGACATCGTCGCGCGGGAAGGCGACACGCTCGTCATCTGTGAGGTGAAGACGCGCCGCGGGCTGAACTACGGCAGTCCGCTGGAGTCGATCACCTACCGGAAGCTGACCACGCTCCGGAAGCTGGCAGGCCGTTGGCTGCAGGCCCACCAGCTCAGACCCGCGGCGATCCGGATCGACATCATCGCGGTCCTCTTCGACCAGAACACGCCGCCGAGCGTGGACCACGTGCGTGGTGCGGCCTGATGGCGCTCGCACAGACGTGGTCGGTTGCTCTGGTCGGCCTGGAAGGGCATCTGGTCGAGGTCGAAGCGGACATCGCGCAGGGCCTGCCGAAGACGACGCTGATCGGCCTGCCGGACGCATCGCTGTCCGAAGCCCGCGACCGCGTCCGGGCGGCGGTCGTGAACAGCGGCGAGCGATTCCCTGATCGCAAGGTCACCATCGGCCTCTCGCCGGCCACCCTGCCCAAGACCGGCTCTCACTACGATGTCGCGATCGCACTCGCCCTGCTCACGGCAGCTGGTGTGATCGAGCCTGGTGTGCTCCGGCAGACGGCGATCATCGGCGAGCTCGGACTCGACGGCCGGATCCGTGAGGTCCGTGGTGCCTTGGCGATGACGCTGGCCGCCGCCCGCGCGAGCTTCGAGCGCATCGTCGTCCCCGAGCTGAATTCGGGCGAAGCTCGCTTGGTCCCCGGCATCGAGGTGTACGGCGTGCGGTCGCTGCGGCAGGTGCTCGCGCTGTTGCGCGGGATCGAGATCCCGGACGAGGCACCGCCGCGCGCCGAGCCCCGGCTGCTGTCCGAGTCGCTGACCCGGGTTCCCGAGGTCGATCTCGACGATGTCATCGGCCAGCGCGAGGGACGGCGGGCGATCGAGGCCGCGGCGGCCGGTGGACATCATCTGCTCCTGCACGGGCCGCCGGGATCCGGCAAGACGATGCTGGCCGAGCGGCTCGCTGGATTGATGCCCGACCTCAGCACCGACGACTCGCTTGAGGTGTCGGCCGTGCATTCGCTGGCCGGGCTGCTGACCGGCGACGCCGAGCTCGTCGTCCGTCCACCCTTCATCGCGCCGCACCACACGGCCTCGCTGTCGAGCCTCGTCGGTGGCGGCTCAGGAATGCCGCGGCCGGGCGCCATCAGCTGCGCGCATCGCGGGATCCTCTTCATTGACGAGGCTCCCGAGATGCATCCGCTCACGCTCGACACACTGCGCCAGCCACTCGAGTCCGGGTACATCGAGGTGCATCGTTCGGCCGCGGTGGCCAAGTTCCCGGCCCGCTTCATGCTCGTCCTCGCGGCCAATCCCTGTCCCTGCGGGTTGTCCGGGACGAACCAGGGGATCTGCAACTGCACCCCTCAGGTGCTGGCGCGGTACCGGCAACGGATCAGTGGGCCGATCAAGGACCGGCTCGACATCCAGCGCCAGATCCTGCCCGCCGCCCGCGGCCTCCCCGATGACGAGAAGCCGGAGTCGACCGCACTCGTCGCCGCCCGGGTCGAATCGGCCCGAGATCGCCAGGCGCACCGCTACCGCGACACCGCCTGGATCCTCAACAGCGAAGTCCCCGGCCCGGTCCTGCGCCGCCACTATCCGCTCGATGCCACCAGCCACAAACTCCTCGAAGACCTCTACTCCGCCGGCCGCATCACCGCTCGCGGCTTCGACCGCGTAGTCCGCCTGGCCTGGACGCTGGCCGACCTGGGCGGCTTCGCCCAACCCACCGTCGACCTCACCCACCAAGCCTTCCAACTCCGCACCGGCGAACCCCTGACAGCCCTAGCCGACACCCGCCCCCTCAAAGGAACCCCAACATGACCTGCACCCACACCTCCGCCGCCCGCATGACTCCCCCACATCCCCATCCCATAACAACCCCAAGCCCCACCCCCACCACCCCTCCACCACCTGCCAAGGCCCTTGCCACCCCACGAGCCGTCGGAGACGGCCGAGGTGAGAACGCCGCCGCCGCTGGTGACGCGGCGGTGGAGCAGGGTGCCTCACCGTGCGGGGAAGGTGGGGAGCCCGCCGCCGTGGCTGGTGACGTGGCGGTGGAGCAGGTCGCCTCACCGTGCGGGGAAGGTGGGGAACGCGCCGTCGTGGCTGGTGACGTTGTGGTGGAGGAGGGCGTTTGGCTGGGCGGGCGAGGTGAAGGCGGCGCCGCTGGGGATGGGTGCGGCGTGGTGGAGGAGGTGGCTGGGGCGGGTGGGCGGGGTGGCGCGGGAGTCGGGGTGGTGGGTGAGGGTGGTGATGATCGGGAGAGGTTGGCTCGGGTTGGGCTGTCTCGGGTGGTCGAGCCTGGAGATCTGGCTGCGCTGAAGGCGTTCGATGGTTTGGGTGTGCTGGAGATCTGGGAACTGCTGCAGCAGAAGGCTCCTGGGGTGGAGCGGTGGTCTACGCGGCTCGCCGAGGCCGACCCGGAGCGGGACTTGGAGCGTGCGGCTGCGGCTGGAGCACGGTTCGTGATTCCTGGGGACGAGGAGTGGCCGGAGCAGGTGGAGATCCTCGCGGAGGCCGGCCAGCTGAGCCGCCGAGCAGGAGTGCCCTTCGGACTGTGGGTTCGGGGCCCGGCGCATCTCCGGCGGGTGCTAAGCCGGTCCGTCGCGTTGGTCGGTGCCCGTGCGTGTTCGTCGTACGGCGAGCATGTCGCGGCGGAGCTGTCCGCGGGGCTGACGGAGAACGGCGTCACCGTCGTGTCCGGCGGCGCGTACGGGATCGACGCGGCGGCCCACCGGGGCGCTCTCGCGGTCCCTGGGCCGACGGTTGCGGTGCTGGCCTGCGGGGTCGACGTCAGCTATCCGAAGCGCAACTCGGCGCTGTTCAGCCGGATCGTCGAAGACGGGCTCGTGGTGAGCGAGCTACCGCCGGGATGCTCGCCGACCAGGCTGCGGTTCCTCGCCCGCAACCGGCTGATCGCCGCCGGCACGCTCGGCACGGTCGTGATCGAAGCCGCCGTACGCAGCGGTGCCCTCAACAGCGCCGGTTGGGCCGAGCAGTGCGGTCGCGCGGTCCTCGCGGTGCCGGGTCCAGTCACCTCGCGGATGTCCGAAGGCAATCACCTGCTGGTCCGCGAACGAGACGCCACGCTGGTCACCAGCGTCGCCGAGATCATCGAGGCGATCTCCCCGCTGGGTACCCGCCTCACGTCGTACCCGCAAGCTCCCAAGACCATCACCGACGACCTGGACCACGACCTCCGCCGTACCCTCGACGCCGTCCCGCTCATCCATCCCGCCCCGGTCGCCCGGATCGCCACGACCGCAGGCCTGGACCTCTCCACCACCCAGACCTGCCTCGAAACCCTCGCAGACCTAGACCTCATACAACCCACCGACACCGGCTGGCGCCTCCCCCCAACCACCCCACCCCCTAACCCAAGCCCTCCGCCTCACGCAGGCACGCAGTAGCGGACGTACGCCCGCTTGGGTGTGCGCTGGGTGGGTCGGGTTGGGGCGGGGGTCAGCGGCCGAAGTCGGAGTCTTTGGGGACTTCTAGGTCGGACTTGGCGAGTTCTTCGATGTTGACGTCGCGGAAGGTGACGACCTTGGCGTTCTTGACGAAGCGGGCCGAACGGTAGACGTCCCAGACCCACGCGTCGGCCATCGTCACCTCGAAGTACACGTCGCCGCCCTCGGTGCGGACCTTCAGGTCGACCGCGTTGCACAGGTAGAAGCGCCGTTCGGTCTCCACGACGTACTTGAAGATCCCGACGACGTCCTTGTACTCCCGATAGAGCTGCAGCTCCATATCGGTCTCGTACTTCTCGAGGTCGTCAGCGCTCACGCCTGCACCTCGCTGGCGCTCGGCTCGGGCATGAGCGCTAAGGCGGCTCTGTGGTTTGTTCGCTCGCTGCGCTCGCTCATCGGCTCTCCACTCCGGTGGGACTGGTCACATTCTGTCCCATATCGGGTCGCAGACTGCGGCGGACATTCTCGAACCGCCGTCGATGTTGTGGGCACGGGCCGTATTCGTCCAGTGCCGCCTGGTGTTCAGGCGTGCAGTACCCCTTGTGGATCGCGAACCCGTACTGCGGGTACACCTTGTCCCAGTGCTCCATCACGCGATCCCGGGTCACTTTGGCGATCACAGATGCCGCCGCGATACAAGCCGCCACGCGGTCACCCTTCCAGATCGCCAGGCCCGGTACGTCGAGACCGTCGACACCGAACCCGTCCGTCAGCACGTACGACGGGCGTACGTCGAGGCGGAAAAGGGCTCGCCGGAGGGCTTCGACGTTGGCCACATGCATCCCCAGGCGGTCGCACTCGGTGGACTCGATGGAGACCACCGACCAGGCCAGGGCGCGTTTGCGGATCTCGTCGTAACAGCGGTCGCGGGCCTTGGCGGTGAGGAGCTTGGAGTCGGCGAGCTCGGGGATCTGGCCGCGCTTGCCTTCCGGCAGGATCACCGCGGCCGCGACCAGCGGGCCGGCGCAGGGTCCGCGCCCGGCCTCGTCCACGCCGGCGATCGGGTCCAGGCCGACGCGACGCAGGGCTCGCTCGTACCCGTAGAGCCCGGCATCCCGCCGTACTGTGCTCCCTCGCGGCAACTCGCTCATACAGCCCTCCGCATCACACATCCCACCCTAGGCAGCCCCGCCGACCAACTGCGCAGCAGGTCCGCGTCGAGGACGATGACAGGCTGGGGGTGGACTGAGGGGCTGGAGGGTGTTGCCGGGGCCGCCGGTGGGCGAGAGGTTGTGAGGGGCACCGGGAGTTCGCTCACTTGGGTGGTGGGGTGAGGGAGATCGAGGGTTTGTCCGGGGCCGGCCCAGGCGCCGGAACGGCTTTGAAAGTGTCGGGTACGCCGAGTTTGCCCCAGCGGCCGGCGGGCCAGACGATCATGATCGCGCGGCCGGTGATCTTGTCCATCGGGACGAACGCCGCGTCGCCTTGATTGCCGCCGTTGGGATCGGTGTCCTGCAGATGGACGCGGGAGTCCCCTGACGCCGAGCGATGATCACCCATCACGAACACGCGACCGGCCGGGACAGTCACCTGGAAGTCCATCTGCGAGGGCGCGTCACCCGGGTACAGATAGCTGGTCTCGTCGAGCGGCTGGCCGTTGACCAGCAGCCGGCCCTTGGAGTCGCAGCACGCGACCTTGTCGCCTGGCATGCCGATCAGGCGCTTGATCAGGTGACCGTGGCTGGAGTCCGGCAGCAGGCCGACCACCTCGAAGAACCGGCCGATCGAGCCACGCTTCTGACCGCTCTCCTCCGGGCCGAGCCAGCCGCCCGGATCCTCGAAGACGACCACGTCACCGCGCTTGACGTCGGTGAGCTTCTCGACCACGACCCGGTCGCCGACCAGCAGGGTGTTCTCCATCGACTCGCTCGGGATGATGAACATCTGCCCGACGAACGCCCTCAGGATCGACGAGACGATCAGCGCCCCGACCACGATCAGCACGAACTCGCGGGCGGCCGCCCCGAAGCCCGAACGGGGGGCGGGTTTGGAGTCCGTCTTGGTCGGTGTATCGGTCACTTCTTCAGCCCCGGCTTCTTGAAGGTTTCCGGAGGACGCAACATCGTCATCCGGTCAGACGGCCAGATTACGCAACAGGCCCGGCCAACCACGTTCTCGACCGGCACGAAGCCACCGCCGGGGCCGCCCATATGGGCGCGGGAGTCGGCGGATTCGGCGCGGTTGTCGCCCATCACCCACAGATGGCCGGGCGGCACCACGACGCTGAACGGCACCTCCGACGGCTTGGCGTCCTTCAGCAGGTACTCGCGCTCGTCCAGCGCGATCCCGTTCACGGTGATCTGTCCGGCCTTGTTGCAGCAGACCACCTTGTCACCGCCGATGCCGATGACCCGCTTGACCAGATGCCCCTCGCCGCTGCGCGGCAGGATGCCGACGAACTCACCGACCTTGCGGAACGGACCGGGCTCGGTCTGTTCCTCGTTCAGCCAGTTGTTGGGGTCCTTGAAGACGATGATGTCGCCGCGATCGACGTCGCGGTGCATGTAGCTGATCTTCTCGGCCAGGATCCGGTCGTCCTTGGTCAGGGTGTCGTACATCGACTCCGACGGGACGTAGAACGCTTCCGCGACGAACAGCCGCAGTACCACCGTGATGACGAGTGCGAGCACCGTCACGGTGGTCATCTCGACGAGCAGACTGAGCAGCGGATTCCGCTGCTTCAGCCTGCGGTGACGTCCTTTGCTGCGACGTGCCCTCTGTGCTGGGCGAGGGCGAGCGCGAGTCGCAGTGCTCGGCGCCATAGGTGACCGTCGTCGCTAGTGACGCTCAGGAGGCCGGGACGTCCCGCTTCTCCTTGATCTTGGCTGCCTTGCCGCGCAGTTCGCGCAGGTAGTAGAGCTTGGCCCGGCGCACGTCGCCGCGGGTCACGACCTCGACCTTGTCGACGATCGGGGTGTGGATCGGGAAGGTTCGCTCGACGCCGACGCCGAAGCTGACCTTGCGGACCGTGAAGGTCTCCTGCAGGCCACCACCCTGGCGCCGGATCACGACACCCTTGAACACCTGGACGCGGGACCGGTTGCCCTCGACGACCTTGACGTGCACGTTGACCGTGTCACCGGGACGGAAGGAGGGGATGTCGTCGCGCTTGCTCGCGTTGTCGAGCTCGTTCAGGATGTTGCTCATCAGGTGTCTCTTCCTCGCGCGTGCCACAGGTCACCCACGAATGTCGGTGGTGATGAAGTCATCAAAAGGCTGCCGCGTCGGTGGTCACCCCCTGTGGCAGGAGCACCGAAGGGCAGCAACCAGCAATCTTGCCACACCGCCCCAGCGGATCCGAAATCAGCGCCGCCTGCGACGCTTGGTGAGCAGCACCAGCTCGACTCTCGCCGTCTGTTGCTCCCGTCGTACCTCACGGTAACCGGCTTTGCGGTACAGCCCGAGGTTGCGCTCACTCTCCGCACCGGTGTTCAGCTCGTACGTCGTGACGTCGGCCGGCGCGAGTTTCTCGGCGACCTGGAGCAGCCGCGCACCCAGTCCGCGGCCCTGCCAGTCCGGAGCGACGACGAGCCGCTCGATGCGCCCCACGGAGCCGTCCACGGTCAGCTGGACCGAGCCGACGATCCTCGTACCCGCGACAGCCTTGAGTACGCCGCCTCGCCCGAGGCGCTCGACGCTCGCGGCCGGCTCCTCGGTCAGCGGCGGGATGCTCAGGTCGTCGTAGATCCGGCCCTCCGACAGGAACGACGCCAACTGAAGGGTGTGGATCTCCCCGGCATCAGCCTCCGTGGCGGGCAGTACGCGGACCTGTGACGCCGCATCCTCCTTCCCCGCGACCGCATCGCCCCACGCCGCGAGCAGATCAGGCCGGCGTTCCGCAGTACGGCGTACGGACTCGTCGTGGCGCCAGTCCGCGATCAGACCGTGGTTCCCGGAGAGCAGTACGTCGGGTACGTCGTACCCGCGCCAGCTCGGAGGCTTCGTGTACACCGGGTACTCGAGCAGACCGTCACCGGAGTGGGACTCCTCGGCCAGGGACTCCGGATTGCCGATCACACCAGGCAGGAGGCGAGCCACTGCCTCGACCATCACGAGTACGGCGACTTCCCCGCCGTTGAGCACGTAGTCGCCGATGGATACCTCGTCGACGCGCATCCGCTCACCGGCGTACGACGCAACCCGCGCATCGATGCCCTCGTACCGGCCGCACGCGAAAGCCAGCCATGGCTCGGCCGCGAGCTCATAGGCGAGCTCCTGCGTGAAAGGACGGCCAGCTGGCGTCGGGACGATCAGTCTGGGCTGCGTCGGGCCGTCAACCGGAGCGATGGCGTCGAAGGCCTCCCCCCAGGGCTCCGGCTTCATCACCATGCCCGCGCCACCGCCGTACGGGGTGTCGTCGGCGGTCCGGTGCCGGTCGTGGGTCCAGTCGCGCAGATCGTGCACGTGGATGTCCAGGAGACCGCTCTTGGCCGCTTTGCCGACCAGGGAGACGTCGAGCGCGGCCAGGTACTCCGGGAAGATCGTGACGACGTCAAGCCTCATCGGTCGGGACCACCTCGGCGCCCTCCGGGTCCAGCAGACCTGGCCGGTCGGCCACGACGACGTACCGCTTGTCCACGTTGATCTCCGGGACCAACTGCTCGACCATCGGCACGAGTACGACGTAGCCGGCCGGGCGACGGATCTCGAGGAGGTCCTGGGACGGGAGGTGCACGACGTCGACGACCTCGCCCGCCTCGACACCGTCGGAGGTCCGGACCGCGAGGCCGATCAGTTCGCGGTCGTAGTACTCCTCCGGGTCCTCGGGGCGCTCGTCCTCGTCCACCTCGGCCTGCAGGGCCAGGTTGCGCAGCTGCTCGGCCGCGGTCCGGTCCGGTACGCCGGCGAACTTCACCAGCAGCCGCCCGCTGTGCCACCGGCTCGCGTCCACGGTCAGGGTCCGCCGAACCTTCGAGTCCGTCACCAGGGTCGCACCATCCGCGAACCGGCGATCCGGCTCGTCCGTCCGGACCTCGACCCCGACCTCGCCCTTGATCCCGTGCGCCCGGCCGATCCGCCCGACTGTCACCAACACCCGCACAAGCCTTTCTGCTCTACCGATCCACTGAGGATATGACTGGAGGGCCGCACCCGAATGGATGCGGCCCTCCAGGAAGTGCTGCGAGTCAGCGGCGCGGGCGCCGGTTGAGCTCGTCGACGAAGTCGATGCGCAGGGAGGCCTCGGAGCTGAGGGCGCCGACGACGGTGCGGATGGCGGTGGCGGTCCGGCCGTTGCGGCCGATCACCTTGCCGATGTCGTCGGGGTGGACGTGCACCTCGAGGGTGCGGCCACGCCGCAGGTTCCGGGCCCGGACGCTGACGTCGTCGGGGTTGTCCACGATGCCTCGGACCAGGTGCTCGAGCGCCTCGGTCTCCATCATGGTCAGGCCTTGGCGTCGTCGGCCGGAGCGGCCTCGGCGGCAGCCTCGGCCGGGGCCTCAGCAGCCTCTGCCTTCGGCTCGTCGGCCTTGGGCTCCTCGGCCTTGGGCTCCTCGGCCTTGGGCTCCTCGGCCTTGGGCTCCTCGGCCTTCGGCGCGTCAGCCTTCGGCGCGTCGTCCTTCTTCTCGGCCGTCTTCTTGGCCGCGGTCTTCTTGGCGGTGACGGCCTCGGTCTTCAGCGTGCCGTGCGCCTCGGCGAGGGCCTCGTTGAAGATCTCCTGCTTGTCCCGCTTGGGCTCCTTGACCCGCAGCGGCGCCGGAGCCGGCTCGCCCTTGAACTTCTGCCAGTCACCGGAGGCCTTGAAGATGGCCTCGACGGCCTCGCTCGGCTGCGCGCCGACGCCCAGCCAGTACTGCGCCCGGTCCGACTCGACGTGGATGAACGACGGCTCGGTCTTCGGGTTGTACTTGCCGATCTCCTCGATGGCGCGGCCGTCACGCTTGGTGCGGGCGTCCATCACGACGATGCGGTAGTGCGGCGCACGCTTCTTGCCGATGCGCTTCAAACGGATCTTGACTGCCACGTTTGTGGGGTCTCCCTCGGATTACATGTCTGGGTGAGCAGCACAGCGTCGTGGGGACAACGGGTGACCGCTCGAATGGGCCGAACCAGGCAGTGGAGTTAGAGGGCTGCACGAACCTGGACGGACTCAGCCGACCATTCTGCCAGATGGTGGGGTACGCCGACCAATCCTGTGTCAAGCCGGGTCACGCGCGGAACCGGGCCAGCTCCGGCAGTTGATCGGCGTACGCGTCGAGCAGCTTCCCCGCGGCGGTCACCGAGTCGATCAAAGGATGCCAGGCGAAGGCTCGCAGCGCGGTGTCCCGGGAGCCCGAGGCCGCGGCCTCGATGGTGGATCGCTCGACGGCCTTCACAGAACAGACCAGACCGGCCTGGTGGTCGGTGAGCTGGGACACAGTGACGGGAAGCGCGCCGTTGGCGTCGACCGTGCAGGGGATCTCGATCACCGCATCGTTGTCGAGGTGGTGCAGCACGCCCCGGTTGCGCACGTTCAGGATCAGCGACGCCCGCTCGTTGTGGGCGATCGCCCGCATCAGTGACAGCGCGACCTGCTCATACCCTCCGGCGGCCATGTCCCGTTCGTCGCGCTCCCCCGCGTCGGCGACCTCGCGGCTCTCCACCATGTACGTCGACTCACGCTCGGCCCGCGTCTTCTGCCACAGCTCCAGCGCCTGGTCCGGATGCTCGGCCGTCTCGGCGTAGAACGCGGACTGCTGCGCCAGCAGGAACGTCCCCCGCGTCTGCCGCACACCCTGTACGGCGGCCAGCGTCTCGCGCGCGAAGTAGTAATAGTGCAGGTATTCGTTCGGGATGCATCCCAGCGACTTCAGCCAGCCGGATCCGAACAGCCGACCTTCCTCGAAGGAAGACAGCGCGTCGGAGGAGTCGAGGAGGGCGGGCAGCCGGTCGACTCCACCAGACCTCAGGCCGCGCAGCCAGCCGAGATGATTGAGGCCTGCGTAGTCGTAGAAGGCCGTCGACGGGTCCACGCCGAGCGCCAGCGCGGCACGGCGGCCGAGGCCCGAGGGTGAGTCGCAGATCCCGATCACCCGATCCCCCAGGTACGGGATCATCGCCTCGGTCACCATCCCGGCGGGGTTGGTGAAGTTGATGACCCAGGCTTCCGGGGCGACCGCGGCGATCCGCTGGGCGATCCGCGTCGCGACCGGCAGGGTCCGCAGTCCGTAGGCGATCCCGCCCGCCCCGACGGTCTCCTGTCCGAGGACGCCGAGGTCCAGCGCCACCCGTTCGTCGACCGTCCGGCCCTCGAGTCCGCCGACGCGGATCGCGGAGAAGACGAAGTCCGCACCGCGCAGCGCCTCGTCCAGATCCGTGGTCTCGGTGACGACCGGAGCGTCGGCAACCGATGCGGCCTGCTGCCGTAGCACCGCGGCGATCGACGCCAGCCGCGAGCGGTCCGTGTCGAACAGCACCACCGAGGTGATCCGGCCGGGTCCGCGATCACCCAGCAACGCCTGGTAGACGAGCGGCACCCGGAACCCGCCCCCGCCGAGGATGGTCAGTCTCACGCCAGCATCACCTGCACGCCTGCTTCCGTCAGTTGGGCCCGGGTCGCCTCGTCGGCGCCGGGCTCGGTCACCACCATGAACAGTTCGGCCGGCTCGCACACCCGCGCGACGCCGTGGCCGGGGAACTTCGTCCGGTCCGCGAGCAGCACCACCCGGTCGGCGGCCTGGATCATCGCGCGCTTCACCGGCACCTCGATCATCGTGCTGTCCATCACCCGCCCGTCCGGCCGAACGCCGCTGGTCCCCAGGAACAGCCAGTCGACATGGATCTGCCGCAGGCTCTCCTCGGTCAGATACCCCACCAGCGACCGGTAACTCCGCCGGACGAACCCGCCGAGCACGATCAGCTCGATCTGCTCGTCGTTCTCCAGCTCCTCCAGTACGGCGAGGTTGCTGGTGACCACCGTCAACGACCGGCCGTGCAGGTGCTGTGCGACCCGCAACGCGGTCGTGCCGATGTCGAGCAGCACCGACTCTCCGTCGTTCACCAGCTCGGCGGCCCGCCGCGCGATCCGGTCCTTCTCCTCGGCATGTACGGCGTTCACGTCGGCGAACGGCTCGTCACCGCCGTCGACCGCGAGCGCACCGCCGTACACCCGGGTGAGGCGGCCCTCGGCGTGCAGTTGCTCGAGGTCGCGGCGGATCGTCGCCTCGCTGACCCCCAGCTTGGACGCAAGCACTTTGACGCCCCCGGCCCCGTCGGCCCGGAGCGCGCGGACGATCTGATCCTGTCGCTGCTTCGGCAACACGGACAGACCGTATCACGCAAACTCTGTCACTTTCAGTCAAAGTCGTGAGCAGGTATTGCGGATCTTGCGTAGTAGATTCAAGATTCATGCACGAGTTTGATCGACCCTGCAGATCTGTGGAGTGTGTATGAGTGAGCTGGACGTCGTTGTGTCCGGCCTGGTCTTCCAGGACCTGGTGCTCAGCCTGCCCACTCCGCCGCGCCCAGGGACCGAGGTGTGGGCCACCGGCTCCCAGGAGAGTCCCGGTGGCATCGCGAACTTCGCCGTCGCTCTGGCCCGGCTCGGTCTGCGGACCGGCCTGGCCGCAGCCTTCGGCGCTGATCCCGAAGGCGACCGCGTCTGGGACAGCCTGACCGCGGAAGGCATCGATCTGACTCTCTCCCGCAAGCTCGCCGGCTGGCAGACCCCGTTGACCGTGGCTCTTGCCTACGCAGGAGACCGGGCACTGGTCACCCGGGGCACCCCTCCCCTGCTGTCAGCCGACGAGCTGATCACCGCACCGCCGGCCGCTCGAGCCGTTGCCGCCCACATCGGTCCCTGGCCGAACGAGTGGCTGGCGAAGGCGAAGGCGGCCGGCTGTGTGGTGTTTGCCGATGTCGGTTGGGACCCGTCGGAGCAGTGGGATCCTGCAGTGCTCGACCAACTCGAGCACTGCGATGTGTTCCTGCCGAACGCCGAAGAAGCCATGAGCTACACCCGGACGGACACTCCGGAACAGGCACTCCGCCGGTTGGCGGACCAGGTGCCGCTGGTGGTCGTGTCCGACGGTGCCGCAGGTGCCCTTGCTCTCGACGCTCGTACCGGCGAACAGGTCGCCGTACCCGCGTACCAGGTCCCGGCGGCGGACACCACCGGGGCGGGTGATGTGTTCGCCGCCGGCTTCATCGCCGCCACGCTGTGGGAGTTGCCGCTCAAGCAGCGGGTGCGGTTCGCCGCCCTCACCGCGGCCTTGTCGGTCACCCGGCTCGGCGGCGCCGACGCCGCGCCCCGCTGGTCGGACCTCGCGGCCTGGCAGGCCGCCCACCCCGAAGACCACCACCTCCACGCGCTGATCAGCGCTCACTCAGGAAGGTAGAACCAATGGAGCTCTCACGTCGGACACTGCTCGGGGGCTTCACGGCCGTGATCGGTGGTTCCCTCGTCGGCTGTTCGTCCGGGATGGACACCGGGACGACGGCGAAGAAGAACACCACCACCGAGCTGACGATGTGGTGCTGGCCGGGCGGCCTGGGCAAGTCGGTCATCGACGACACCATCGGCCACTTCCCCGACCCGAAGATCAAGTACTCCGAGATCGGCGGCGACTTCAAGCAGAAGCTGATCACCACGTTCAACGGCGGGACCGGGATCCCGGACATCACCGGCCTCAAGGGCGAGGACATCGCCTCGCTGCTGCCGCAGGCCGAGCGGTTCGTGGACCTGAAGACGGTCGGCGCGGACTCGATCCTCGGCGACTACCTGGACTGGAAGGTCGCGCAGGCGACGACCTTGGACGGCAAGGTGCTCGGCCTGCCGATCGACGTCGGCCCGACCGCCCTGTTCTACCGCGAGGACGTCTTCGCCGCCGGCGGACTGCCGAGCGACCCGGCCAAGGTGGCCGAGCAGCTGAAGACCTGGGACGACTTCTTCGCCGCCGGGGTCGAGCTGAAGGCGAAGAACCCGAAGGCGCCGCTGGTCTGGGACGCCACCGACCTGTACGACATGGTCGTCGGCCAGGGCACCGAGCGGTACATCTCCAAGGACAACAAGTTCATCGGCGACCAGGACCACATCCGCAAGGCCTGGGACACCTCCGTCAAGGCGATGACGCTGAAGATCGACGGCAAGACCCCGAGCGGCAGCCCGGACTGGAACGCCGGCCTCGACCAGGGCACGATCCCGGCGCACATCGGTGCCGCCTGGGTGGCGCTCGACATCAAGTCCGCGGTCAAGACCAGCGTCGGCAAGTGGCGGCTGGCCCCGACACCGAGCGGCCCGGCGAACTTCGGCGGCTCGTTCCTCGCGATCACCAAGAACGCGGCGGACCCGCAGAAGGCGTTCGAGGTGATCAAGTACATGCTCAGCGCGGACAACGAGGCCAAGGCCTTCGCCGACGCGCAGATCTTCCCCTCGGCTCCCGGTGCGTACGACAAGCCGCAACTGAAGGCGGCCGACCCGTTCTTCGGCGGGCAGGTGCCGATCGATACCTTCGGCCCGGCCGCCAAGGCCATCCCAGTGGCGTACCAGAGCCCGTTCGACGACGCCGTCGCCGCGCCGTTCCACGACGAGCTCAAGACGGTGCAGACCGCCTCCAAGACCTCCGACGCCGCGTGGGCCTCCGCGGTAGCCAAGGCGAAGGCCATCGCCAAGCGGCAGGGGGTGCAGTGACTGGTACGGCGACCGTGCCGCCCTCGACCGCGCCGCTGACCGGGGCCCCTCCCGGTCAGCGGCCCGGTCGGCGGGTCTGGTCGTACTGGCGGTTCTACCTGGCGCTGTCGCCGTTCTACCTGTTGTTCGCGGTCTTCGGGCTGTACCCGATGCTGTCGACGATCGTGCTGGCGTTCCAGCGCTGGGACGGCCTCAGCGCTCGCCGGTTCACCGGCCTGGACAACTTCCGGTTCCTGGTCCAGGATCCGACGTTCTGGCAGTCGCTGGAGAACACGGTCGTCCTGTTCCTGATGTCCACGATCCCGACGCTGGCGATCGCGCTCGTGCTCGCGGTGATGCTGCAGTCCGCCGTACGGTTCACCAACGTCTACCGGATCGCCTACTTCATCCCGAACGTCACCTCGCTCGTCGCGATGGCGATCTTCTTCAGCTCGGTGTTCAGCACGAACTTCGGCCTGGTCAACGCCGGCCTGCGTGCGCTCGGCATCCCGGAACAGGACTGGCTGGGCCAGCCCTGGGGGATCAAGATCGCGATCTCGACGATGATCGTGTGGCAGTGGGTCGGATACAACACGCTCATCTACCTGGCCGGCCTGCAGGCGATCCCGCGGGAGCAGTACGAAGCAGCCAAGGTCGACGGTGCCGGTGCGGTACGGACGTTCTTCTCGATCACGCTGCCGCAACTGCGACCGGTGGTGCTGTTCACGGTGGTCATCTCGACCATCGGCGGTCTGCAGACGTTCACCGAGCCGCAGGTGATGGTCGGTAACAGCGGCGGCACCGGCCAGAGCGGTATGACGGTGGTGCTGTTCTTCTACCGGGCCGCGTTCCTGGACAACGACTATGGGTACGCCGCCGCGATCGCACTGAGCATCTTCCTGCTCGTGCTGTTGTTCACCGCCATCAACTGGCGGATCTTCCGCGGGCGAGGAGACGACCGATGACGCGTTACCGGTTGCGCGGTATCGCGCTGCACGCCGCCCTCGTGGTGGCCCTGCTGGTGTTCATGTTCCCGTTCGCCTGGACCATCATCATGGCGTCGAACAGTACGGCGGACATCTACCGCTTCCCGCCGAAGTTCACCTTCGGCGGGCAGTTCGACGACAACGTCCGACATGTGCTGGCCAATGTGGCGTTCTTCCAGTCGATGGCGAACACCGCGGTCGTGGCGATCTCGACCACGCTGCTGGTGCTGTTCTTCGACTCGCTGGCCGCGTTCACGTTCGCCAAGTTCCGGTTCCCCGGGCGGCGGGTGCTGTTCGTCGTACTGCTGGCGACGATGCTGCTGCCGGCGCAACTGGCCGCCGTACCGCAGTTCCAGACAATGGCGCTGCTCGGCTGGGTCGGTTCACTCAAGGCGCTGATCATCCCCGGGGCGGCGAACGCCTTCGGCATCTTCTGGATGCGGCAGTACTTCCAGAACTCCATCCACGACGAACTGGTCGAGGCCGCGACGCTGGACGGCTGCGGCTTCCTGGGCACCTACTGGCATGTCGCGTTGCCGTCGGCCCGGCCGGCGCTGGCGTTCCTCGGCATCTTCACGTTCGTCGCGTCCTGGAACGACTACATGTGGCCGCTGATCGTGCTCACCAACCCCGACCACCTGACGTTGCAGGTGGCGCTGTCTACACTGAACCGGTCGCACGGTGTCGACTACAGCATGGTGATGACCGGCGCGCTGATGGCGATGGTGCCCCTGGTCATCGTCTTCGCAATCTTCGCCCGCCAGTTCATCAAGGGTGCGACTGAAGGCGCAGTACGCGGCTAAGAACACCGACGACGATCAGCGCGTTGCCCAGCAGCGCGAAGAGGAAGACGATCGGCGCGTCGCCCCCGGTCAGAGCAGGTACGGCGGCGATCGCGCTGATCACGGCGTACGTCGTCGCAGTGGCCGTCAGCCAGGTCAGGGCCCGTGGCTCGACCGCCGCCAGGGCGAGCCACGCCAGGGCAACGACGACAAGTGGCTCGAGCACTGCCAGCAACGTGACGTCGACGAAGGCAAAGCCGTCGGGATGGTTGACGAGCCCACTCAACAGCACCAGGATGCCGCCGACAACGACCAGGATCGCGCCCGGTACCGGCACCGGGCGGATGCGCCAGCGTTCGGGTCGCAACACGATCAGGAGTACGGCGGCCATGGCCACGCCGATCAGCATCACCGCGATCCAGGACCACGGCGTTTCGGTGTTGTTCTCCCAGATGCCGGCCCCCAGGATCAGCAGGCCGTCCTGCAGGACGGAAGCGACGGCGCCGGCGACGACACCGAGTACGACAGGTCCCGTCCATCGGGCGACCAGGCTCCCCACCAGTGCCGCGATCGACGACAGGAACACCGGATCGCTCCAGCTCCGGTACACATGCCACCCGGTGTGCTCCGGGTCGTACCAGAGATTGCTCGACTGGGCCTCACCCGGCCAGTTCAGGTAGATGAGGAGTCCCGAGCCGGCGACCAGTACGGCGATCAGCCACCACGGTGGCCTGGATGCGGGCGTTCCGGTGGCTGGGACCGGCGTCGGGGTGACCATCTGCGCGGCGATCGGCTTGGCTGCGGGCGGTTGCACGGGCCAGGCCGCGGGCTTGGCTGCGGGCGGTTCGGGCGTTGCGGCGGGTGGCTCGGCCTGGGTCTGTACGAGCGGTTCCTGGTGGGGAGGTTCCGGCTGTGGTGGTGGGGGTGGGGACGGTTCTGGTTCGGGGGGTGGTGGTGGGGGCTCGGACTCGGTGTCCGGCATGGTCAGGTGGACCGGGATCGTCTGCTCACCGGTCGGCCCGCTGATGATGACCGATGCCTCCTCATCGCCGGGGGCCTCGGTGCGGACCCGGACGGTCGCGCCATCCTGCTCCACCTTCAGCCAGGGGACGCTGGATGACGCCACTGCGGTCAGGGCGATCGGCGTACCCGCCAACCGGAGCTCACCCGAACCTGTCGAACCGAGGTCCAGCGTCGCAGGGGTCACCCGCGGCACACCATCCGTCAGAGCCTGCGCAGCGGCCTCCGCGACCCGGCGGCTGTCGTCGTTCACCATCGGCTGCAACGCCTGCCAGGCGGCGTAGGCCTGGCTGAGATCGGTCCCGCCCAACCGCTCTCGCAGGTAGTCGACCACGCCGAACCTTGCCGCCGGCAACGGGCTCTCCATTGCCTCGAGCAACTCAGGTGCCAGTGGGGCGGGCGTGATCCGGCGGACTCGGCTGCGGGCGATCAGGAGTTCGCCCTGGGAGCCGAAGGTCCACATCTGCGGGTTCTGGTTCGGCGTGACACGATGGACCCGATCCGTCACGTACCCGACCAGTTCGGTAAGACCGATCCACCCGTCGCCGTCCCGGTCAGCCTCGCCGGTCGTCAGCCCGTCCACGACCGCGCTGCTGAACACCGAAGGAGCCGGCGCCGCGCCGGTCGCCAACTGACCGCCCTCGAAGGCGTACTCCATCGCACTCGACGCGGTCACGATCACCCGGCCGCGCCCACCGCCGACCTCTTCCTGACCGGCGAAGGCGTCGCGGACCTGGGCCTCACCGGCCGCGCGGACGACCATGCCGCGCGGGAACGCGCCGCCGTAGCAACAATCCAGGAACAACGCGATCCGCTGCGCTCGGCTGTCCGCCATCTGCCGGTTGACGAAGTCCGCGGCGACAGCGGTCGACGCGAGCCTGGTCGGCTTCGTGTCCGCGACCGCGAGGAACAACTCACCGGCCGCGTTCTTCAAGCCATGGCAGGAGAAGTGCAGCAACAGCAGGTCCTCCGGCGCCCGGTCCGCGAAGAAGTCCTCGACCGCGAACCGGATCTCCTGCGCCGACTCGTTGTGCAGCACCTGCACCTCGAACCCGCCGACCGACGGGTCGGCCAGCACCTCGGCCAACGCGGCCGCGTCCTGCGCCGGTGCGACCAGGCGCCTCAGCCCGGGATCGTCGTACTGGTCGTTCGCCACGACGAGCGCGACGCGGGAACCGTCCATCTCACACGTCCGCTCCGGCATGGCGTCGTACGAACGCGTCGACCAACTGCTGCTGCACTTCGTCGCTGGCGCCGGACAGCTCGATGACGTCGCCCTCGATCGTGAGCTTCACCGTCCGCCCGGTGCCGGACCGGCGCAGCCAGTCGCGCACCACCGTCACGACCGAGCCGAGTACTTGCAGACCTGGCGCCAGCGACACGCTCAGCACCCCCGCGATGGCGGCCAGACCACCCCGCGAACCGTCCGGCGCCTCGCCTTCGCGATAAGGCTCTACCGACCGGACGTCGAGCATCAGCAACTCCTGCCGCAGCAGCAGCGCCAGTACCTCGAGCTGTTCGTCGTTTGCCCCGTCGTCGACGATCCCGACCCGGACGTCCTCGTCCATCGCCCCTCCCCATCCCCAGGCCGACGCTTCAACAATGCGCCCGTACCGCTCCGGCCACAAGCATGCGGACGGCTAGGCTTCGGGAACTGGAGCAGGCGGAGTTGCGTCGGAGGGTCGTCATGGTGGGCAAGCGGGGACGTGTGATCGGCCGGATCGCACCGGGGATCGTCGGCGAGGTGATGCTGCCGGTCCGGGGTGCCACCGAGGCCTTCTACGCTTACCCCGCGACCGACGAGGTGATCGAGGTGGGCACGCAGGTGGTGGTCGTCGACTTCGACCCGCCGCGCACCGTGTACGTCGCTCGCGCCATCTAACTTTGTTCCCTTGGAGGGGAAATGCTCTGGACGTACGTGATCATCGCTGCCGTGGCGGTGGTCGTCCTCTTGATCCTGTTCCGGACGGTCTGGCGGGTGGCGGAGCCGAACGAGGCACTGATCATCTCCGGCCTCGGCGCGCACTCGAGCACGGAGCAGGTGAACGAGACCCTCGGCTTCAAGATCGTCGTCGGCCGCGGCACCGCCGTCCTGCCGGGTTTCCAGACCGTGCGGCGGCTGCCGCTGGACATCCGCGCCACCCCGCTGACCGTCACCTGTGTGTCCAGCCAGGGCATCCCGCTGCACATCAAGGGCGTCACGGCGTACAAGGTCGGTGACGACTACGGCTCGATCGCGAACGCGGCCCGGCGGTTCCTGGAGCAGAGCGACGAGCAGGTGATGAGCACAATCCACGAGCTGTTCGCGGGTCACCTGCGGGCGATCGTCGGCTCGACCACGGTCGAGGAGATGCTGCACGACCGGGAGACGCTGACCACGAACATCCGCGGCTCGCTGGCCGGCGACATGGAGAAGCTCGGCCTGGTGGTCGACTCGCTGCAGATCCAGGAGATCGACGACGAGTCCGGCTACATCCGCAACCTCGGCCGTCCGCAGGCCGCCGCGGTCGAGGCCGCGGCCCGGATCGCGCAGGCCGAGCGGGACCGCGAGGCGACCGAACGCGAGCAGGTCGCCGCCGCGGCCAAGGCCGCCGCGGTCCGGCAGAGCTCGATCGCGCAGGCCGGCTACCAGGCCGAGGTCGATCAGGCGAACTCGAAGGCCTCCCAGTCCGGTCCGCTGGCCGAGGCGCTGGCCCGGCAGGAGGTCGTCGTCGCCGAGACGGAGACCGCGAAGCTGAACGCGTCGCTGGCCGAGAAGCAGCTCGAGTCGTCGGTGCTGAAGCCGGCCGACGCCGAGGCGTACAAGCAGCGCACGCTGGCCCAGGCCGCGCGTGACGCCCAGATCGCGGCCGCCGAGGCGAACGCCCGTGAGGTCCAGCTGCGTGGTGAGGCCGAGGCGAAGGCCACTGAGCTGACCGGTAAGGCCGAGGCCGCCGCCGTCCAGGCGAAGGCGATGGCCGAGGCGGCCGGTATCAAGGCCCGGGCCGAGGCACTGGCCACCAACACCGACGCGGTCGTCGCGCAGCAGCTGGCCGAGGCCTACCCGCAGATCGTCGCCGCGGCGGCGGGCTCGTTCGAGAAGGTCGGCAACATGGTCGTGCTGAACGGTGCCCAGGGCATCGAGGACACCCTGGTGAAGACCATCACGATGGGTGGCTCCGGCTTCGCGCTCGCCAAGCAGCTGATCGACTCACTCAGCACCACGAAGGGCAGCAAACCGGTCCTGGAGTCGGTGCCGGACGAGACGGCCTGACCAATCGAAGCCCGGATCCCCTGATGCGCCAGGGGATCCGGGCTTCGCCTGTTCAGGCGGTGTGCAGTGTGAGGTTGTAGGCCTGCAGGATTTCGTTGACGGGCTGGAACCACGTCTCACCGCCACTGCTGCAGTTGCCCCAGCCGCCGGACGTCACGCCCTGCGCCTGGTCGCCGGTGATGAACGAACCGCCCGAGTCCCCGCCCTCGGCGCAGACACTCGTCTTGGTCGCGCCATAGAACAGTTGGCCGTTGCCATAGTTCACAGTCTCGTTCTTGGCCAGGATCGTGCCGCAGTGCCAGTGCGTGGTCGAGCCACTGCGGCAGACCGACGAGCCGATCGGCGCCTCCCACGAGCCGCGGACCAGCTGGTCGCTCATCTGGCCCCAGCCGAGCACCACCGGCACGGTCCACCAGCCGTTGCCGACCGAGACCCACGCATAGTCGTTGCCGGGGAACGACCAGCCTTGGAACGCGCCCAGGTCCGAGCCGTCCCAGCCGCGGACCGTGCCGCTGCGACCACAGTGGCCGGCGGTGATGAAGCCGCCGTACACGGAGAAGCCGATCGAGCAGCGGATGTTGCTGACGTAGTACGGGTCGCCGCCGACAGTGCCGGCCGCGAACGTGGTCGGCGCCTGTGCAGCGACCTCGCGAACCGTGACCGCTCCGGCGCGCGCGACCTTGGCCACGAACGCGTCGACGGCCTGGGATCGCTTGCCTGCTTGGACGTTGATCACCACACTGCCCGTGCGCGGGTCGGCGGCCCAGCCACTGACCGCAGCCGGCACAGCCTTGCCGGCCAACTTGTCGACGGCAGCCTTCCGCTTGTCCAGCGCGGCAGCTGTCACCGGTACGGCGGTGACCGCGGCGCCCGTGGCACGTACGGCGGTCGCATGATCCGGCCGGGTCAGCCCGACCACCAGCTTCCGGATGGCGTCGTCGTACCAGGCACCACCGAAGTCGGCGCCGGCAGCTTTCTGGGCCGCGGGCAACAGCTTGGCGGCCGACGTCTCGGCCTCGAGGCGCTGTTGCACCTGCTGCTCGGTCAGTTCGAAGTCACGCTGCATTGCTGTCGCCTGCCCTCGCACTGCCAGAGGTTGCGGCGCCGCGATGGCCTGGCTGGGGACGGTCACCGCGGTCGCCGCGAGCACGGCGGCTAGTAGGACCTTCATCTGGAACTCTCCTCACCTAGGGGCGGTTCGGTGCATGAGAGCGCTCTCGGACCTGAGAGTGTCCTACTGAGTACGAACAGTCAAGAGTTCACAAACCCAGGTGCGCGAGGACGGCGAGAACCCGGCGGTGACCGGAGTCGGTCGGGGGCAGGTCGAGCTTGAGGAAGACGTTGCCGACGTGCTTGTGGACGGCACCTTCGGAGATCACCAGCTTCTCCGCGATCGCCGTGTTGCCGAGTCCCTCCGCCATCAGCGCGAGTACCTCGCGTTCGCGGGGCGTCAGCCGGTCCAGCGGGCTGCTCCGCTTGACCATCAACTGGCTGACCACCTCGGGGTCGAGCACAGTCCCTCCGGCAGCCACCCGGCGTACGGCCTCGAGGAACTCGTCGACCCGGGACACGCGGTCCTTCAACAGGTAACCGACGCCTTCGCTACCGGCGGCGAGGAGTTCGGCCGCGTAGATCTCCTCGACGTACTGCGAGAACACCAGCACCGGCAGCCCGGGCCGGACCCGGCGTGCCTCGATCGCGGCGCGGAGGCCCTCGTCGGTGAAGGTCGGCGGGAGGCGTACGTCGACGATCGCGATCTCGGGATCGTGCTCGCTCATGACCTTGGCGAACTCGTCGGCGTCGCCGGCCACCGCGACGACGTCGAAGCCGGAGTTGCCGAGCAGCAGACCGAGGCCCTCGGCCAGGATCGGGTTGTCCTCGAGGATCACTACCCGCACGGAAGGCTCACCTCGACGGTGGTCGGCCCGCCGATCGGGCTCTGCAGCTCCAAGTGACCGTCGATCGCCTGCACCCGGTGGAGCATGCCATGCAGCCCGCTCCCCCGGCCCAGCAGGTCGGACTGCTCGTTGATCCGCGCTCCGCCGATCCCGTCGTCGGTGATCGCGAGGTACAGCTCAGGACCGCGCCGCTCCATCCGTACGTCGACGTGCCCGGCCGCGGAGTGCTTGGTGATGTTGGTGAGCGACTCGGCGACGACGAAGTACGCGGCGGCCTCGACCGCGGCCGGGACGTCGCCGAGGTCGCCGAGCCGCAGGTCCACCGGCAGTGGGCAGCGAGCGCAGAGTGCGGAGACCGCGCCGGCCAGACCGCGGTCGGCGAGGATCGGTGGGTACATGGTCCGCAGTACGCCGCGTAGCTCGTTCATGGCCTGCTCTGCGCCGTCACGAGCGTCATCCAACAGCTTGGCGGCCTTCTCCGGGTCGTCTGCCATGGTCTGCTTGGCGATACCGATCCGCATGGCCAGTGACACCAGCTGTGCCTGAGTACCGTCGTGCAGGTCGCGCTCGATCCGGCGTAGCTCTGCACCATGCGAGTCCACCGCACCGGCACGGCTCTTGGTGAGCTCCTCGACCCGCTGCGCGAGCCTCGAGGTCTCCAGCTGCGATTCGGTCGGTGCAAGCAGGCTGAGCGCCGCCCTGGCGTGGCCGCGGGCCAGTGCGGGGCCGACCCGCCCCAGGAACCACAGACTCACCCCTACCTGCAGCGGACCGAGTGTCAGCGCCTCGAACCAGCTGTCGACGTCGAGGCCCATCAGGCTGAAGTTGCCCGGGGCGAGCCACCAGAGCAGCATGCTGAGAATCGCACTCGGCACACCGATCACGGAGATGACCGCGACCAGCAGCTCGGGGATCATCACCAGCGGCATCAGCAGGCACCGCAGACTGCGCCTGAACGACTTGTCCCGGAACAGTGTCGCGACGTCGCCGGGCGCGCGGGGCAATGCCGGCGGCAGCGGCGGCGCTTGTGGCACACCGAGGTACCTCGCGGCGCGGTACCGCTCGCTGTTGGCCAGTTTGACCAGACCGGCCGTGACGCCCGGGATGACCCAGCCGAGTAGCAGGCTGATCGGCAGTGCGGCCAGCAACACGACCGCCTTCAGGTACCGGATCACCAGATACCCAGCGGCTGGGCCACCCCGGGACAGAATCTTCGTCAGCATGCGTCCATCGTGCGGCATCGCGAGTGCCGCAGTCGGTACAGCAGGCTCTACCTTTCAGGCTCTAGCAGTCTGGTACACCTGGGAGCTTGGCGTTCGGGTCGTCGATGTAGATGTTGGTCATTAGCCGCCCTGGTCGCGGAGCTTGGACCACCAGTTGTTCGTGGTGCCTTCGGCGGTGACCGGGTCTCCCTGCACCTGACAGGTGACGAAGACCTGAGTCGGGCCGGGCAGCCAGTGTTTGAGTGAATGCTTTCCCGTCACCGTTTGAAGACAATGCTGCCACGCAGTGCAATCAGTCGCGGGTGCGTCAGTACGGCGGGATTGGCGCGCGGATCCTCGTCGTACGCGACCATGTCGGCGGGATCACCCGGCTGGAGGTTGCTCGGGGCACCGAGCCACTCGCGGGCACCCCACGAGCCCGCGCTCAGTGCCTCCTCCCCGGACATGCCGATCGTGGTCAGGGCCTGGATCTCCTGCGCCACCAGGCCGTGGCCGAGGACACCGCCGGCGTCGGTCCCGGCGTACACCGGTACGCCGGCCTCGTAGGCGTCCCGGAGCCGCTCGAGGCGGCGGTCGTACAGGTCGCGCATGTGGGCTGCGTAGACCGGGAACTTGGCGACGGCCTGGTCGGCGTACTGCGGGAAGTTCTCCAGCTGGATGAGCGTCGGGACCACCGCGACACCGTGCTCGGCCATCCGGTCGAGCATGTCCGGCAGCAGACCGGTGCCGTGCTCGATGCAGTCGATGCCGGCGGCAAGCAGATCCGGGAGGGCGTGCTCGCCGAAGACGTGGGCGGTGACGCGCGCGCCGAGCTCGTGGGCGCGGGCGATCGCCGCGTTCAGTGCCTCGGCCGGCCAGCAGGAGGTGAGGTCGCCGGCGTCCCGGTCGATCCAGTCGCCGACCAGCTTGACCCAGCCGTCACCACGGCGCGCCTCCTGTTCGACGTACGCGACCAGTTCGTCCGGCTCGATCTCCCAGCCGTAGTTGCGGATGTACCGCTTCGAGCGGGCGATGTGCCGGCCGGCCCGGATGATCTTCGGCAGGTCCGCACGGTCGTCGATCCAGCGGGTGTCCGACGCCACGCCCGCGTCCCGGACCAGCAGAGCACCGGCATCCCGGTCGGTGATCGCCTGCTGCTCTTGGGTCGCCTCGTCGACGGCGCCGTGCTGGTCGAGGCCGATGTGACAGTGCGCGTCGACCAGGCCGGGCAGGATCCAGCCGCCGGTGTGCACGGTGCTGACATCGGCAGCGGTGGGCCGGTCGACGACCAGCCCACCGCTGAGATGGATCTCCTGCTGCTCACCGGCCGGCAACACCGTGCCGACCAGCCTGAGTACGCCGGGTTCGGTCATACCGCCGACCGTATCCGGCTTCGGCCACGCAGGTCAGCCACTGCTGACGTGAGCCGTTCCTCACATCAGCCGCTGCTCGCGTCAGCCGTGTGAGCCGCCGCCCGGGGTGCAGGTCGGCGTCGTCGGGTCGTTGCCTCCGGCGCACGGCGTACCGGACGGGGTGTTCGACGGGGTGCCGGTCGGCGTGTCCGTCGGAGTCGGCGTGGGGGTCGGCGTCGGCGTGGGGGTCGGCGTCTTGGTGGGGGTCTTGGTCGGAGTCTTCGTCGGCGTCTGCGTCGGCCGGGTCGGCTTGTGCGTCGGGGTGTCGATCGGATCCGGCTGCGTCACCTCGCCGACCGGCGTCGACGGCTGCACCGTCGGTGTCGGCGTCGCCCCGGTCGTCGGCGTGGTCTCGTCCGGGATGTCCGGGACCTCGCGCGGGTCGACCTTCCGCTCGGCGTTGCCGGTCGACTTGGGCATCGACAGGCCGCCCTTCTCGTTCGGCACCAGCACCGCGTTCTTGCTGTAGACCCGCATCCACTTCAGCACGGTGGCGACGAAGTCCTTGGAGTGCTGGTACCGCAGCAGGGAGGCGACCAGGTCGCGCGGCTGCTTCAGGTCGTCGCCCTCGGAGCACAGCACCACGGCGACCGTGGTGACGGCGTCGTACACGTTGTTCGGGTTGCGGTAGCCGTCGCCGTTGCCGTCGGCCCCGAACTCGTCCCACACCTGCGGGATGATCTGCATCGGCCCGACCGCGCGGTCCCAGGTCAGGTCACCGTCGTACTTGCCCTTGTCGGAGTCGGTGATCCGGCCGTTGCCGCGGCGGCCGTTCAGCACCGGGCCGAGGATCTTGCCGCGGGTGGTGCCGGCCACGTCGACCCGGCCGCCGCTGGCGTGGTCGGACTCGACCTTGCCGATCCCGGCCAGCAACGGCCAGGTGAGCCCGCAGTTCGGCCGGACGACGGCGAGGTTCGCGGTGGCGCGGCGGTAGGCGGGGAACACCCCGCGGGGGATGCCGTTGATCGCATTCGGCCGACCGGGCCGGACGACGGAGCGTCCGTCGGTCGCTCCCTGCACGGGCACGTCGGCGCGGGCGGGCTTGTCGGATCCGAGCCGGCCGTCCACCCCGGGACGCTGCGGCACGATCATCGTCAGTTCGTCGAACTCACCGCTGTTCAGTCCGGCCCCAGGCGATGGGGCGACCGGGCTGTCCGCCGCGAGGTTGCCGGAGGCACCGGCTCCGCCCGAGGCGACTGTCACGATGGCCCCGACCAGGAGCGGGGCTGTGCACAGTGAAGCGATGATGATTTTGACCCGACGGTTACCACTACGGGTTAGGCGCATAGTCCCCTCAACGATCTATACGCCAGAAAGTTACATCAAGACGACGCAAAGTTACCTGACCCGCCAACACGCCTGCAAACCGGCACCGGACAGGCGTTCCGTGAGCGTGAACGGGCGCCGCGGAAGGGCGCGAACCGCCAGGTAATCTGCCCAGTTACCCGGGGCCGAAACCCAACTGACCCGGCTCGCTCACCGGCTCAGCCGGCGAGGGCGCAGCCTGCCCGGCTCAGCCGGCCGGTGTGGACGATGGGGACGGGTCCGAGCCCGGCGCCGGGGTGGCGCACGGATCCGGCGTCGGTGTGGCGGTCGGGGTCACGGTCGGCGTCGGAGTCGGGGTGCAGGTCGGGTCCGGTGTGGGAGTCGGAGTTTCCGTCGGCGTCGGAGTGGGCGTTTCCGTCGGCGTCGGGGTTGGCGTTTCCGTCGGCGTCGGAGTCGGCGTGCTGGTCGGCGGCGTGGACGGCGGGGTCGTCGGCGGTGTCGTTGGTGGCGTGGTCGGCGTCGTCGTCGGCGGCTTCGTCGTCGTGGTGGTCGTCGTCGGCGGGGTGGCCGGCCTGATGGTGGTCGTCCTGCTCGGCGGCGGGGTCGTCGTGTGCGCGGTGGTCGGCACGACTGTCGGCGTCGTGGTCGGCGTCGGCGTGGTCGTCGTACCGGTCCGGGTGGGGTCGTACGTCGTATCGACGTTTCCGTCGTCGGTCGGCGTGGTGATCTCGCCCTGGGTGTCCGGGATCGTCACCGTCTGCTTGCTGTACGACTGCATCCACCGCAGCACGGTCGACACATAGTCCATGGAGTGGTTGTAGCGCAGCACCGCCAGCACCAAGCCCTGCGGGTCGGCCAGGTTCGCGCCGCCGGCACAGAGGTAGTCACCGGCCGCCCGAGCCGCGTCGAACACGTTGTGCGGGTCCTTGACCCCGTCACCGTTGCCGTCCGCGCCGAACGTCTTCCACGTCCCCGGGATGAACTGCATCGGCCCGACCGCACGGTCCCAGCTGGTGTTGCCGTCGTACACACCCTGGTCGGTGTCCGCGATCGCGGCCATCCCCGGGCCGCCGTCCAGCACCGGACCGAGGATCTTGCCGCGGGTGGTCCCGTTCGGCTCGACCTTGCCGCCGCTGGCGTGCGCGGACTCGACCTTGCCGATGCCGGCCAGCAGCGGCCAGGTCAGGTGGCAGCCGGGCGTCGTCAGCGCGAGATCGTTCGCAGCCTTCTGGTACGCCGCCAGCACCGTGCCCGGGATGCCCGAGGTGTCGCCGGTGATGCCGGGAATCGGCTGCACCGTGCCATCCGTCGTACCCGTGACAGGTACCTGGATCGTCGACTTCTCCTGCGTCGGCAGGCTGCCGTCGGCACCCGGCTGCTTCGGGACGTTGTTGGCCAGGTCGTCGAAGACCGCGTCCTGGCGCGGTGCGGACAGCGCGTGCGCGTCGACGATGAACGTGTTCGAGGTGACGCCACCGACGACGAACACGGCGACCATCGCGGTAGGCGGAGCCAAGCACGCACACGTCGCGGACAACTTCCCCCGCCACGTGTCCAGGTTCTTGAACTGGTGCCTCATCGAACCGTCCTCGGCGCATTCCGCAGTGGTGTAACTCTCGGGCGTAGGCACGATCTTAGCCGTCACAGGGTCGTGGACAACCGGTAACGGTGCGCCACTTCATGCAGTAACCGGGTACCCGAGGGCAGTTCCGCCCGACGTCACCGAGAGTTCATCCCCCGGTTTTCACCGTACGCCGACGATGCCCGGACCGGACTAGCCAACCGGATGACAGTTCTGACATCCGGCCGCCGTACGCCGGTCCGATCGGTTCCCGTGGGAAGGTTCGCCCGATCGGGCACCGGCGTACCACTGGCTACTTGTCGCCGCCCAGCATCTTCTTCAGGTCGTCGGGCAGCTCGAAGTCCCCACCGTTCTGACCGCCGCCGAACGCGGCCGGCAGCTGACCTGGCTGCGGTACCTGCGGCTGGGGGCTGCCCTGGTTCGCCCGCTTGGCCGGGTTGCCCGAGCCGCGCTTCTTGCCCTTCTTCGCCTGCTGCTTCGCCTTCCGCGCGCCGCCCGCACCCGCACCGGGCATGCCAGGCATCCCGGGCATGCCAGGGATGCCCTTGCCGGAGGCCATCGCGGCCATCATCTTCCGCGCCTCGAAGAACCGCTCGACCAGACCGCTCACGGTCGCGACCTCGGTGCCGGAACCCTTCGCGATCCGGGCCCGGCGGGAGCCGTTGATGATGTTCGGATCGGTCCGCTCGGCCGGCGTCATCGAGTGGATGACCGCCTCGATCCGGTCGATCTCGCGCTCGTCGAAGTTCTCCAGCTGGTCCTTGAACTGGTTCGCGCCGGGCAGCATGCCAAAGATCTTGGTCAGCGGGCCCATCTTGCGCACCGACTGCATCTGGGCGAGGAAGTCGTCCAGGGTGAAGTCCTTGCCGCCCCGCTTCTGCAGCTTTGCCGCCGTCTTGGCGGCCTCCTCGGCGTCGAAGGTCTGCTCGGCCTTCTCGATCAGGCTCATCACGTCGCCCATGCCGAGGATGCGCGAAGCCATCCGGTCGGGGTGGAAGACGTCGAAGTCCTCGAGCTTCTCGCCGTTGCTGGCGAACATCACCTGGCGGCCGGTGACCTGTGCGATCGACAGCGCGGCACCACCACGGGCGTCACCGTCGAGCTTGGTCAGCACGACGCCGTCGAAACCGACACCGTCTTCGAAGGCCCGTGCCGTCGTCACCGCGTCCTGGCCGATCATCGCGTCGACGACGAACAGCACCTCGTCCGGCTGCACCGCGTCGCGGATGTCCGCGGCCTGCTTCATCATGTCCTCGTCGATGCCCAGCCGGCCGGCCGTGTCGACGATCACCACGCTGTGCTGCTTGTCGCGCGCCTCGTTCATCGCCTTGCGGGCGACCTCGACCGGGTCGCCGACGCCGTTGCCCGGCTCGGGCGCGAACACCGGTACGCCGGCCCGCTCGCCGACCACCTGGAGCTGCGTGACCGCGTTCGGCCGCTGGAGGTCGGCGGCGACCAGCATCGGCGTCTGATGCTGGGTCTCCTTCAGCCACTTGGCCAGCTTCCCGGCCAGGGTGGTCTTACCGGCACCCTGCAGACCGGCGAGCATGATCACCGTCGGAGGCCGCTTGGCCATTCGCAGCTCACGGGTCTCGCCGCCGAGGATGTTGACCAGTTCCTCGTTGACGATCTTGATGACCTGCTGCGCCGGGTTCAGCCCGCCGCGCACCTCGGCGCCACTGGCCCGCTCGCGGACCGCCGCGATGAACTCCCGCACCACCGGCAACGCGACATCCGCCTCCAGCAACGCGATCCGGATCTCCCGGGTGGTCGCATCGATGTCGGCATCAGTCAGCTTGCCCTTGCCCCGCAAATTCTTGAAGGCGGTCGAGAGCCGATCGGAAAGCGTGTCGAACACGAGAAACAGTCCGTTTCCTCGAAGCAATGAACCCCCCGAGTCTACCGGCCCCCCAACCTGTGGATAACTCCGGCGGCGCCGACCGTTTCCTCGCTAGCGTTGCGACCAGCAGACCCCAGCGAGGAACAGGCCCGATCTGATGGACATCGCAGAGTTCAACTCCGCCTTCGCCGACGCCAGACACCGGCAGCGCACCGAGTCCGACTTCGACGTCGCCGCAGCGCAGCACGAGCTGCGCACCCTCGTCTCCGACGAGCCGGACGGCGAGGACCGCGCCTGGGCGCTGCGCCTGATCGACAAACTCGCCGAGCCGCTTCCACCACCCCGGCAGTGGAGCGCCCTGTACCACGAGGCCGGCGCAATCCACGCCGGCACCTATCGCACCGGCGACTCCGTGGAGGAGCGCATCGCAGCGATCCAGGAGGCACGGCGACGGATCTGGGCGATCGCCGACCGCGCCCCCAGGGACGAAGCTCCACACATCAGAGCGATGACCCGAGTCCTGGACCACATCGAGGCAGAGCTGCGCGAGCCGTCGTTCACCCAGGACGACACCACCCGGCAAGGCGACTGATCCATGGACTCCGGTGACCAACTGGTCCCCCGGGAGTCCGCCGTCTACCGGGAGTTCGTTCGCCTCTACCGAGTCGCCCGGAGGATCCGGCCGACGAGTGTCGACCGGTGGAATGGTGCGCTCTACGCGACCTCCAGCGGCGTGTGGGGCAGCGCCAGCCCGACCACTGGAGCCATTCGCCTGTCAGCACAGCACGTCCTGCCTTACCTCACCGGCCGTACCTCACACACTCACCCGGGCGAACAGGCGGAGGCATTGGCGACAGTTCTGCACGAGGCCACCCACACTGGGATGAATCTGAAGGCGCAATCGGAACCGAACGCCGTCTACAGCGAACACTCCGCGGGTCTGACAGAGGGCGTTGCCGAATTGCGCGTTATGGCGGACTTCGATGCCTTCGCCGACTTGGCGGGCTACCAAGAACTCGTGCTGCCCAGGCCCCAGTACCCGGGAGCGCATGCGGCGTCCGACCGGCTGCTCGATCAAGCGGCTGGTCTGAACGTCAACCGGAAGGCGCTGCTGAACCGGCTGATCGCCGGCCCGGCCGTCATGCACTTCGATGCGCTGGCCGATGGCGTTGTCCGAAACCGCCTTTGGGACGTCGTTCCACACCACCCGACCCATCAGCACACCGTTCGGGCGGCTCTGATTCAGCCGATGATTCATCTGGCGTGGCCCAAGCTGCCGGATCATTCCGCGCCACTGGGTGCCCGCATCGCTGACGAGATCCGGTCCGACCTGAATGCGAAGGTCGACGAGATTCGGCGGCACTATCGGCTCGGTGGGGCGGGGCCGTTCGGCGATGATCTGCGGGTGCGTGGGATCGCTGAGGTCCGCGCAGAGCCTGCGCAGGTCGACACCTTGCGGTTCTTGTCTGCGCAGGCGCCGGCCACCGGTGCCGTCGCCCAACGACCACGGCTTGGGCAGGGTGCTCGTCGTACGGGTGCTGGGTCGGGACCCGTCGTACGGGCGCCTACAGCCAGCCGGCCTCCGAGCCTCGAGACCTGACCAGCAGAGGAGAACGATGGATCGTCAGAGCTTTGACGAACAGTTCAGGGCGCGGCAGTGGCTGCTCATCGATCAGGTGATGGATGCGGTCTTCGAGGCGCAGGAGGACGTGTTCGGGTTGATCTCCGAGCTGCCGGCCGAGGACGACCGGCGGGCGGCGATGGAGATGGTCGAGCAAGCGGATCTGGCAGCTCGCTAACGAGGCCGGTGACGAAGGGGAGCTCCATCCGAGGGATGAGCCGCGGCCTGGAGGCCACGGAGAGGGACCTGGAGTACGGCGGACTCCCCTGGAGTGACGACTTTGCCGACGACACCGACCGACAGTCCGGGAGCGGCTCGACCACAAGCTGTGGAGGACCACACGGACCAATGGCAGTGATTGACAGGCCGGGGATGTCCCGAAAGGATCTAACCGGTGAATGATCGGCTATCGGTTAGGAGAGGTTTGTGGGGAAGCGGCGGGTGGTGGTGGATGGGCCTTCTAACTTGGGGTTGCGGGCTCCGGTGGAGGGGGCTGTGCCGGGGTGTTACAAGTTGGCGGGGGCGGTCCGGGATCTGGGGTTTTTGGGGCGGATCGGGGCTGCGGATGCGGGGTGTGTGACGCCGCCTCGGTATGACCGGGCGGGGTGGAAGCCGGGGGATGGAGTGTTCAATGCGGTGGGGATGGCGTCGTACACGGTCAAGTTGGCGGATCGGGTGGGGCGGTTGCTCGACGAGGACAAGTTCGTGGTGTTGCTGGGTGGGGAGTGCAGCAACCTGCTCGGCCCGGCGTTGGCGTTGAAGCGGCGGGGGCGGTACGGCGTCGTCTATCTCGACGGCCACTCGGACTTCCGGACCGTCGACAACTCGCCGTACGTCGGGGCCGCGGGAGGCGAAGCGCTCGCACTGGTGACCGGGCGTGGGCAGGCGGATCTCACCGATCTCGAACAACTGCGCCCGTACGTCAAGGACACGGATGCCGCGCTGCTCGGGATCCGGGAGGACGACGAGTACGTCGGGGATGTCGAGAAGGCTGGGATTCCGGTGTGGCCGGCTCGTACCATCGCAGCGGATCCAGCACAGGCGGCGGCGCAGACACTCGAGCACCTGGAGCGGGATGAGCTCGACGGGTTCTGGGTGCATCTGGATGTGGACATTCTCGACGCCGAGGTGATGCCGGCGGTCGACAGTCCCGACCCCGGCGGCATCGACCACGCCCAACTTCGAGCACTGCTCCAGCCCTTGCTGGCGTCGGCGAAATGCGCCGGGATCGACATCGGCATCTTCGACCCCGATCTGGATCCCGACGGTGTTTACGCAGCCGAGCTCACCGACACGCTCGTCGCGTCGTTCAGCTGAACCGGGGATCCCAGACCAGGTCTTGCCCGTGGGGCGAGGCACTCCCGAGGACCCGGAGCTCGCCGCCGGGCCAGGTCTGGACGTCGACGCGGTACTCCCAGCCGTCCGTCCCGCGGCCGTGGGAGATCGTGTGGTGCGGCTCGAGGCGGAGATGGGCCAATGGGCTGGAGCCGGTCGCCTGCGCACCGAGCTCGTCCAGTCGGTCCTCCACTGCTGTCCGGTCGGTCCGGCGCAGGTACTGCCACATGATCGAGTGCCACACGACGGTGACGTGCCCCTCCGACAGCTCCAGGCCCTGCAGGAACGAGACGGCGTCCTCCCGCCGGATGTCAGCCGGCACCTGCCGAGCGATCGCCAGCGCACCACGCAACCGCTCCAGCCGCTCCGGCATGTCCGGCCAGACGTACGACGTCAACGTGAGCGCGCCGTCCGCCGACAGCGGGTTCACCGGCGCGATGTCGCATCCCACCCGCTCTGCGATCCGCAGCTCGACAGCCGGCACCGGCCCCGTCCACGCCGGATCGAACACCACCGGACTGTCCGTAGGTCCGTACGACGTCCCGTCGGCGACGTACCGGTAGTGATCGGCCCGCAGGTTCAACCCACCGCTCGCACCGATCTCGAACAGCCGCACCGGCAGCGGCAGCGCATCGACCAGGTGCAACAGGCCGCCGTACAGCGAGGCGGCCCGGCCTACCTCGTTCGTCTGCGGCGGCTGGGTCAGCAGCGATCGGATCTCGCCCGACCGCGACTGCAGCACCTGCTCGAACGCTTCCCACCCGAGCACGGGATCCCACGACCCGCCCATGCTCGGGTAGAACGCCGCGAGCTCGGGCGCCGAACCGGACAGCACCAGCCCGTGCACAGCAGCCAGCAGCCGCAGTCCGATCGCGTCACCGAACGAACGGTCCTCATAGCCGGCCAGGACCTCGACTGACGAGCCACCGAGCTCGTAGTCGTCCACGATCAGCCGAAGCAGTTCGGCGTACATCGGGGACCCTAGGTCCTCGCAGGCGATCGCTTGGCGCTGGAAGGCTGCTACGACATCCACGTAGCTGAGACTAGAAGGTCAGACGATCGAGGACCGACTTTGCCGTCGTGCGCGCGTCCTCCTCCTCGAGCGGCGAGCCATAGCGATCCGTGAGGTAGAAAACGTCTACACACTCGGCACCCAGCGTGCTGACGTGTGCAGAGCGGATGTCAGCACCCGTGGACGCTATAGCCGCCGTGACGTCGTAGAGCAGCCCCGGACGGTCGTGTGCGCGCACCTGCAGCACAGTGGCTGTCTCCGATGCTCCAGGCAACAGGTCCACCCGGCTGGCGACCCGCTGCTTGACGGCGGACGAGTCACGAGCGGCCAAGCGGCGTACGAGATCGGTGTCGTCCCGCAGTGCCACCGCGAGCCGGTCACGCAACCGCACCGGGTCAGGCGGCGATCCAGCGACCGTCCACTGCGAGATCCCGAGCCCTTCAACGGACGTGATGACGGCAGACCGCACTGCGAGCCGCTCGACCGCCAGTACGGCGGCAACAGTCGACAGCGTGCCCACTTGGTCGGGTACGGCGACGTTGACCCGGAGGTCACCGTGATGGTCGGTCACCGTCAGGCCCAGTCGCCCTACGCCGACCACCTGGTGCAACACGGGCACCGGAATAGGCGGAGCCTCCGTCCACATGCCCTCCCCTCCCCCGGACAGCTCACCGCGCACCCGCCGGCACAACTCACCGACCAGCCGGATCCGCCACGGCGACGACGCCGCAGGACCCGCGGCCCGGGCGTCGGCGTACGTGAGCGCCTCCAGAAGATCCAGCGTCTCCGTGTCGCGCACGATGCCCACGACGAGGTCGACAGTCATCGGGTCATCGAGATCCCGACGGGTGGCGACCTGGGCGAGCATCAGGTGCTGCCGAACCAGCAAGGCGATCGTGTCCCCGTCCGCCTCGGCGAAACCGAGGCGCTGAGCCACCTTCCGGGCGATGACCGCACCGGTGACACTGTGGTCGCCGTCGACAGCCTTGCCGAGGTCATGCAGCAGTGCGGCGACGAGCAGCAGGTCAGGCCGCCGTACGTCGCGCACCATCTTCGAAGCCTCGACACACGTCTCCAGCAGATGCCGGTCGACAGTGAAGCGGTGGACCGCCGACTGCGGCGGCCGGAACCGCACTGAGTCCCACTCCGGCAGAATCCGCGTGATGTAGCCGGCCTGGTCCAAGGCCTCCCACACTTCGAGCAGTCCGCTGCCAGCACCCAGCAGGGCGCACAGCAACCGCCGCGCCTCCCCCGGCCAGGGCTCGGGCAGGTCAGCAGCCGAAGAAGCCAACCGTGCACACACCGCAGGCGACAGGACGAGCTCGCGATCGGCGGCGACAGCAGCAGCCCGCACACCCAGTACGGCGTCCCGCTCCGGCCGCGCATCCGGCATCAACACGACTTCGCCCTCGTGCTGACCGACTCCGTCATCGAGTGCCAGCAGCAACGGCCCACCAGACCGCTGCCGGCGCCTGGCGGACCGTGGCGGCTTGGTCATCAGGCTCTCGACGCGCCGCCAGGACACATCGCACACGTGCGCCAGCGTCCGGCCGGTCGAGTACACGTGCCGCAGCAGTTCGTCCCGTCCGGACAGACCGAGCCCGGACGCGACCTCACCGGTCAGGTCGGCGACCAGTCTGTCGGTCGAGCGCCCCGCGACCGTGTGCAGCTCGTCCCGGATGTTCAGCAGGTCCAGTCGGGCCCGCTCCACCACCGGATGCGGTACGTCCACCAACCACGAGGCAACCAACGCCCGCAGTACGACGGCATCCCGCAGACCGCCGTACGCCTCCTTGAGGTCGGGCTCGGCGAGGTGCGCGAGCTCACCGACCGTCGAGGCGCGGTCCCGGCAGGCCTGAGCCAACCCAGGCAGGCGAGAGCGCGCCGTACGCCGCCAGTCCGCCATCAGCACGGACCGCAGCTGCAGCGTGAGATGTGAGTCCCCCGCGACGTGCCGTGCGTCCAGCAGACCGAGAGCGACCCGTACGTCGTCGGCGGCCGCCTGCCGGGCCTCCGCGATCGTCCGGACACTGTGGTCCAGCTTGGTCCGCGAGTCCCACAGCGGATACCAGATCTGTGCGGCCAGCTCGTCCACCCGTGGGTACCCCTCGACGTGCACGAGCATCACGTCGAGATCGCTGTACGGCGACAGCTCCTCCCGGCCATAGCCGCCAACTGCGACCAGCGCGACGCCCTCGGTAGGTACACCGAGGGCGTCGCAGGCCTTGGAGAGGAGCAGGTACAGCAGCGCGTCGGCCTCCTCGGCCCGGGCGCGCCGCTGTGCTGCCCGATCGATCATCTAGAGCGCGTCTCCGTCGAGCTCGCCGGTCCGCACCCGAACGATGGTCTCCACCGGCGTGACCCAGACCTTGCCGTCGCCGATCTTGCCGGTCTGCGCGGCCTTGACGATCACGTCCACCACGTCCGTGGAGTCACCGTCCTCGACGACCACCTCGAGCCGGACCTTCGGGACCAGGTCCACCTCGTACTCGGCGCCGCGGTAGACCTCGGTGTGGCCCTTCTGCCGGCCGTAGCCGCTCGCCTCGGTGACCGTCATCCCGGTGACGCCGAACGTCTCCAGGGCGGCCCGGACGTCCTCCAGCTTGTGCGGCTTGACCACCGCGGTGATCAGCTTCATGCGTTGGCACCTTCCTTCTCGGAAGTCTCGGTGGTCCCATTGTCCGTTCCGGCCGTGGCCGCCGCCGGGCGGGTCGACAGTCCGCCGCGCAGACCAGCCGCACTCAGGAAGTCGTACGCCGTCTCGGCGTGCTCGACCTGGTCGACACCGGTGACCTCGTCGTCCTCCGTGACCCGGAAGCCGATCGTCTTGTCGATGATCTTGCCGAGGATGAAGGCGACCGTGAACGAGTAGACACCGACCACCAGGTTGGCCAGCGCCTGCTTACCCAACTGGGAGGCGCCCCCTCCGTAGAACAGACCGTTCACGGCTGACGGGGCCGCCGCCGTACCGAGGAAGCCGATTGCCAGCGAACCGAACAGACCGCCGACCAGGTGCACGCCGACCACGTCGAGGGAGTCGTCGAAGCCGAACTTGTACTTCAGCGACACCGCGAAGGCGCAGACCGCACCGGCCAGCAGGCCGAGGATGATCGCACCGACCGGGGTGACCGCACCACAGGACGGGGTGATCGCGACCAGACCGGCGATCGCACCGGACGCCATACCGAGCGTGGTTGCCTTGCCATGCCGGATCCGCTCGATGATCAGCCAGCCGATCACCGCGGCAGCGGTGGCGGCCTGGGTGTTCACGAAGGTGACCGCGGCGGTGGTGCCGGCGCTGAGCGCGGAGCCGGCGTTGAAGCCGAACCAGCCGAACCACAGCAGACCGGCGCCGAGGATGACCAGCGGCAGGCTGTGCGGCCGCATCGGGTCCTTCTTCCAGCCGATCCGCTTGCCGAGCACGATGGCCAGCGCGAGCGCGGCGGCACCGGCGTTCACGTGCACCGCCGTACCACCGGCGAAGTCGACCGCCTTCAGCTTGTCGCCGATCCAGCCGCCGTCGCCGTCCTGCAGGAACCAGACCGAGTGTGCGACCGGGAAGTACACCAGCGTCGTCCAGCCCACCACGAACGCGATCCAGCCACGGAAGGTGGCGCGGTCGGCGATGGCACCCGAGATCAGTGCCGGTGTGATGATCGCGAACATCAGCTGGAACGCGACGAAGGCGAGCGTCGGAGTCGACCCGCTCACCGCGTCGGGCGACATCAGGCCCTTCAGCCCGACCTCGGAGAAGTCACCGACCACGTGCCCGGTGTCCCCGGCGAACGTCAGCGAGTAGCCGACGACCACCCACAAGATGGTGACGACGGCGATGGTGATGAAACTCATCATCATCATGTTCAGCACGCTCTTCATGCGCACCATGCCGCCGTAGAAGAAAGCCAGGCCCGGTGTCATCAGCATCACCAGGGCGGCACTGGCCAAGACCCAGGCGGTATCGCCGGCGTTGATCTCCATCAACGTCATCCCTTCCATCGATCCAGGGGGTGGCCGGCGTCCTCAATCGGGAGAACTCCACAACGCCGGGGAGCCCGCGCTCGGCCACACCGCAAACGGTGTCGGCGCGCCGTTTCAGCCGATCGGTCCGTTTGTTTCAGGCATGTGACAAAGCGGGCTCCCAGGTGACATCGAGGTGACGGCGCCGATATCAGGCGCGTAAGGGCAAGGTGTGGCACTCTGGCCTGGACCACACGGGACAGCAGCCGCGCCACTGCCCCCGTCCGAGCCTGGGGCGAGAGATGGAGACCAATCAAGAGGTGACGCCGCGTCGCGGCCGGCCGAGAGATCCGGACGCCGAGCCGAGGATCCGCCAGTTCGCCGTAGAACTGCTGCTGAAGCGGGGATTCGACGGGATGACCGTCGATGACGTCGCCGAAGCGGCAGGTGTCGGCAAGGCGACCATCTACCGGCGCTGGGCCAGCAAGGAACAACTCGCCAACGACGCGATGGCGGAACTGTTCGATCTGGAGATCCCGGACGCCGACACCGGCTCGCTGGCCGGTGATCTGCTCGAGGTCTACCGCTACGCGTTGTTGTTCGTGAACAGTGAAAGGGGGCTTGCACTGATCCGCCTCGCAGTATCGGAGGCGAACCGCGATGAGCGGTCCGCGACGATCTACCGCGATGTCCTGGAGCGCCGGATCGCGCTGACCAGGACCGCGCTGGAGCGCGCCCGGACCCGGGGTGAACCGGTCCGGACGTCCGCGGACCCGGTACTGATGGTCGAGTGGCTCGCCGGAGTGTTCATCATCCGCACCTTGACCGGACAGGCAATGCCGCTACCGGAGGAGGCGGACCGCCTGGTCGAGGTGACCATGCGGGCGATCATGAAGGACGGTTCAGGGTCGGACGCCTGGTCCGATCGCCAAACCGTCCACAGCGAGTTCGGTGACTCGCCGCACTCTGCCTGAGTACAGGTCCCAGGCCAAGACCCAGCCTTGGACCTCCAGCAGCGGAGTGTTGTCGTCGTACCAGCCCAGCACCGAGCAGCAGCCAGGCTCACGGACAGCCTGCCGGTCGGCCGGACCGATCCCTGTTGTCGGCGGTGCGGCGCCGGGCTCCCCCAGCACGAGCAGACGGCTGGGGAGCGTTCGCAGGGTGGAAATCGCCGCGACGACCTGAGGCTGAGAGACCCTCGTCGGCACTTGGGGAAGGTCGTCGGCGACGAAAAGCCGGGCAGCCGCGTTGTCCGACGAGAAAGTCTGACCCACCCACCGCCGGACCGGCAGCGCGAGTGCACTGTCCATCATCCACTGGCCGCTGACCAGATAGCGCATCACCGCCCCGGCATCCAGCCGGAAGGGCGCGGTGACGTCCTCCGGGTCGCTGGTCCCACTGATCTTCACCAGTGCTCCCTCGCCGAATCCGCCCTCGCCGACGAGCACGCGATAGGCCACACCGGGTCCACTGACGAGAACACGCTGGGCATCTCCCAGCCAGGACACACTCCGGAGGTCTTCGGTCGGTACGTCGTAGTGGGTGACCTCGGCCGTCGACGCGTCGACGGTGACCAACTCGCCCGGCTGCGGGAAGGCAGCCATGTGCCCGTCGGGAGACACGGTTCCAGGGCTCAACGGCGAGCCGTTGGCGATCGCAACCAACTGCACGTCTGCCAGTGACCACGAGGAATCCGAACCGAGCAGCAGCGGCTCGTAGCCACCACCGCGCTTCAGCAGCACCACAGCCGCGATCCGGTCGATCCGCTGGTCCGAGAGCGACCGCACCTTGTCCGGCAGTTGCAGGCGATCACCGAGCGGGGTCTCGAGCCGGTCGAGGAAACGCTCGCTGCCGGGCGGCGGGGCCATCCAGTAATCGATCCCGGCGATCTGTCCGGCCGGTGCGATGTCGTTGGGGTCGGTGGGCGGAGTGGTCGGCGGGACGAAGTCAGCCTTGTTGCCCGAGCTGGCTCCGACCCCGATCGCCGCGACGAGAGCGATGAGGACCACGACCACCAGTCCGACCAGGATGCTGCGGCGCCGCCGTCGCCGGGTGGCCACGCCCTCGGCCCAGGCCGCGTCGGCCAGGTCCGGCTCCGGCAGCCGATCCGCGGCCCGCTGGAGCAGCGGCCCAACGTCTTCCCGCCTCACCGCGACTCTCCCCTGCCGGCGTCCCGCCAGTCCCCCGCACCCATCGCCGTCCGGAACCGGCTGAAGGCCGTCATCCCGTGCCCGTGCACAGTCTGATGCGAGAGGCTCAGGAGGTCGGCCACCTCGTATTCGGTGAGCTCCTCGAGATGCAGCAGCACGAACACCGTGCGCTGGGCAGGGCTCAGCTCGCCCAGCGCGATCTTCACCGGGTCGTCTTCGTCCGGGAACGCCTTCGCCCGGTTCCACGGCTTCAGCACGGGCTGATAGAGCACCCGCTGGACGAAGGCGTCCGGATCGTCCACTTTCGTCCAGCGCAGCGACAGCCGGGTGAAGGCGCGCAGCAGCGCCTCCTCGGCTCGCTCCAGGTCGCCGTACACGAGGTACGCCGTACGGAGCCATCTGCCCTGCCGCGCATCGACATACGAGGCGAAGTCCGGGTCGACCGTGTCGCGCATCCACCCTCCCGCCTCTATTCAACCTCTCAACTACTGCGCGCTGCTACCGCCAATCGCGTCTCTTCGGTGATCAGGTCGAAGTTGATCCCGGCGCCCGTCATCAGGCCGGCGGCCGCGGACGACATCACCTGAGCCATCGGATCGGTCACGTTGCCGGCCGCGAAGACACCAGGCACGTCGGTCGCGCCCCGCGCGTCGACCGGTACGACAGTGCCGATCACGATGCCGTTGGTCTCCCGGACGACCGTCTCCAGACCCAGGTCGGCCAGGAAGTCCGCCCGTGCGCGCATGGTGGTCTGAATCGCCAGTGCCTGCCGCGGGATGACCTTGCCGCCTTCGAGCCGGACTCCGGTGAGCTTGCCGTTCTCCACCTCGACCTGCTCGACCTTTCCCTGGACTACGGAGATCCCGCGGGCCGCGAGCTCCTCCCACTGGTCGTCGGTCAACTCGGGAGCCGTGTGCAGGAACAGCGTGACGTCGTCACTCAGCTGCCGGAACAGCTGCACCTGATGCAGCGCCATCGCACTGGTCGCCAGTACGCCGATGGCCTGGTCTCGCACCTCCCAGCCGTGACAGTACGGGCAGTGCAGCACGTCCTTCCCCCACCGGTCGGCCAGCCCGGGTACGTCGGGCAGCACGTCTGCCAGTCCAGTCGTCACCAGCAATCGCCGGCCCTGGTACGCCGTACCGTCAGCGAGCTCGACCGTGAAACCACCGGAGTCCCGCAGGGCCGTGGTCACGGTGCCTTTGACGATCTCCCCGCCGTACCCGGCGACCTCCTGGCGACCGAGCGCGTACAGCTCACCCGGTGGCACACCATCGCGGGTCAGGAAGTTGTGGACGCCCTCCGCGGGCGCATTGCGCGGCGTACCGTCGTCCACCACCAGCACCGAGCGCCGCGACCGGGCCAGCGCCGTCGCTCCACTCAGCCCGGCGGCTCCCCCGCCAATCACGATCACGTCGTACTTCGTCATGTCCGGTTCCTCTCTGTTGCTCCGAGGATTCGTGATGATTCTCGTTTCTGACAACTTTGTTTGCCACAATGGCAACATGGAAACGTTCGACGAGGTTCTCGAAGGGGTCGGCCCACGCTTGCGCACACTGCGCATCGAGCGCGGGACGACGCTGGCCCAGCTGTCCGAGTCGACCGGGATCTCGGTGAGCACACTGTCGCGGCTGGAGTCAGGTCAGCGGCGGCCGACGCTCGAGTTGCTGCTGCCACTGGCCCGCGCCCATCAGGTGCAGCTGGACGAACTGGTGGACGCACCGCCGACCGGCGATCCGCGGATCTACGCCAAGCCGATCAAGCGCCACGGCACCGTGCACATCCCGCTGACCAGGCGGCCGGGTGGTCTGCAGGCGTTCAAGCAGATCCTCCCGGAGGGCTACCCCGGCAACGACGTAGCGCAGAAGACACACGAGGGGTACGACTGGATCTATGTGCTGTCCGGACAGGTCCGCCTCAGGCTCGGCGACCAGGATTTCATCCTGAAGGAAGGCGAGGTGGCAGAGTTCGACACACGGGTGCCGCACTGGTTCGGAAACCCCGGTCCGGGAGCAACCGAGGTGCTGTGCCTGTACGGGCCGCAGGGCGAACGGATGCACGTCCGGGCCCGCACCCGCTAGCAAGTAGGCTGCGCCCGTCCGTGTGACTGAGGAGGAGCAGGTAGTGAGCATCGCGTTGTTCACCTTGGGCGGCACCATCGCCATGGCCGGTGGACACCGGCTGACCGGCGAAGACCTCGCCGCCGCAGTGCCCGGGCTGTCCGAGCTCGGCCGGCCGGTCGAGATCCAGGACATCGAGGCAGTGCCGAGTTCCAACCTGACCGCCGCGAAGATGCTCGAGGTCGTCGACGCCGCTTCGAAGGCCGTGGCCGCCGGCGCTGTCGGTGTCGTGGTCACTCAAGGCACCGACACCCTTGAGGAGACCGCCTTCCTGGTGGATCAGGTCTGGCCGCACCCACAGCCGTTCGTGCTCACCGGTGCGATGCGCAACCCCACTCTGGCCGGCCCTGACGGTCCGGCGAACCTCCTGGCGGCTCTCCGCGTCGCCTGCTCCCCCGCGGCCCGCGACCTCGGCGCATTGGTCGTGTTCAAGGAGGAGATCCACGCGGCCCGGTGGGTGCGCAAGACGCACAGCACGAGTACGGCGACCTTCGTGTCACCCAACGCCGGTCCGATCGGTCATGTGGTGGAGGACCGGGTTCGCGTCCTCACGCGCCCGCTGCGTCTTGACGGCGTACAGGGAAGTGCTGAGCCGACAGAGCTCGATGCGACCCGGGTGGCGCTCTACACCGTCACCATGGACGACGACGGGCTGCTGTTGCAGGGATTGGCGGACACTCACCAGGGTCTGGTGGTGGCCGGCTTCGGCGTCGGGCATGTCCCGGCCGCACTCGCGCCCGTACTGGGAGAGCTCGCCGCGCGGATGCCGGTGGTCCTGACGTCGCGGACCGGCGCCGGCTCGATCGCGCGCAACACCTATCGGTCGGTCGGGTCGGAGTCGGATCTGCTGCAGCGCGGCCTGATCGACGGCGGGTTCCTCGATCCGTACAAGGCCCGAGTCCTACTTCGGTTGCTCTTGGCAACAGATGACGACATCGAGCCGGCGTTCGCGCAGTACGCCTGATACTTGGCACCGGACAGATCCCAGGGGTTTTGGAGACGGCCCGGCCTAGCTGATCCGCGGGAGCCCGGCTGCTTTCCTGGTGAGGTAGTCGCGCTCCGGCAGGCTCGTCGTCCGTCGGGCCGCTTCGCGGAAGTGATGTGCCGCGGTCTCGTTGTCGCCGCGCATCTCGTAGAGGTGCCCACGGGTGGCGTCCAGCCGGTAGTGGCCCGCCAGTTCGTCGTCGAGTGGTTCGAGGAGCTTGAGTCCGGCGTCCGGGCCGTCCACCATGGCGGCGGCGATGGCGCGGTTGAGCTTCACCATCGGGTTGCCGGACAGCTCCTCCAGCACTCCGTACAGCGCGAGGATCTCCGGCCAGTCGGTGTCCTCTGCGCGGTCCACCTCGTCATGCAGTGCGGCGATCGCGGCCTGGAGCTGGTACTCACCGATTGGCGGCGTACTGAACGCTTGGACCGCGAGCGCGACGCCTTCGGTGATGTAGTCCTTGTTCCACAGCGTGCGGTCCTGCTCTGCGAGCGGGATGAGCTCTCCGGCGCTGCCAGTGCGTGCGAGCCGGCGGGCGTCGTTGAGAAGCATCAGCGCGAGCAGACCGGTCACCTGGCCGTCGTCCGGCAGCAGTGCATGCACAGCGCGGGTCAGCCGGATCGCCTCGCCGGACAGGTCGCTGCGCTCCAGCTCCGGCCCGCTGGTGCTCATGTAGCCCTCGTTGAACATCAGATAGAGCACGTGCTGCACATTGCGCAGCCGTTCCTCGCTCGCGTCGAGCTCGAAGGACGCACCCTTGAGTTTCTGCTTGGCCCGGCTGATCCGCTGCGCCATCGTTGCCTCAGGCACCAGATACGCCGTGGCGATCTCGGCGGTGGTCAGTCCACCGACCGCACGCAGTGTCAGTGCGACTGCCGACGCCGGGGTGAGCGACGGGTGGCACGACAGGAACAGCAACTGGAGCGTGTCGTCGCGTTCCTCGACATCCTCCGGCGGCAGGTCCCGCAGTGCCGCGCGCTCCTCACGCCGCCGCCGGGCCTGTTCCTGCCGCACCTCGTCGATCACCCGACGGGACGCGGCCTGGATCAACCATGCCTTCGGGTGGTCCGGCGTACCGTTCTTCGGCCACGTCGTCGCCGCGGCCAGCAAAGCCTCCTGGACGGCGTCCTCCGCGGCTGCGAAGTCCCCGGACCACCGGACGACAGCACCGAGGACCTGCGGCGTCAGCTCACGCAGCAGGTCCTCGAGTGCTCGGTCGTGAGCACCGTCAGATGTCGTGGAGGTCGCCATCCGAATCCATGACCCGGCGGACCTCGATCGGCTGCTCGAGCGGGACACCACCGGGGCCGGGGGCGCAGGACTGCTCCGCCGCGATCTCCAGCGCCCGCTCCTCCGACTCGACGTCGACCATCGTGTAGCCGGCCAGGACCTCCTTGGACTCGGCGTACGGGCCGTCGGTCAGCACCGGCGCGCTCACACCGGTCGCGCGCACCACCTTGGCGTGCTTGGGCCAGGTCAGCGCGTTCACCTCGACCAGCTCGCCACTCTGCCGAAGCCGCTCGATGCTGTCCCCCAGGTGTTGCATGTGGGCCTTCATGTCGGCCTCGTCCCACTCCAGCATCGGAGTGTCGCAGTTCCCGCCGTCCATGGTCATCAGCAGCATGAACTTGGTCATCTCATGTCCTCCTCGTAGGGCCTGTACCCGGGAGACGGAGCCGCCACCGCGTTCTCGACATCAGTCCAGCAGAGCGTCGACGAACTGTTCCGGATCGAAGGGTGCCAGGTCGTCGGGTCCTTCACCGAGACCGACCAGCTTCACCGGCACGCCGAGCTCACGCTGCACGGCGATCACGATGCCGCCCTTCGCCGTACCGTCGAGCTTCGTCAGGACCAGACCGGTGACGTTGATGACCTCGGCGAACACGCGGGCCTGGGTGAGCCCGTTCTGACCGGTGGTGGCGTCGATGACGAGCAGCACCTCGTCCACCTCGGCGGACTTCTCGATCACCCGCTTCACCTTGCCGAGCTCATCCATCAGGCCGGTCTTCGTGTGCAGCCGGCCGGCGGTGTCGACCAGGACGACGTCCGCCTCCTCCTCGATGCCCTGCTTGACCGAGTCGAACGCGATGCTGGCCGGGTCGCCGCCCTCAGGGCCACGCACGGTCCGCACCCCGACCCGTTCGCCCCAGGTCTGCAGCTGGTCCGCGGCCGCGGCGCGGAACGTGTCCGCCGCGCCGAGTACGACGTGCTTGTCCTCGGCGACCAGTACGCGCGCCAGCTTCCCGACCGTGGTCGTCTTACCGGTGCCGTTGACGCCCACTACCAAGACGACGGCCGGCTGGGTCTCCTTGCGGCTCACCTTGAGCGTCCGGTCCAGCGAGGGGTTGACCAGCGCGATCAGCTCCTCGCGGAGGATCTCGCGGGCCTGGCCACCGTTCACACCCTCCACGCGCATCCGGGTCCGCAGCTTCTCGACCAGCTCCTGCGTCGGCGCCACACCGACGTCCGCGGTGATCAGCGTGGTCTCGATATCCTCCCACGCCTCTTCGTCCAGCTTGTCCCGCGACAGCAGTGCGAGCAGCCCCTTGCCGAGCGAGCCCTGCGACCGTGCCAGCCGCGCTCGCAGCCGGACCAGGCGGCCTTGCGCGGACTCCGGCTTCTCGATCGTCGCGACCGGGGCCTCCGGCAGCTCGGTGTCCTCGAGCGTCCGGGTCGGCGTGTCCCGCGGCTCCTCCGCGTCCTCGCCGACCGTCGGCTCGGCGGTGTCCAGCGAGGCGGGCTCAGCGGCCCGCGGGAGCTCGGACCTGCGCCGCCGGGTGACGACGAGTCCGGTCGTACCGGCGACCAGGACGACCGCGATCACCACGATGATGGCGATCAGGGCTTGGTCGGTGAGCAGCGTGACGAGCTGTGGAGTCAACACGGTTCCCCATCTTGACAGACGCCAGGCCCGCCACCCGCATTCGTCACGTCAGGCACACCAGCTGTCGCGGTACGTGATCCGGCACCAGCTCGGGCCGGTGGGTGAGAAGGACCACCGTACGGCGATCGGCCGCGGCGAACAGGTCCGCGAGCAGGGCCTGCCCGGTCTCCTCGTCCAGATGCTCGGTCGGCTCGTCCAGGACGAGTACGTCGCGATCGGCGAGCAGGAGCCGGGCAAATGCGAGTCGCTGCCGCTCACCACCGGACAGACGCGCGCCGTGCTCGCCGACCATGGTGTCCAGCCCGTCCGGCAGCTTCTCGACGAACACCCCGAGCCGCGCCCGGTAGAGCGCCCTCCAGAGTTGCAGGTCGCTCGCACCGGGCTCGGCGAGCAGCAGGTTCTCCCGGATGCTCGTGTCGAACACGTGGCTCTCCTGTGTCAGGAGGCCGACCACGGACCGGACCTGGTCGCCTTCGAGCCTGGACATGTCCACACCGTCCAGCAGCACCTCTCCGGCTCGCGGCTCGAGGAACCGCAGCAGGACCGCGGCCAGCGTGCTCTTCCCCGAACCACTCGGCCCAGTGACGACCACCCGGCTGCCGGCAGGCATGTCCACGCTCAGACCGTCCAGTACGTCGTGGTCGTCGTACCCGACGCGCAGAAGCTTCACCTGGAGGTCGCGGCCGGTGGGAAGCGGGAGCGGCTCGGTCGGCTCGGTGACGGGCTCCGGCGTGTCCAGCAGTTCCTGCACGCGGCCGAGCGAGGACCGGACCCGGATCGCCAGTTGGGCCGCCGCGGGGATGCCACCTAGGACATCCGCCAGCGCGAGCGGGGTGAGGACCAGTACCGCGAAGACCGCGCCGGTGATGTTCGCCGTACTGCCGAGCACCAGGGCTGCCACGCTCGCTCCGCCGACGCACAGGACGAGCAGTGCGCTGCCCAGTCCGGCGCTCCACGCGGACCGGCGCTCGGCGGCAGCGAGTCGGGCGTCGCGGCGGCTGAAGTCGTCGAGGACGGTGTCGATCGCGTTGAAGGCCACGATGTCGCCTGCGGTCAGGAGCGTCTCGGTGGTGGTTGCGGCGACGTCTCCTCGTGCGCCGGCGATCTTCTGCTCGGCGCGCTCGGCGGACTTGGCCGTCAGCCAGGGTACGAGCGTGCACGCGATCAGAACCGCCAGTGCGACGGCCGCCCCGGCCGTGGGCAGCAGGAGGGCAAGCAGACCGACAGTCGCGGCGGCTGTCACAGCGGCGACCGCTACCGGCAGCACTACCCGCAGCCAGAGGTCGAGCACCGCGTCAACATCCAGCACGAGCCGCGCCAGCAGATCGCCCTTGCGCTGCGAGGTCAACCCACCGGGCGCTAACCGTTCCAGCCGCCCGGTGATGCGAGCCCGCGTCTCCCCCAGCACCCGGTATGCCGCGTCGTGTCCCACCAACCGCTCGAGGTACCGGAACACGCCACGCCCGACGCCAAACGCGCGCACCGCCACGATCGGCACCATCAGCAAGAGCACCGGCGGCTGAGCGGAAGCAGCGGTGATCAACCAGGCAGAGGTAGCCAGCAAAGCCACCGCCGAACCCGCCGCCGCAACCCCGAGAAGCAGCGCCAGCAACAACCGCCACCGCATGCCCACCTGCGGCCGCGCGAGCCCCCATGTGGTCATGCGTTCACCAGCTCCCTAGCACCGATGGTCACGGTTCGGTCGGCGGCAGCGATCAGAGCCGGCCGGTGCGCCACCATCAGAACGGTCCGGCCGCCGGCCCGCAGTCCGTCGATCACCGCGGCCTCCGCATCCGCGTCCAGCCCGGCTGTCGGCTCATCCAGCAACAGCACCGGCGCGTCCGTGAGGAGTGCTCTGGCGAGAGCGACCCGACGCTGTTGCCCACCCGACAGCAGCTGCCCCTGCTCCCCCACGGCCTTGTCCAGCTCCAGCTCACCGGCACCTGCCCCGATCAGCGCCAACCGCACGTCATCGTCCGAGGCATCCGGCCGACCAAGCCGCACGTTGTCGGCGACAGTGCCCAGTCGAAGACCCGGCCGCTGCGGCACCCACGCGAACTGCCGCCTCCAAGTACCCGGCTCGAACTCGTCCACCGCACTGCCGCCGGCAACGACCACTCCGCGCTCCGGCTCGACGAACCCGAGCAGCACCGACAGCACTGTCGACTTCCCAGCACCACTCGGCCCAGTGAGCGCAACGACCTCACCCGGGCGGAGTTCGAGGTCGAAGCCGTCCAGCGCCGGCTCGTCCCGACCCGGGTAGCGCACGGTCACGTCGTACAGGTAGAGCGGGCTCAGCCGCAGATCGGGTACGTCGGTGCGGTCGCCGCGCTCCGGTAGCGGTGTCTCCAGCACGCGGAACACTTCTTCGCTCGCGGCCACCCCATCGGCGCTGGCATGAAACTGCAGACCGACCTGCCGGAGCGGAAGGTACGCCTCGGGCGCGAGGATCAACACCATCAACGCCGTCTCGAGTCCGAGCTTCCCGTCGACCAGCCGCAGACCCACACCGACGGCCACCAGCGCCACCGAGATGCTGGCCAGCAGTTCCAAGGCAAACGAGGACAGGAACGCCAGCCGCAGGCTGCTCATCGACGCAACCCGGTGCTTGTCAGTCACCCGTCGTACGGCGGACTCCTGAGCCTTCGCGCGGCCGAACAGTTTGAGCGTGAGCAGTCCGCCGACCACATCGGCGAAGTGGTGCGCCAGTACGGCCAGTGCGTGCTGGCGACGGCGGCTGTGGGCCTGCGTCGCCCAGCCGATCAACGCCATGAAGATCGGGATCAACGGCAATGTGATGACTACAGTCCCGGCAGCGATCAGGTCGCCGGTCGCCATCCACCCGACCACTCCGGCGGGTACGGTCGCCGCGAGGACGAGCTGTGGCAGATAGCGGGCGAAGTACGGGTCCAGGTCGTCGAGTCCCTTGGTGAGCAGGGTTGTCAGCGCGCTACTGCGCTCACCACTCAACCACACCGGGCCGAGCTTCAACGAGTGCTCCAGCACCTGCCGCCGCAGCGTCGACTTCACCGCGGCCGCAGCCCGCTGGGCCACCACCTCCTGCGCCCACACCAGCAAGGCTCGTCCCACGACGACCGCCACCAGCCCTGAGGCCACACCGGCGACCGCACTGCCGTGCAGCACCACTCCCGCGATGCCATGCGCCAGCAACACGGCCTGCACCACGATCAGCACCCCACTGGCGACACCGATCAGCACCGACGCGGCCAGGAAGACCCGGGCGCCCCGAGCCCTCCGCAGCAGCCGCGGATCGAGCGGCTTCACGAGACGACGACCGGTTCGACCGTGACGCGCTTGCGGAACACCCAGTACGTCCAGCCCTGATACAGCAGCACCAGCGGCATGAAGATCGCGGCGATGATCGTCATCGCCTTCAGCGTGTACGCCGACGACGCGGCCTCGACCGCGGTCAGCGTCGTCCCCGGCTCCAGCGTCGACGGCATCACATCCGGGAACAGAGCGGTGAACAACGACACCACGGCCAGTCCGATGGCGAGCGCCGTACCGGTGAAGGCCCAGCCTTCGCGACGGAACAGGTTGGCCACCAGGCCGCCGGCGAACGCGACCACCGCGGCGATCGTCAGAATGACAGACGCGGTGTCGCCACGCAGCGCCTGGGCCCAGGCGAGGAAGGCAATCGCCAGTACGGCGGCGACGGCACCCACTCGGGTAGCCAGCCGGTTGGCGCGGACCCGCAGGTCACCGGTGGTGCGCAGCGCGAGGAAGATCGCACCGTGCGTCGCGAAGACCGTGAGGAAGGTGGCGCCACCGAGCAGGGCGAAGGGGTTGAGCAGGCCGCCGAAGCTGCCGACGAACTCGTGGTCCGCGTCCAGCGGCACACCCCGCACGATGTTGCCGAAGGCAATGCCCCAGAGCACCGCCGGGAGCACCGAGCCGATGATGATCAGCAGGTCCATCCGGTCGCGCCACTCCGGCTCGCTCCGCTTGCCGCGGTACTCGAGCGCGACGCCGCGCACGATCAACCCGAGCAGGATCGCGAACAGCGGCAGGTAGAACCCGCTGAACAGCGTCGCGTACCACTCCGGGAAGGCCGCGAACGTCGCGGCGCCCGCCATGATCAGCCACACCTCGTTGCCGTCCCACACAGGCCCGATCGTGGTGATCGCGGCCCGCCGCTCGGGCTCGTCGCGGCCGAGCACCCGCAACAGCGTCCCGACCCCGAAGTCGAATCCCTCGAGCACGAAGTACCCGGTCCACAGCGCCGCGATCGCGACGAACCACACAGTCGTCAGTTCCATCTCGAGCCCCTCAGTAAGCGAACGACAGTGGTTTCTCGGTCTCGTCCGGCGAGCCGTCCGGCGGCCCCTCGGCGGCGGGCGCGTCGGTGCCCGCCAGTCCGCCCCGGATGGTCCGCAGCAGCAGCTTCACCTCGACCACCGCGAGTACGCCGTACAGCACGGTGAAGCCCACCAGCGACGTGATCACCTCCGCGCTGGTCGTCCCCGGTGATACACCCGATGCCGTCGGCAACAAACCGAACACCAGCCACGGCTGCCGCCCGGTCTCGGTGAAGACCCAGCCGAAGGTGTTCGCCAGCAGCGGCAGCAACGGCAGCGGCGCGGCCAGCCAGATCAGCCACCGGCCCGGCGCCCGCCCCCGGCGCGTCACCCACAACAACCACGCCGCGATCGCCGCGGACGCCATCCCGACCCCGATCATCAGCCGGAAGGTCCAGTAGGTCAGCGGGATGTTCGGCTTGTACGACCCCGGACCGTAGAGCTGCTCGTACGCGTCCTGCAGCGAGTTGATCCCCTTCACCTGGCCGTCGAAATGCCCGGTCGCCAGGAACGACAGCAGGTAAGGCAACTTGACCGAGAAGATCTCCTTCGACCCGTCCAGCGTGCCGACGGTGAAGACCGAGAACGACGCCGGCTTCTCGGTCTCGTACAACGCCTCGGCCGCGGCCATCTTCATCGGCTGCACCTCGGTCATCACCTTGCCCTGGAGGTCACCGCTGATCGCGACACCCACACTGGCCACGAGCACCACCGACGCGCCGATCTTCAGCGCCGAACGGAACACGTCCTTGTCCACGGAGGGACGCCGTACCAGATGCCAGAGCGCGACGCCGGCCACGAACGCGCCACCGACCATGAACGCGGCGAAGATCGTGTGCGGGAAGGTGACCAGGACGACCTTGTTCGTCAGCACCGCCCACAGATCGGTCATCTCGGCCCGGCCGCGGACGGCGTTGTACCGGAAGCCGACCGGGTTCTGCATCCAGGAGTTGGCCGCGAGGATGAAGTACGCCGACAGTTGCGTGCCGAGCACCACCATCCAGATGCAGCCCAGGTGGACCAGCTTCGGCAACCGCTCCCACCCGAAGATCCACAACCCGATGAACGTCGACTCCAGGAAGAACGCGAGCAGCCCCTCCAGCGCCAGCGGGGCACCGAACACGTCCCCGACGAAGCGCGAGTAGTCGCTCCAGTTCATCCCGAACTGGAACTCCTGCACCAGGCCGGTGACCACACCCATCGCGATGTTGATCAGGAACAGCTTCCCGTAGAACTTGGTCAGCCGGAGGTACTTCTCGTTGCCCGTGCGATACCACGCGGTCTGCAGACCGGCAGTGATCGCGACCAGCGAGATCGTCACCGGCACGAAGAAGAAGTGATACACGGTGGTGATCGCGAACTGCCAGCGGGCCAGATCCAGGGTGTCCACGGCAAGGCCTCCCGAGCCCATCTACGACGTGATGTAGTAGAGGCTAGCGCGGATCTACTACATTGTGTAGTTATACTGGTCGCGTGGCGAGTGAGGAGAAGGCCCCGCGTCCCCTGGGCGACCTCGAGCGGCTGGTGATGGAGCAGCTCTGGGCGACCTCGGCCGCGCTCACCGTGCGCGAGGTGCACGAGCAGTTGTCGCGTACCCGCGAGCTCGCCTACACCACCGTGATGACGGTGCTGGACCGGCTGGCGAAGAAGAAGCTGACCGAGCGGGAGCGCGACGGCAAGGCCTGGCGCTACCGGGCCGCGGCGCCGCGGGAGGAGCTCGCCGCCGACCTGATGCGCGATGCCCTCGAGCGTGCCGGCGACCGTCGCGAGGCCCTGGTCCGCTTCGTCGGAGGGGTGAGCGACGAGGAGGCCGCACTGCTGCGTGAGGCCCTGGCCCGGTTGGAGGAACAGGCGGGATGATCACGCCGGTCCTGCTGGCCGCACTCGCCCTGGTGCTGACCGGACCGGCACCGGCGCTGCTGGCTCGTTCCAGCTGGCCGTACCGGATCCCGCGTGCCGCCGTCGCACTCTGGCAAGCCATAGCCCTGGCTGCCGTCCTCGCAGCCGTTGGCGCGGGCATAGCGCTCTCCTACTCCACCGCGGGCGAGCCCGGCCAGCCTCGCTTCGACCCGTCGTCCCCCAGGGACCTGCTGGCGGCGTTGATCCTCGCCATGACCGCACTGGTCCTGGTGAAGCTGCTCTGGGCGACAGGACACGTGGCCGTCGGCACCAGAGCTCGCCGCAAACGTCACCGCGACCTGGTCGACATCCTGGCCACACCGGACGGTCTGATCCCCGGTCTGCGGGTGCTGGCCGAGGAGACGCCGCTCGCCTACTGCCTCCCGGCACTCCGCGGCGCGCGTGTCGTCGTCTCGGTCGGTGCGCTGGAACGACTCGATGAGAGTGAGCTCCACGCCGTACTCGCGCATGAGCAGGCGCATCTGCGCGCACGCCACGACCTGGTGCTGGAGGCGTTCACAGCACTGCACATGGCCTTCCCGCGCTGGGTCCGTAGCGATGTGGCACTGGAGCAGGCACGCACGCTCGTCGAGCTGCTGGCAGACGACGACGCCCGTCGCCGCAACGGACCGCGCCCGCTGGCCCGCGCTCTGGTCGCACTGGCTGGCGCACCTGCCCCTGAGACAGCCCTCGCCGCAGCCAAATCGGCGACAGTCCTCAGAGTGCAGCGCCTGGCCGACCCGGAGCCTCAGGAGCGCTGGCTCTCAGCCGTGACGTACGCCGGTGCGGCCGCACTGCTGATCCTTCCGACCGTCACCGTCGCCGCCCCGATCGTGACAGCGATCGTCAACGCGGTCAGCTAGCCGGCTGGTAGCGGACCAGGACGCCGCCCTTGGCCCACGGCCTGGCCTCGATCAGCTCGAGGGCGACCGGCGAGCCACCCTTCGGGAACGCGCTCTTCCCGTCCCCCAGCAGGATCGGGCAGATCCGCAGCTGCACCTCATCGACGAGTCCGGCCTGCAGCAGCGAGTGGAACAGCGAGATGCTGCCCCACAAGATGATGTCCTTGCCGTCCTGCTCGGCCTTGATCGCCCGCACCGCGTCGATGTCGCGGACCACCAGGCCCGGCTCGTACGGTCCCCACGGCGCGCTCTCGAGCGTCGTCGACACGACCACCAAGCGCAACGCGTTCAGCTGCGGGGCGATCGCCTCGTCGGCGGACGCCTCGGTCGGCCAGAACGCCACGAACAACCGGTACGTCTCGGCGCCGAGCAGCATGGTGTCGACGTTCTCGAGCAACGCGAGGTTGTCGTCGTCGGAATGCTCGGCGATCGAGTCGAAGAACTCCAGCCCACCGTCCAGCCCGGCGGCGTACCCGTCGAGGGTGACGTACTCCTGAAAGATCAGTCGCCTCATCCAGCGAGGCTACCCGAATCTCTTCCCCTCACCGCGGGCAACGGCCAGCAGCACGAGCCCCGACAGAACCAGCAGAACCACCATGGTGACGACGAATGTCAGCACATCTCTCCCCGTATCCCAACCCCAACACTGAGCATGACGTGCTCAGTGCACCAAAAGTTCCCCGAACGCCTTCGCGATCTCGTCGACCTGCCAATCCAGCGAGCTCGGCGTCGTCACCAGCTCCACCCACGACCAGCCCGGTACGTCGGCCGGCTGCCAGGGACCGCAGATCGACTCGCGCGTCGTCTCCATCCGCTCGACCGCGGACAGCTCGATCGCCTCGGCCGCGCGAGGCGCGTAGAGCCGGAACGAGTTGGTGTGCGGCGGTTCCGGGAAGACCCGGAATCCCTCGCTCTGCAAGGCCATCGCGAGCTCGACGGCCCGCTGGTAGAGGTCGTCCATCGCCGGCAGCACTGTCCGCAGTCCGTCGCGCGCGGACACGGCGTACGGGAAGAGCGAGTACAGGTTGCCACCCAGTCGCCGCTGCCAGCGCCGTACCTCGGCGATGACGTCATCCGGCCCGGCCAGTGCCGCACCACTCACGCCACCCAGCACCTTGTAGAAGGACACGTACACCGACGACGCGAGCGCGGCGATCTCCGCCAGGCTGTGCTCCAGGTACGGCGCGCTCTCCCACAGGCGAGCGCCATCCAGATGCAGTGGTACGCCGCGCTCCGCACAGGACTCGGCGAACACCACCAGCTCATCCCATGACGGCAGGACGAACCCGGCATCGCGCAGCGGCAACTCCAGCGTCACCGCGGCCAGCTTCCCGGGAATGGCGGCCAGCTCGTCCGGCCGGGGCTGACGCGGATCGGAGGTCAGCCGCTCGATGCGGAGGTGGTGCACCTCCTCGAGTGCGTTCAGCTCGTGCACCAGCAGGTGTGAGAGCCCGTGCACCGCTACCCGGCTGGTCCCCGCACGATCGGCGTACACGCGCAGGACGCTCTGCTGGGCCATGATGCCGGTCGGCAGGAACACTGCCGCCGGCTTGCCCAGCAGCTCGGCCACCTCCTGCTCCAGCGCCGCGACCTCGCCACCGTTGCCATAGCTGTCACCCTGGTCATCGGTGGCGACCTCCGCGAGCCGACGCAGCCGGTCCGGCACGGAGACCCGTCGGTGCGAGAGCCAGCGCTCGCAGTTGTCAGCCGCGGCCTTCCGGCGGGCCCTTAGGTCGTCAGCGGTAGTAGGCACGCTTCCATCCTCTCGTGCGCTGCAACCGGGTTGTTCAGATGGTGGCGGTCACCACGTGTTCTCCCTGAAGAGTCTTGATCTCCACTGAACGGACCTGGTCGAGCGGCACCAGGACTCCACCGCCGAAGGCGCTGCCTTCACGGGCTGCCTTCGGGGAGACCACCCAGCTGCCGGCGACCCAGGTCTTGCCGGACGTGTCGGTGACGAACATCTGGCACTGCGCTCCGGCCTTCAGACCCGTGATGTTCACCCGGACCCAGCTCCAACCGGCCCGCGGCTCGACTGTGGTCGCCATCTTCGTGCCGGTGGTGGCGTCGGTCGCGGTGACTTCCTTGTAACCGGCCACGGGCTCGTCGGCCTGCGGTGCGGTCTGCCGGCCGAGGGCTACCCCTCCAACGAGCGCCCCGGCGACCAACACGAACGCGGCTGCGACCAGCAGCCAGCGGGACCGCCGCTTCACCTTCACGGGGGCCGCAGCCGGAACTGGCTCGGGAGCCAGCGCCCGCACCTCCCGCAGCGTGCGCTGCAGCAACAGGTCGCCGCCCTCGGGTGGGCCGTCCAGGAAAGCCTCCGGTGGCACCTCGCCGAGGAAGTCGTTCATCTCCTGCAACTCGGCCAGTTCGGTCCGGCACTCGGCACAGGTGGCCAGGTGCTCGTCGACCTCGTGGACCTCGTCGGGCTCGAGCGCACCCAGGGCGTAGGCGCCCAGCTGCGTACGGTCATGCTCACTCATTGGGCCACCTCCGCTTCTGTTCCTGCCATCACCGCGCGCAGGGCTCGGAGGGCGTAATACGATCTCGATTTCACGGTACCGGGTGGGACACCCAGTTCCTTCGCGGCTTCGGCCACCGACCGGCCGCGGTAGTACAACTGCACCAGCACCTCGCGATGCTCCGGTGACACCTTGTCCAAGGCGTCCAGCACGACCATGGTGTTCACCACTGCCTCGGAGTGATCACTCTCCACCGGCGGTTTGTCCACCACGTCGGCGACCTCGGCCGGCCGCACCGCCCGCGCTCTGGCCCGGTCGGTGACGATGTTGCGCGCCACCGTCAGCAACCAGCCCCGGATGGACCCCTTGCCCTCGGCCAGGTCGTCGGCGTGCTTCCACGCCCGCACCAGCGTCTCCTGCACGACGTCCTCCGCCGCGGCCCGGTCGCCGGTGAGCCGGGTCGCGTAGGCCAGCAGGCTGCGCCCGTGCTCGGCGTACAGGGTGCGGATCAACGTCTCGGCGGCGTCCGGCCCTGGGTAGTCACCCACCGTCCGTACGATAGGGGATTCCCCGCCTTTGGCAATGGCCGGGACCCACCGCGGCAGAGTTTCAGTAGCCGTTGCCATTACCGGAGCCGGACGGCTGCGTGGTGATCTTCTTGCCATCCGCGCCGACGACCCACCAGACGCCGCCGACTGCCTGGCCTTTGGCGTCACCGGCCTGGGCGTCACTCGCGAACAGGTAGAGCGGCAGTCCGCCGATCGCCAGCTGCTTGCTTCCGTCGGACCGGGTGATCGTGCTGACCAGGGAGGTGTCGATCCCATCCAGCTGCGGAGTCCCGTCGCCGGCCGCCACCACCGGCCACTTGGCCAGGCAGTCGCCCTGGCAGTTCGACTTGCCAGAGGTGTCCTTGTCGAAGATGTACACGGTCCGCCCGTTGCCATCGACAACGACCTTGCCGAGGCCGCTGACGTCCGCGGTGGCCAGCTTCGCCGCCGACCCGGTCTGAGGAGCGGACTGTGACGCACTCGCGCTGGATCCGGACCCGGAGCTCGAGTCGTCGCCGCCACCACACGCGGTCAGCCCGGCCAGGCCGAGCGCCATCACACCGATCACACTGCCCGGTCGCTTCATCAGATCCTCCTCGGTTGACCGACCTCACCCGCCATACGTGCGGATCGCGCGACCGGTTCAACCGGGAGGGTTATCGTCACTTCCATGAGCCAAGAGATCCCGGCCGCGGTCCAGCGCGCGCTCACCGCGATCGACGAGCAGGACAACGACGCGTTCGTGGCGGCGTTCGCCCCGGACGGTTACGTCGACGACTGGGGCCGCCAGTTCCGCGGGCCGGACCGGATCCGCTCCTGGAGCGAGAACGAGCTGATCGGCAAGCGGGCCACCTTCACCGGCACCGAGGTGTCCACGCCCGGCAACCCGCTCACGATCGTCACCCAGGTCGGCGGCGACGGCTTCAACGGCCCGTCCCACTTCACCTTCGACGTCCAGGACGACCAGCTCGCCTCAATGACGATCACGGCCTGAACAAAACCTTCCCGTCCCGCCCCGGCCGCCGGGCGTGCTCGAGCGCCTGCGCGTACTCCCCCAGCGAGTACGTCGCCTCGACGCGCACCCGGAGTACGCCGTCCACCACCAGCCGGGCCAGATCGCCGTACGTCCGCTCGAGCTCCGCCCGGGGCGCAGTAGTCAGCCAGTTGACGATCCACAGGCCAGTCAGCCGCAACTGCCGGTAGATGTGGTCCCCGAGCCCGATCGCCGGCGGCTCCCCGGTCACCGACGAGTAGCTCACTACCGTGCCCTCGAACTCGGTCGCCTGCGCCAGTGCCCCGACCGTCGCGTCGCCGGTGCCGTCGAGCACCAGCTTCAGCCGGTTGTCCCCCAGCTCGGCCTCGATCCGCTCGGCCAGATCGCCGCCGTCGACGACAACCGCGTCGGCGTCCAGCGCGACCGGCCGTCGTACGACGCTCAGCACCTTGAGACCAGCGTGCTTCGCGAGGGCCGCCGCGTACTGCCCGACGGCGGAGTTCCCCAGGTTTTGCCCGATCCAGTCCCCTGGCTTCAGGTCGACGTACTTGGTGAGCGCGAGGTGGGCGGTCAGCGGGTTGATGCCGAGCATCGCGAGCTGCAGCGGGTCGCCCTCGTCCGGGATCGGAATCACGTTGGCCGCCTTGACGACGACCTGTTCCGCCCAGGTCCCCTGCTCGTAGTTCGGCAGGATGAGCACGCGCCGGCCCAACAGTTCGGCACTGCCCTCGACCACTCGGCCGACGCCCTCCGAGCCGAGGGCGAACGGGACCTCGATCCGGTAGCCGTAGTTGCCTGAGGCAAGCATGCTGTCGACCGGGTTGATCGTCGCCGCCTCGATCCTGACGAGCACCTCGTCCGGGCCGACGGTCAGGTCGGGATCGTGGTCGAGGACGGCGTTCTCCAGCACGTCGCCCAGGGCTTTCAGGATCAGCTGCATGATCAGGCTCCCGTCGTCAGGACCATGCGGAACCGGGCCGCGCCGGACAGCATCCGCGCAAACGCCTCGGGCGCCTGGTCGAGCGGGACGCGCTCGACCATCGGGCGGACGTCGTTGCTCAGCGCGAAGGCGAGGTTCTCCTCGTTCTCGCTCGGGGTGCCGGTGAGCGAGCCTTCGATCGAACGGCCGCCGAAGATCAGCGACCCGGTCGTCACCTCGATCGGGTCGGTCGCCGCACCGACGACGATCAGCTTGCCGCGCAGGCCCAGACCGTCGACCAGCGGCGTCATCGAGGCACCGCTGGCCGCAGTCGCCACAATCACCCGGGCGCCACCGAGCTCCTGCAGCGCCTTGGCCGGATCCACCGCCGCACTGTCGATGTACTCGCTCGCGCCAAGCTTCAGCGCGAGCTCGCGCTTCTCCTCGCCGCGCGCGATCGCGACCACTCGCAGCCCGAGCTTGGCGGCGTACTGGATCGCCAGGTGCCCGAGTCCGCCGATGCCCTGGACGGCGACGAGATCCCCGGGCCGCGCCGCACCCTTGCGCAGGCCGTTGAACACCGTGATCCCCGCACACAACAGCGGCGCCGCCTCAGCCGCGTCCCACTCCTCCGGTACGCCGACCAGCCCACTGGCGGGCGTGGTCAGGAACTCGGCGTACCCACCGTCGATGGTGTCGCCGGTAATGGGCTGGTTCGAGCAGTAGACGAAGTCGCCGCGGCGGCAGTTCGCGCAGACGCCGCACGGGCCGGCCAAGTAGCCGACGCCGACGCGCTGCCCGACGGTCCAGGTGGTCACACCGTCGCCGATCGCGTCGATCCGGCCGACCACCTCGTGGCCGGGGACGATCGCCGTACCGGCCGGGTGGTTGCCGAAGAGGTTGTGCACGCCGACGACGTCGCTGTGGCAGACGCCGCAGGCCTCGACGGCGATCCGGACCTGGCCGGTACCGGGGGCGGTGAGTTCGCGCTCGACCAGCGTGAACATGCCGTCCTCGACGGCCTCGATCGCACGGTAGGTGGTCATGGACACTCCTTAAGACGGTCGGTCATCTTGCTCTCGGTACAAGAAGGCCGTCCCGGGGTCGGGACGGCTTCTCAGGTCAGGAGGGCGTCGAAGGTGATGGTGAAGAAGATGGCGAAGGCGTCGCCGGTCTTGTCCGCGCGCGCCTGCAGCAGGGTGCCCTCCCAGGCGTTGGTCAGGTAGTGGGCCGTCGGCCGCGGATCGAGCGAGGCGCGGATCTCCCCCGCCTCCTGGCCCTCGGCGATCGCGTCGGCGAGCATCTCCGACCACTGGTCGAAGCTGCCCTTGACCCGCAACCGCAGCGGCTCACTGTGATCGACGATCTCGGCGCTGAAGTTGCCGAACATGCACCCGCGAGCGAAGTCCGGCAGCTCGTCACGGAGGAACTCGAAGTGCCGCCGGATCCGCTCCACCGGCGGTATCTCCTGGTTGGCGAGATCACTCAGCCGGCGAGAGTCGCCGTACCGCTCGAGAGCAACCGCGGCCAGCGCCTCCTTGCTCTCGAAGTGGTTGTAGAACGACCCCTTCGGAACCCCGGCCCGGTCCGTGATGTCCTTCACCCCAGCCGCGTTGAACCCGCGCTCCAGGAACAGGTCCACCCCAGCCCCCAGAATCTCTTCCTTCATACTCCGCCGCGCCATGCCACCAATATGACCGGTCGTCTCAGATTGCGCAAGCCCGCCCCGGCGATCAGACCGCCCGTACCGTCAGCAGGTCGTCGAGCCCGTGAAAGTCCGCTGCGTTGCGGGTGTAGAGCGGCAGATCCCGGCTGGAGGCAATCGCGGCGATCATCAGATCCATGCGCCGGGGCCGGGGATCTCGTCCAGCCGCGACCGTCAGCGCCACGAAGGTCCCGTACCGAGTCACCGCGTTCCCGTCGAAGGGCAAGGGGTCGAACGCTCGCACCGCTGAACTCAGTACCTCAGCCCGAGCAGCCCGGATGAACGGATCCTTCGCCATTCCGACACCCTGGTGCAGTTCTGCCAGCGAAATGGCCGTCAGCTCGGAACGCTGCGGGAGGTCGGCGATGTCCAGAACCAGCAGATCGATATAGGTGCAGGTGTCGAGGACACCCACTGGCAAACGCTCGCTCATGCGCGCTCGAACGGGTCATCATCGTCGCCGATCCGGTCCTCCGACCCGAAGAACTCGTCGGCCTCCCTCCGCATCGCAGAGGCGTCGATCCGAGGCAGCAGCCGATGCTGGGCGACCAGATCCTCAGTGGTCGGCTGACGCCGCGTGGCGAGCGGCCGCAACTCGGCGACTTCCGCGCCGTTGCGGGTGATGTGGTAGGTCTCTCCCGCCTCGACAGCATCCATCACCGCCGCGGAGTGGTTGCGGAACTCACGCTGGGTGATGATCTTCATACCACCAGCGTAGCGCGATGAGACACAGCTCGCTACACCGGTTCGGGTTCGCGGATTCGTTGGGAGATTACGGCGGAGACGCCGTCGCCGCGCATGGTGACGCCGTAGAGGGCGTCGGCGACCTCCATGGTGCGCTTCTGGTGGGTGATGACCAGGAGCTGGCTGTTCTCGCGGAGCTCTTCGTAGATCTCCAGGAGGCGGCCGAGATTGGTGTCGTCCAGGGCCGCCTCGACCTCGTCCAGGATGTAGAAGGGCGAGGGGCGGGCCTTGAAGAGCGCCACCAGGAAGGCGACGGCGACCAGGGAGCGCTCACCGCCGGAGAGCAGCGAGAGGCGCTTGACTTTCTTGCCGGGCGGGCGCGCCTCGACGTCGATGCCGGTGGCGAGCATGTCGTCGGGATCGGTCAGGACCAGCCGGCCCTCACCACCGGGGAACAGCCGGCTGAAGACGTGCTCAAAGGCGGTCTCGACGTCGCGGTAAGCCTCGGTGAAGACCTGCTCGACCCGATCGTCGACCTCCTTGACGATGTCCATCAGGTCGCGGCGGGACTTGCGCAGGTCCTCCAGCTGCTCGGACAGGAACCGGTGCCGCTCCTCCATCGCCTCGAACTCCTCCAGCGCGAGCGGGTTGATCCGCCCGAGCTGGTTGAGTGCGCGCTCGGCCTGCTTGAGCCGCTTCTCGACCTTGGTCCGGTTGAACGGCTCGCCCTCGAGCTCCAGCGTGCCGTCGTCGCCGTCCTTCGGCAGCGGCGGCACCAGCTGGTCCGGGCCGTACTCCGCGACCAGGGCGTCGACCTCGATCCCGATCTCGCCGAGCGCCTTCTCGTAGAGCTGCTCGAGCCGCATCTTCTGCTCTGCCCGGGCCAGCGCGTCGCGGTGCACGATGTTGGTCAGCTGCTCGAGGTCGGAGCTCAGGTTCCGCGTTGCGGACCTGGCCTGCGCCAGCGCCTGCTCGCGATCCGCCCGCTGTGCCTGGATCGCCGCCCGCTCGGACGCGGCCTGCTGCAGGGAGGACTCCAGCCGGGCGAGCACGTGACCAGCCGCCAGGTGCACGGCCTGGGCCGCCTCCGCCTGGCGGGCGCGACGTGCCGCCCGCGCGATCGCCCGCGCCCGGGCCTCGCGCTCCTGCCGCGCCGCGCGCTCGAGCGAGTCGGCCCGTCCGGACAACGCCCGTGCCCGCTCCTCGGTGGTCCGCAGGGCGAGCCGCGACTCCATCTCGGTCGCGCGCCCCGCCTTGGCCGCCTCGGCGAGCCGGTCGCGCTCCGACGTGTCCGGCTCGTCGCCATCGTCGTCGAACGCCTCGGCGTCCATCAGCCGCTCTTCGAGCTCAGCGAGACCGGAGAGGTTCTTGTCGCGCTCCTCCTCGGCCGCGGCGATCGCCTCGGCCATCCGCTGCGCCTCGCCGCGGGACGCCTTCGCCAGCGACCCGAAGTGCGCCAGCTGCTCGGCGACGGCCGCCATCGCGGCGTCCGACTCGTGCAGCCGGGCCAGCGTGATCTCGACGGACTCCTTCTGCCGGGCCCGCTCGTCCTCCAGCCCTGCCAGCTCGAACCGCAGCCGCTCGCTGCGCGCCGTCGCCTCGGTCAGCTTCTCCGCCGCCTCGTCGACCGCGGACTGCACCTCGATCAGGCTCGGCGCCGCGTCCGAACCGCCGTACGCGAAGTGCGCTCCGAGTACGTCGCCTGCCCGGGTGGCGCAGGTGACGTCGGGCAGGTTCCGTACGAGCGATCGCGCCGCCGGCACGTCGTCCACCACGGCCACCTTGCGGAGCAGCCGTCGCAGCGCCGGCCGAAGGCTCTCCGGGCATTCCACGACATCGACGGCGTACGACGATCCGTACGGCAACGGAGGCCACAGCGTGTAGTCGTCGGCCGGTGCGTCACCGAGCAGCAACCCGGCCCGGCCGAGATCGTGCTGCTTCAGGTGCCCGACGGCCTGCAGTGCGGCCTCGGTGTGCGTCACCGCGACCGCGTCAGCGGCCTCACCGAGCGCGGCCGCGATGGCGGTCTCGTACCCGGTCCGCACGCTCAGCAGGGCAGCGACCGAGCCCATCAGGCCGTTCACCTGCTCGGAGGCGGCCAGTAGGGCGCCGGCGCCGTCCTTGCGGTTCAGGCCGAGCTCCAGGGCTTCCTTCCGCGCGGCCAGGCCGGTGCGCTCGCGCTCGGCGTCGCGCTCCTCGGCCCGCAGCTTCGCCAGGCGCTCGTCCATCTCATCGAGAACCGCCTGGGCGGCCTCGTACTGGTCGTCGAGGCCCTTCTCGCCGGCATCCAGCCCGGCGACCTGGGTCTCCAACGCGGTGAAGTCGTGCTGCGCCTTACCGGCCCGGACCTCGGCCTCGTGCATGTTGCTGGCGAGGCGGCCGATCTCGGATTCGGCGGCGGCCGCGCGGCTCTGCAGCGCGTTCACCTGGCCGGTCAGCCGGGCCAGGCCCTCGCGGCGGTCGGCGGCGGCCCGGATCAGCGCGGAGATCCGGCGCTCCTCCTCTGCCTCCTGCGACTCCAGCTGCTGGCGGCGCTCGATGGCCTCCGCGAGCAGCTCGGAGTGCGCCTCGACCTCGGCCTCGATCTGCGCCTCGGTCTCGCGAACCCGGGCAGCCTCCAGCTCGAGCTCGTCGGGGTCGCGCCCGGACCGCGGGCCGTCGTCGGCTTCGTCGTTCAGCGACCGGATCCGATCCGCCGCGATCCGCGCCGTGCCCTTGATCTTCTCGCCGAAGCCGGACAGCTGGTACCAGGTGTCCTGGGCGGCCTGCAGGGCCGGCGCGTCCTCGCGGAGCGCGTCCTCGAGCTCGGCCTCCAGGTCGCGGGCCTCGCGGAGCTTGGCCTCGGTCTCGGTCCGGCGCTGGGTCAGCGCGGCCTCGTCCCGCAGCTCCGCCTCGAGCGCCGACTGCGCCTGGACGATGTCGTCGGCCAGCAGCCGCGCCCGGCCGTCCCGGACCTCGGCCTGGATCGTCACCGCTCGCCGCGCCACCTCCGCCTGGCGCCCGAGCGGTTTCAACTGGCGGCGGATCTCGGTGATCAGGTCACCGAGCCGGTGCAGGTTGCCCTCGGTGGCCTCCAGCTTCCGGATCGCCTTTTCCTTGCGCTTGCGGTGCTTCAGGACACCGGCCGCCTCCTCGACGAACCCGCGCCGGCCTTCCGGCGTGGCGCGCAGGATCGAGTCGAGCTGGCCCTGGCCGACGATGACGTGCATCTCGCGGCCGATACCGGAGTCGCTGAGCAGTTCCTGGACGTCCAGCAGGCGGCAGCTCTGGCCGTTGATCTGGTAGTCCGACCCGCCGTTGCGGAACATCGTCCGGCTGATCGTCACCTCGGCGTACTCGATCGGCAGAGCGCCGTCGGCGTTGTCGATGGTGAGCACCACCTCGGCGCGGCCCAGCGGGGCGCGGCCGGAGGTGCCGGCGAAGATGACGTCCTCCATCTTGCCGCCCCGCAGCGACTTGGCGCCCTGCTCGCCCATCACCCAGGCGAGGGCGTCGACGACGTTCGACTTGCCGGAGCCGTTCGGGCCGACGATGCAGGTGATGCCCGGTTCGAAGTTCATCGTCGTGGCCGACGCGAAGGACTTGAAGCCTCGGAGCGTCATGCTCTTCAGATACAAAGCGATGCTCTCCAACCCGTGAAAGGACAGACGATACCTGGGGAACCGTCGTAACTGCTCGTGACGCTGCCGCTACCCGGGGGAAGTAGTTCCGCCTCGCAGTCTACAAAGAGATTGCGGCGAACCCGTGGAGGCCGACCGATCAGAATGGCCGGCAAAGATCAGGGAGCACAACATTCGGTGAACATACAACCGGCGGAGGCCCGGACGGGGGCCACCGCCGTGGTGATGCGGACGGTAGAGATGGAACTCTGTTGTCGCGGCTCGGGTCCTCAGACCGAAGCAGGGGCGCGCAGTGCCTCGTCGACGGTGAGCAGTCTGCCCTCGTGGACCTGTGCGACGAGATGGTCGTTCTCTGCCTGAAGCCGCATCACGTGCGCCTCCAGATCGGCGACACGCCGGTTGAGCAGACGAACCTGCTCGAGCATGCGCGGGTCAGTGCCTCCAAGGTGCCCTAGAAGAGCCTTGGCCATTGTGCTGTCCTCCGGAAGGGTTCTGGCCGGGTGCGCCCCTGAGTCCTGGTCACGAACGGAGCGCTGAAAATGTGTGCCGTCTTTCAGGGTGACACCGGCGAGGCCGACGGTCAACCTGGGCCACGTTTATTAACGATACCTCGCTCACCAGCGGACATGGCGCGGAACCGGCTGACATTTCGGGCACCGGTACGACGAACGGTTCATGAACGGCTCCCGACGAATCGGGCGGCCGTCGCGCGGGCACGGCGATCCCTCTTGCCCGTAGACGTTCAGGCCACGCTCGAAGTAGCCGGATTCCCCGTTGACGTTGACATACAGGGCATCGAAGCTGGTCCCGCCGACGTCCAGCGCGGCGGCCATCACCTCGTGGGCGTGCCGGACGATCTCCCTTATCTGTAAGGGTTTCATCGTTTCCGTCGCCCGGGCGTAGTGCAGCTTGGCGCGCCACAACGCTTCGTCAGCGTAGATATTGCCCACTCCGCTGATCGCGGTCTGGTCCAGCAGAGCCCGCTTCAGACCGGTCTTGCGGCGCCGGATCGCGGCCACGACGGCCTCCGGATCGAACAGAGGATCGAACGGGTCGCGGGCGATGTGAGCGATCTCCGCGGGCAGCTCGGCACCACCCTCGGAGTACGACAGACCACCGAACATCCGCTGGTCCACAAATCGGACCTCTCCGCCGTCGTCGGCGAACCGGAACCGGACCCGCAGGTGCGGCTCGTCCGGCGCGCCGATCGGCTGGACCCGGAACTGCCCGCTCATCCCGAGGTGGGTCAGCACCGCGTCCCCGGACTCCAGCGGCAGCCACAGGTACTTCCCGCGCCGAGCCGGTTCGGTGAACACCTGGCCCTTCAGCCGGGCCACGAAGTCGTCCGGCCCGGCGGCGTGGCGCCGTACCGGGCGGGGGTGCAGGACCTCGACCGCGTCGATGGTCCGGCCGGTGGTGAACTGCGCCAGACCCCGGCGGACGACCTCTACTTCGGGAAGCTCAGGCACCTCAGGGCTGCTGTGAGGGGTCCGTGCTGTCCGGGTGCGCGGCGCGCAGGGCTTTCCAGGCGGTTTCGGCGGCTTGCTGCTCGGCTTCCTTCTTGCTCCGGCCGATGCCGTGACCGTACGTGTCGGAACCGATCCGGACCCGCGCCTCGAACGTCTTGGCGTGGTCCGGCCCGGACTCCGCGATCACATACTCGGGTACGCCGACGCCGAGCTGAGCGACCAGCTCCTGCAGCGAGGTCTTCCAGTCCAGGCCTGCACCGAGCCGGGCCGACGACTCCATCAGGTCGTCGAACAGCGTGTGCACGACGCCCCCGGCGGTCTCGAAGCCCCGGTCCAGGTAGACGGCGCCGATCAGTGCCTCGACGCAGTCGGCCAGGATCGACGACTTGTCCCGGCCGCCGGTCGCTTCCTCGCCCCGGCCCAGCCGCAGGTACTTGCCGAGCTTGAGGTCGCGGGCGACCCCGGCGAGGGCACGCATGTTGACCACGGCGGCGCGCAGCTTGGCCAGCCGGCCCTCGGACAGGTCCGGATGGTTGCGGAACAGCGACTCCGTGACGATGACGCCGAGCACGGAGTCCCCGAGGAACTCCAGCCGCTCGTTCGTCGGCAGCCCACCGTTCTCGTACGCGAACGAACGGTGGGTGAAGGCGTGCTCCAGTAGTGCGTCAGCCAGCGATACGCCGAGCCGCTGGTTCAGCTCGGCGTAGAGCCCCGTTTCGTTGACCGAATTCACTTCCTGGTGCCGTTTAGCTCTCGACGACCTGGCGACGCTCGCCCTTGGCGCCGTACTGACCGCAGGTCGGGCAGACGGTGTGCTGCAGGTGCTTCGCGCGGCAGGCGGGGTTCACGCAGGTCACCAGCGACGGGGCAGTGGTCTTCCACTGGGCCCGGCGGCTGCGGGTGTTGCTGCGCGACATCTTCCGCTTCGGAACGGCCACGGTTATGACTCCTCGGTTCGGCCGGGGGCTGGTTGACCCGGCCGGCTAGCTGACGTGTATTCGGTCTTCAGTTGTCCTGCGGTCGTTCATCCTGCTGGAGCAGGCCGCCGAGGGCCGCCCAGCGCGGGTCGACTCCGTCCTCGTGCTTGTGGCCGGGTTCGTCCGCCAGGCGTACCCCACACTCGGGGCACAGGCCCGGACAGTCGTCCGTACACAACGGCTGGAACGGCAGTGCGAGCACCACCTGGTCCCTCAGCACCGGCTCGAGGTCGATCAGATCGCCCTCCATCCGGCTGGCCTCGTCCGGTCCGGCTTCGCTTTCCGGGTAGACGTACAGCTCCTGGACGTCAGCGAGAAACTCGTCCTCGATATCGACCAGGCACCGCGCGCACTCCCCGACCAGTCGGCCGCGGGCCGTCCCGGTGACGAGAACCCCTTCGACAACCGATTCCAGCCGTAGATCGAACTGGATCGGATCGCCTTCGGGGACACCGATCACGTCGATTCCGAGATCTGCCGGCGCCGGTGCCGTGAAGGTGACTTCGCGCTGGGACCCGGCGCGGCGCGACAGCTCGTGCGTGTCGATCACGAGTGGGGACCGCGGGTCCAAGACGCTCAGGACATCCCTTTCAGGCGTGGGCAGGGCAAGATCTCGGTCTCATCGAGACCGGTGCTCTACATTACCAACTCCCCGGCCACACGCCCAATTCGGGGGTAATCCTAGAGTTTCGCGAGTAACCGTGCGTGAACGGCTGGCGTCACGAACGAGGATACGTCGCCGCCGAGGCGGGCGATCTCCTTGACCCAGCTGGAGGAGATGAAAGCGTTCTCCGCGCGGGTCGGCAGGAACACCGTGTCCACCCCGGTCATCGCGTGGTTGAGCTGGGCCATCTGCAGCTCGTAGTCGTAGTCGGCGGCCGACCGCAGGCCCTTCACGATCACCCCGGCGCCCTCGGCCCGGCAGTAGTCGACCAGCAGACCCTCGAAGGTGCCGATCCGGACGTTGCCGAAGGGCGCGGCGAGCTCGGTCAGCATCTCGATCCGCTCCTCGGGGCTGAACAGCCGGTTCTTCGACTGGTTCACCCCGGCCGCGACGATCACCTCGCCGAAGGCGGCCGACGCCCTGGCGATGATGTCCAGATGCCCGTTGGTGGGCGGGTCGAAGGTCCCTGGGAAGACCGCCTTAGCCATGGCGGTGACCGTACCAAAGGCGGGCCTCGCCGTACTTGCGATCCCGTAGCGCGGCGAATCCGTCCGGCCACTCCCACGGCTCCCGCTTGCCGCGCTCGACCACGACCACCGCGTCGTCGGCCAGCCAGCCCTTCGCGGCCAGGTCGGTCAGCACGTCCTGCAGCTCGGCCGTCTCCAGCTTGTACGGCGGATCCGCGAAGACCAGGTCGAACCGCGCCGGGCTGTCCCCCGACGCGACCTTCTCCACCGGGCGCGTGAGCACGGTCGCGCCGGGCAGGTCGACGACCTTGATGTTGGCCGCGATCACCTCGGCCGCTTTCCGGTCGGACTCCACCAGCACGGCGCGCGCGGCTCCCCGGGACAGTGCCTCGAGCCCGATCGCCCCGGATCCGGCGTACAGATCTAGGACGGCGAGCCCGTCGAAGCTGCCGAACTCCGACTCCAGCGACGAGAACAGCGCCTCCCGGACCCGGTCGGCGGTCGGGCGTGTCCCACTCCCCGCCGGTACGACGATCCGCCGCCCACCCGCCGCGCCCCCGACGATCCGCGTCACGGGGCCTCCCGGTCTGGACTGAGGAGCGCAGGGAGCGAAGCGACTGGAGCGACGAGGGAAGACCGGGAGGCCCCGCCCCGTGACCCCCGCGCCGGAGGCGCGGCATTCAACACAGTCACGTCTTCTCCAAGTACTCGGTGGTCTCGGATTCCAGGGCGCTTCGCACGAACGATCGCAGCGCGGGGTACTCGGCGAGGTCGGCATCGACCGAGACGATCGAGTTGGCGACGTGCCGGGCCGCGAAGATGACGTCTTCGTCCCGCAGCACGCTGAGCAGCTTCAGGCTGCTCCGCCGGCCCGACTGCGCCACGCCGAGCACGTCGCCCTCGCGCCGCGTCTCCAAGTCGATCCGGGACAGCTCGAACCCATCCGTGGTCGAGGCCACCGCGTCCAACCGCCCGTACGACTTCGAACCAGGCCACAGGTCCGTGACCAGCAAACAGAGCCCCGGCACGCGACCACGCCCGACCCGGCCGCGCAGCTGGTGCAGCTGCGAGATGCCGAACCGGTCCGCGTCCATGATCACCATCGTCGAGGCGTTCGGTACGTCGACACCGACCTCGATCACCGTGGTGGCGATCAGCACGTCGATCTCGCCGGCGGCGAAACGCGACATCACGGCGTCCTTCTCGTCGGCGGGCAGCCGGCCGTGCAGGATCTCCACGCGCAGGTCGTGCAGGATCTCGGCCAGCGCTTCCGACACCTGCATCACCGAGATCGGCGGGCGGGCCGGCTTCGTCGACCCGGGTCCGGCCGGCGGCTTGTCCTCCTCGCCGAGGACGAACTCGCCTTCCTCGTCGGCCGCATTCTTCACGTCGTCACCGATCCGCGGGCACACGACGTACGCCTGATGGCCCTTGCCGACCTCCTCGCGGACGCGGGTCCAGGCTCGCTGCAGCCAGTCCGGCTTCTCCTTGGCCGGGACCACGGACGACTGGATCGGCGACCGCCCGGCCGGCAACTGGGTCAGTGTCGAGACCGCGAGATCGCCGAACACCGTCATCGCCACGGTCCGCGGGATCGGCGTCGCCGTCATCACCAGCACGTGAGGCGTGTTCTCCCCCGACTTCTGGCTCAGCGCGGCCCGCTGCTCGACGCCGAACCGGTGCTGCTCGTCGACCACCACGAGCCCGAGATCCGCGAACTGGACCTTGTCCTCGAGCAGCGCGTGGGTCCCGACCACGATCCCCGCGGCACCGCTGGCCGCGTCGAGCATCGCCGTACGCCGGGATGCCGCGTTCAGCGAACCGGTGAGCAGACCGACCCGGGTGGCATGCTCCGCGCCGCCGAGCATGCCCTGCTCGGCCAGGTCACCGAGCATCTTGGTCAGCGTGTTGTGGTGCTGGGTGGCGAGCACCTCGGTCGGGGCGAGCAGAACCGCCTGACCGCCGTTGTCGACCACCGACAGCATCGCTCGCAGCGCGACCACGGTCTTGCCGGAGCCGACCTCGCCCTGCAGCAGCCGGTGCATAGGGTGCGGGCGGGCGAGGTCCGCGAAGATCTCCTCCCCGACCTCCGCCTGACCTTCAGTCAGCTTGAATGGCAGCCGCTGGTCGAACTCGTCCAGCAGGCCGCCTTCGGTGCGCGGCCGCGGTACGGCGTTGAGCGCGTCGGTGACCGCCCGGCGCTGGGCCAGGATCGTCTGCATCACCAGCGCTTCCTCGAACCTGAACCGCTGCTGCGCGTCCCGGATGTCCTTCTCGGTGTCCGGCAGATGCACCTTCTGCAGGGCTTCCCGCAGGCCGAGCAGCTTCTCGTTGCGGAGGATCAGCTCCGGGATCGGGTCGTCGAGGCGCTCATCCAGGCTGTCCAGGACGATCTTCACCGAGCGCTCGATCGTTGCGGTCGGCAACTTCGCGGTCGCCGGGTAGAGCGGCCGGAACGGACGGGCCCGGCGCTCGATCTCGGCCTCGGACAGGTCCTCCTCGTCGAGGATCTCGGTGCCCGGGCTCTTCAGCTGCATGATGTCGCGGAACATCGTCACCTCACCCCAGAACAGGGCGGCGGTCCCGGGCGTCAGCTTGGTCGCCAGCCAGGGCTGGTTGAAGAAGGCCAGCTCCAGGTCGCGCCGGCCGTCGGTCACGACGACCTTGGTCAGCGTCTTGCGCCTAGCCCATTTCTGTACGTCGGTCAGCGGGATCTCGGCCTTGGTGTCCAGCGACCGCACGGTGACCTTCTTGACCCGGCCGTTCACGGTCGCCTGGTCGCCGACCTCGAGCTCGTCGAACGGGGTCAGCTCACCCTTCTTCAGGTACCGCCGCGGGTAGTGCCGCAAGAGCTCGCTGACGGTCTCGATCTCGAGCACGTCCGCGAAGGTCTTGGCCGTCTTGGCACCGAGGAAGTCGCGGAGCTTCCGGTCCATATCCGTTTTCATTCCACCCCGATCAGCAACGGGTACCTGTCCTGCCCTCCGTCGTACACCACGACATCGACATCTTTGCGGTTCCGCCGGACGTGCCGCTCCAAAGCTTCGGCCAGAGCGGGGTCCGCGTCCCGTCCGGTGACGATCGTGAGCAGCTCACCACCGCCGCCGAGCAACCGGTCCACCACGCCGAACGCGGCCGCCTCCAGGTCTTCGGTGATCAGCGCGAAGTCGCCGTCGACCACGCCCAGCGCGTCGCCGATCCGGCACCGGCCGGCCATCGTCCAGGCGTCCTTGACCGCGATCGTCACGGCGCCGTGCCGGGTCTGCCCGGCCGCGGCGGACAGGTGGACGACGTCGTCGTCGAAACTGCGCTCCGGGTCGTGGATGGCGATCGCCGCCAGGCCCTGGACCTGCGCCCGGGTCGGGATCACGGCCACCCGGATCCCGTCCTGCCGGGCCGCGGTCGCGGCGGCCTCGGCGACCGCGATCGAGTCGTTGTCGTTGGGCAGGATCACGATCTCCGGTGCCTTCGAGCGCTCGATCGCCTGCAGCAGCTCACCGGTCGAACACCGCCGGCCCGGACCGCCTCTGATGATGTGCGCGCCGGCCTCGGCGAACAGCTCGGCCAGCCCGTCGCCGGCCACGACCGCGATCACCGCCCGGCTCGGGACAGGCTCGTGGTGGTGCGCCTGATCGGCGAAGTGCGTCACCCGGATCCGGTGTGGCCGGCCGATGTCGATGCCCTGCTCGACCGCGGCGCCGACGTCGTCGGTGTGGACGTGCACGTTCCACAGCCCGTCGCCGCCGACCACGACGACCGAGTCCCCCAGGCCGGCGAGGTTCTGCCGGAAGTCGCTGATCTTGTCGTCCGGCGCGTCGAGCAGATACATGACCTCGTACGCCGGGCCCTCCGGGCTCAGGTCGCCCGTACTCTCGGTCGGCACCCGCGCGGGTACGTCGACCCGCACGAGCCGCCCGGTGAGCACGGACTCCATCGCGCCGAGGATCACGACCAGGCCCGCTCCCCCGGCGTCCACGACGCCCGCGCGCCGCAGTACGTCGAGCTGCTCGGTGGTCTTGGTCAGCGCCTGCCGCGCGGACGCGACGGCGGCCAGGCAGACGTCGGCCAGGCTCTTCCCGTCGTTCGCGGCCGTCATCGCTCCGGTCGCGGCGGCGCGGGCGACGGTCAGCATGGTCCCCTCGACCGGCTGCGCCACCGCGCCGTACGCGGCATCGGCGGCGTACTTCAGGGCGTCCGCGAAAGCGACGGGCTCGCTCATGCGTGGATCGGCGAGGACCCCCTCGGCCTGGTCGCGCGGCAGGTTCTCGGCGAGGCGGAGACCGCAGGCGCGGACAAGCTGGGACGTGATGACGCCGGAGTTGCCGCGCGCGCCCAGGAGCGCGCCGCGGCCGAACGCCTGGACTGCCTCCGCGAAGGTCAGCTCACCCTGCGGCAGCGCGTCGCAAGCGGCCTCCCAGGTCAGGTAGAGGTTCGTCCCGGTGTCACCGTCCGGGACCGGGTACACGTTCAGCTCGTCGATCTCGGTCCGCGCGCGCCCGAGCTCGGCCAGCGCGGTCCGGGCCCAGGCCCGCAACACCTCGACGGTCAGTTCCTCCACGCCCGGAAGGCTAACCGGTCCGCCTACTATGTGCTGTGCTCTCCCCGGTCCTGTTCTCGGTTGCTGCTGACAGTTATGAGTGGGCTGTGCGGGAGATCCGGGGTGAGTTCGGGCGCTCAGTACGCATCGAGCGGGTCAGCGGGGACCTTGGGCGGGTCATGGACGGTCCGACGGTGCACGAGCTGGCTGAGGCGTGTGATGCCGGGCGGATCATGTTCGTGCGGCACCTGACCGTCGAGATCGCGAGCTTCGAGGAGCTGCCGCCGGACTACGAGCTCGCCGAGCTGGTGCTGGGTGAGCTGACCGAGTATCCGAAGGCGCTCGCCGTGCAGGCCTGGACGGACAACGCCGGCACGGGCGGGTCGTCGTACCACCGGATCGAGCAGGCGCTTGGCGAGCGTGGGGTGACCGTGACCCGCTCCGGTCAGGAGTTGGTCGTGTCGTGCTTTGTCGGCCGCCGGGCGACCCTGCTCGGGCTCAACCGGCTCGAGGACAGCCTGTCGGACTGGCCGGGTGGGCGGATGCGGCTGGCCCGGGCCGACGAGCGGGTGTCGCGGTCGGAGTTCAAGCTGGAGGAGGCCATCGCGACCTTCGGGCTGCTGCTGCCGGCCGGCGGGAAGGCGGTCGACCTCGGCGCCTCACCGGGTGGGTGGACGAGGATTCTGCGGCAGCACGGGAAGGAAGTGTGGTCGGTGGACCCTGGTTCGCTGGACCCGCGGCTGCGGGCTGATCGCCGGATCCACCACGAGGCGACGACGGCCGGGCGGTTCTTCGCGGCGAACCGGACGCGGTTCGACGTGGTGGTGAACGACATGCGGATGGACCAGGTGCTGAGCGCCCGGATGATGGTCGACGCGGCCGCGCACCTGCGCTGCGGCGGGCTGGCGATCGTCACGCTGAAGGGCGGCGGGAAGAACCCGCTCGACGGCGCCCGGCGTGGTCTGGACGTGCTGCGCCAGGAGTACGACGTACTGCACGCGCGGCAGCTGCATCACAACCGCAACGAGATCACCGTGGTGGCGCGGAAGCTCTGAGAACACACGCGAAATAGGCGCCCGGGGTGATCCCGGGCGCCTATTTCAAGGCCCTACACGGAGTGAAAGCTGGGGTCAGCCGACGACGCGCTGGACCTTTCCTGCCTTGATGCAGGACGTGCACACCTTGAGCTTGGTCGGGGTGCCCTTGATGAGCGCCCGGACCGGCTGGATGTTGGGGTTGAACCGCCGGGGCGTGCGAGCCTTGACCCGGCGGATCATCGCGCCCTTACCCAAGCGGGCAACGCTGTTGCCGAACGTCGGCTGCTTGCCGCAGACATCGCACTTCTTAGACATGATTCTCCGTGTTCAGGGTCGTGACACCGACAGACCATGTTACATGCGGGCCGACGCACGACCAATTCGGTCCACAGCTGTGGATCAGGCAGTGAGGTAGGCCACTTCCTCGTCCGTCAGGGTCACCGACAGGCCCGGCGTCGAGGTCCGGGTCTCGCTGATGTGCCGCGGCCCGATCAGCGGGAACACCGGGTACGGCTGGTGCAGCAGCCAGGCCAGCGCGATCGCGGTCGGCTCGACGCCCTTGGCGGCCGCCAGCTCCCGGGCCCGGTCGAGGCGGCGGAAGTTCTCGTCGGAGTAGAAGCAGCGCACCAGCTCCTCGTCCGACCGGTCCTCCGGCTTGGCCCGTCCGGTGAAGAACCCGCGCGCCTGGCTCGACCACGGGAACAGCGCGACCTGCCGCTCCCGCAACCACGCCTGCGACTCGTCGTCGGACACGTGCCGGCACCCGGCCCACGGTACGTCGTACGCCCGGGCCAGGCTGAGGTGGTTGCTCAGCAGGGTGAACGGCTGCTTGCCGCTCGCCTCGGCGTACGCGTTGGCCTCGTCGAAGCGGGCGGTGGACCAGTTGGACCCGCCGAACGCCTTGATCCGGCCGGCCCTGAAGTGCTCGTCGAGGACGTCGACGAACTCGGAGACCGCGATCTCCTCGTTGTCGCGGTGCATCAGGTACAGGTCGACGTGGTCGGTCTGCAGCCGCTCGAGGCTCTCGTTCAGCTGCCGGGTGATCGACTCGGGGTCGCAGTGCGGCGTGTGCGCACCCTTGCCGATGACAACGACCTCGTCCCGGTTGCCGCGCGAGGTGAGCCACTGGCCGAGCAGCTTCTCGCCGCGGCCGCCGCCATAGATGTAGGCCGTGTCGAACGTCGTACCGCCGCGCTCGACGAAGTCGTCGAAGATCGCGGCCGCGTGGGTGAGCGTCTGCTGGTTGTCGACACCCATCACGAGCCGGGACACCTGCTTGTCCAGGCCGGCCACCTTGCCGTAGATCATCGGGGCGTCGTCGCGGCGCTTCAGCGGCCGGCCGGTCGCGGTCGGAATCAGCGCGTCGTCGCGCTCACTCGCGTACTGCTGCCCGATCGCGGCCCGCCAGGCGTCCTGGACGGTGAGGTTGCCGAGGGTGTCGGCCCAGCTCATCTCCGGGGCCTGCCGCTGAGCGATCGCCCCGGCGACCGCTTCGGCCTCGGCCGCGTAGATGAGGGCGGGCTCCGCGGAGATGTCCCGCGGCTCCTCCCCCACCTTGTGCAGGGTGACGTGGGTCGGCTTGCCGTCGCCGCCGAACCACGGGTCCTCGATGACGAGGTAGCCCTTGCTGCCGAAGATGCGGACCTGGTTCTGGTCCTGCAGCCGTACGCCGGTACTGACCTGAGCGGTCACGCCGCCGTCGAAGAACAGCGTCGCCACCGACCACTCGTCGGCGCCGGTCTCGCCGACGGTCCCGACCGCGGTCACGGCGGCCGGGTCGGCGAACGCCTGTCCGGTCGCCGCGCCGGCGATCAACCGCGCGTACGACACCGGGTAGCCGCCGACGTCGAGGATGCCGCCGCCGGCCAGTTCGTCGGCGAAGATCCGGCTCTCCGGCCGGAACCCGGCGGCGAACGCGAACGTGGCCTGGATCTGGTGGACGGTGCCGAGTTCGCCGTCGCGGACCAGCTGGGCGACCAGCTTGGTCTGCGGCAGGCAGCGGTACATGTACGCCTCCATCAGGAAGACGTCGTTGCGCACCGCGGCCTCGATCATCGCCTCGGCCCAGGCCTTGTTGATCGCCAGCGGCTTCTCGCACAGCACGTGCTTGCCGGCCTCAGCGGCCTTGATCGCCCATTCGGGGTGCATCGGGTGCGGCGTGGCGACATACACCGCGTCCACGGTCTCGTCGGCCAGCAGGTCGTCGTACGAACCGTGCCGGTTGGCGATGTTCCATTTGTCCGCGAAGGCGTTGGCCGAGTCGATCGACCGGCTGCCGACGGCGACGACCGCGTTGGCCGCCGACGTCGGCACCTGGCTGGCGAACCTCGACGCGATGTTGCCGGTGCCGATGATTCCCCAGCGAAGCTTGGTGTCAGTCAAGAGGAGTCCCGTTCTTGTTGTGGCAGGGTCAGAACTACGGTCAGAATTTCATCGCGCCGGCGGCGATGTCGGCGATGAAGGAGCGGGCGCCGATGATGAAGACGCCGATCAGCGGAATGACACTCATCAGGGCACCTGCCATCACCATCGAGTAGTCGGTGCCGTAGATGCCGTTCAGCTGCTGCAGTGCGACCTGGAGCGGCAGCTTGTTCGGGTCGGTCATCACGATCAACGGCCACAGGTAATCGTTCCAGACATTGATGAACGTGAAGATACCCAGGAACGCCAGGCCGGGCCGCAGCACCGGGATGCCGACGGTCAGGTACTGCCGGAAGAAGCCGGCGCCGTCGACCTTGGCCGCCGAGATCAGCTCGTCGGGGATGGCGCCGCGGGCGTACTGGCGCATCCAGAAGATCCCGAACGCGTTCGCCGCGCCCGGGATGATCAGCGCCTTCAGCGACCCGATCCAGCCGAACTCGGCCAGCGTCACGAACTGCGGCACCAGGGACAGCTGGGCCGGGATCATGAAGGTGGCCAGCAGCAGCCCGAAGAGCCACTTGCTGCCGGGGAACTCGTACTTCGCGAACGCGAAGGCGGCCAGCGAGTCGAAGAACAGCACCAGCACCGTCACCGCGAGCGCGACGATCACCGTGATCAGCATCGAGCCGAAGAAGTCGATGTTGTCGAGCACCTTGCCCATGTTCTCGAACAGGTGCGATCCGATCAGCAGCTTCGGTGGGTAGGTGAAGATGTCCGGCGTGGTGTTGGAGGCCATCACCACCATCCAGTAGAAGGGGAAGATCGACAGTACGACGCCGAACATCAGCACCACGTGGCTGACGATGTTCCGGGCTCGGTCAGCGCGCATCGGCCTGCTCCCTTCCGTTCGCGGTCTGTCGTGCGTTCCGGCGGGCGGCACGGCGGGCGATCCGCTCGTCACCACCGCCGATCAGCCGCCAGTTGATGATGCTGAACAACACGATCAGGATGAACAGGGCCCAGCCGATGGCGGCGCCGTACCCGAACTGGTTGTTCAGGAACGCGCTCTGGTACAGGTACGACACGATCGTCGTCCCCGAGCCGCCGGGGCCGCCGGTGTCGCCGAGCAGCACCTGGGACTCGGTGAAGATCTGCAGGCCACCGATGGTCGACGTGACGGCGGTGAACAGGATCACCGGGCGCAGCAGCGGCACGGTGATCCGCCAGAACGTCTGCCGCGGCGAGGCGCCGTCGACCTTGGCCGCCTCGTAGACGTCGCCGGAGATTGCCTGTAGGCCGGCCAGGAAGATGATCGCGTTGTACCCGACCCAGCGCCAGGTGACGATGGAGGCGATCGCGATCTTGATCCCCCACGGCTGGGTCAGCCATTCGATCTTGGTCAGCCCGATCGACTGCAGGAACGCGTTCAGCAGACCGAAGTTGTTGCTGAAGATCGAGCCGAAGACCATCGTGACCGCGACCACGGAGGTGACGTTCGGGATGAAGTAGGCGACCCGGTAGAAGCTGCGGAACCGGGTCGCGTTGTGCAGCGCGTTGGCGATCACCAGCGCCAGCAGCAGCATCGGCACGGTCGACAGCACCCAGATGATCAGCGTGTTGCCGATCGACTGCCAGAACTTCGGATCGCTGAGCAGATAGCTGTACTGCTGCAGTCCGACCCATTTCATCGCCCCGCTGCCGTTCCAGGAATGGAACGAGATCCAGATCGAGAACAGCACCGGGAACGCACCGAACACCGCGAACAGGATGAAGAACGGCGAGACGGCCGCGTACTGCGGCAGCGCCTGGCGGTACTTGTTCGGCGGCCTGGACGGCTCGGGGTCCTTGGTCGTGCTGATCGGCGCCGGGAGCACCTTGCTGATGACAGCCATCTCAGATCGCCCCCGCTCGGGTGAGTTCACGTTCGATCTGGCGCTGCGCGTCCGCCCAGGCCTGGTCCGGCGATTTCCCGGCCACTTCGACATTCACCAGCTCGGCGCCGAGCGGCGTACCGATGATGCTGTCGTACGGCGAGAAGTAGGCGCCGGGGTACTTCTTGGCCGACGCGGCGAAGACGTCGACGATCTTCTGGCCGCCGAAGAACGGATCCGGTGCGGCCATCGTCTGGTCGGTGTAGCTGGCCGGAGTGGACGGGAACAGCACCGGGTCGAGGAACGCCTGGGCCTGGTTCTTCGCCGACTCCAGCCAGCTGATGAACGCGAAGGCCGCCTGGGGGTTCTTGCAGTACTTCGTGATCGCCAGGAAGGACCCGCCACGGTTGCCGGCGCCACCAGGAGCCGCCGTCACCCGCCAGAGTCCCTTCGTCTTCGGGGCCGCGTTCTTCGGCCCGAGCTGCGCCCACCAGACGGCAGCGTTGTACGCGACCAGCTTGCCGTTGGTGACCACGGCGTTCGCGTCCGTCGTACCGGACTGTGCGTTCGCGGACAGCCCTTCCTTGACCACGCGGATCGAGAGGTCGAACGCTTGGCGAATGTGGTCCTGGTCGCCGATGTACTGCCCGTCCTCGGTCATGTAGCGCTTGGACTGCTGGGCCAGCGCGTAGCTGTAGACACCGGTGATGTTGTCCGTGATGGCCGAGCCGGGCACGGCGGCCTTGAGCTTCTTCCCGAGCTCGATGTAGCTGTCCCAGTCGGGCGCGAGCTCCGCGACCGCGGCCGGGTCGGTGTCGATGCCGGCCTTGGTGAAGATGTCGGTGCGGTAGAAGAGTGCGGTCGGTCCGGTGTCCATCGGGTAGGCCATCATCCGGTCCTCAGGCGTGATCCCGAGCTTCCACTTCCAGGGCAGGAAGTCCTTCTCGAGGTCGTTCGCGCCGAGCGTCTTGAGATCGATGAACTGGTCCTGGTTCGGGAAGTAGGTCGCCACGTCGTCGTTGATCGCGACGATGTCGGGTACGAGCGACTTGCCGGCCAGGGAGGTCAGCACCTTCGTCTTGTAGTTGGTCCCGATCCGGGTCATCGCCAGCTTCATGCCGTCGAACCCCGGGATCGCCTTCTCCGCCTGGCCGATCAGCCCGTCGTTGACGGAGCCGACCCAGGTCCACATGCTGAGCTCGTCGGACCCGCCGAGTGAGCTGCGGGAGCCGCACCCGGTGAGACCCGCGGCGGCCGCGGCGGAGCCGAGCGCGAGGAACTTCCTTCTACTCAAGGTCATACGCCTCACCTGGCGCTTTCTGTTGGATTTCGCCGGAAGGTGTCCAGATATGTTTAGGTAGCCATTAGGTAAGCGCATACCGACTGAACCGGTCAAGGGGTTGCCGTGGCCGGTCCCGGCAGGTGAACTGTTGGCGCCTGACAGGATGGCGGCATGGTCTCCGCCGTTCTCTTCGACGCCGACGGCGTCATCCAGCGCCCCAGCCAGGACTGGTGGTCGCGCCTGTCCTCGCTCGTCCCCTCCGACACCGACGCCTTCGTGGCCGACCTGATGGCGGCCGAGAAGCCGAGTCTGGTCGGGAAGGGCGACTTCCGTGACGCGGTGGCCGAGGTGCTCGCGCGCTGGAACTCGCCGGCCTCACTGGAGGAGGCGCTCGAGCCATGGCACTGGTTCACCGCCGAACCGGCGGTCATCTCGCTGATCGGCGACCTGCGGACGGCCGGGATCGGATGCCACCTCGCGACCAACCAGCAGGCGTACCGGCGGGCGATCATGCAGGACGAGCGCGGGTACGGCGGATGGTTCGACCAGACGTTCTACTCCTGCGACCTCGGGCTGGCCAAGCCGGATCCGGCGTACTTCCGGGCCATCCTCGCGGCGATCGACGTACCGGCGTCTTCGGTGCTCTTCATTGACGACAACGAAGCCAATGTGGCGGGCGCTGCGAGCGTCGGACTGCAGGCCGAACTGTTCGACCTGTCGGCCGGTGTCGAAGCTCTGGTCGGGCTGCTTCGGCGTTATGGGCTGCCGATTCCGGGCTGAGGTCTTGTGGTGCCAGGGCGGCTGTGGCATCGTCGCCGGGCAGATGACAACGTAGGACAGTCACCAGCCGCTCCCTGGAGGCACCACATGTCCGATCGCCGACGTCTCACCCTGACCCGCCGCCGCGCCCTCGGCCTCACCGCCGGGCTGGGACTCGGCTCACTGGCGCCGTCCTTCGCCTTCGGCGCCTCGCCTTCAGTGCGGCCGTCGTACCCCAAGGGGCAGCGGCCGCGGCTGCTGAACGTGCTGACCGAAGACTCCTTGAGCCCTGCTGAGCGGACGCTCGCGACCACGCTCCAAGGCCTGATGGCGCGCCGCGGTGGCGAGTCGCTGTACCTGAACATCCCGTCGCTGGGCTACCAGTTCTGGCTCGACGACCTCGTTTCCCGGTACGGCGTACGCACCCGGACCGGAGACCTGTGGAAAACCGTCAGCCGGTCGGGCGTCGACGGATATGTTCTCTTTCGAACGGGCACCCCGTCGGTCAACGTGGCGACCACGCTGGCCGGCCTGACCGATGCCGTCGCGATCGAGGAGAGCTTGGAGGCGACCGCGGTCCAGGCCGGACTGCGCAAGGTCCTGGACGTGCGGGACAAGGACGACCGCTGGGTGTTCGACAACTACTGGCCCCGGCTGCGGCACGACGTCGCGGTCGAGCAGAGAGGAGACTGGCCGGAGCGACTGCGGGACTACGTGACGATGGCGGGGACGCTCGCCTTCTTCGACGGCAACTCCGGCTTCCGCGCCGAGGTGGTCGACGCGCTCGACGACGACGCCACGGTGATCGGCTGGGGCGACGCGTCGAACGGCGAGGACGCCTTCATCGGCGTGAACTCGACCGCCGGCGTCAAGGCCCTGCCGGCCGACCATGCCCGCAACCTGTCGGTGCTGTCCGGCATCCGCCAAGACCGGCTGACACAGCGAGGACGCCCGTACGACCCTGCGCTGGCCGCCGCGACGTCCGCCGGCGAACCGGCTCAAGGCAACGACCTGAGCGGAGGGGGTGGGGGGAGGGCCCTCGAACCGGATCCGGATGCCCACTACGTGACCTTCCTGATCACCGACGGGGACAACATCCAGTGGATGCTGGGCGACTTCCCGACCGACAAGCGCTGGTTCGGCAGCCCCCGGCGCGGAGAGGTCGACCTCGGCTGGGGCATCTCACCGTCGCTCATCGACCTCGCTCCCTCGGTGATGCGCTGGTACTACGACCAGTCGCGCACGGACCGCTGGGTCGTCGGCCCGTCCGGCGGCGGCTACATGTACCCGAGCAGGTATCCGGCCGCCGCGTTGGAGAAGCACACCGCGTCACTCGCCCAATCGATGGGCCGGGCAGACCTATCCGTCGCCCAGATCATCGACTTCGACGCCTTCGAGAACACGAGCCTCTGGTCGTCGTACCTGAAGCGCCCCGAGATCGACGGCCTGATCTACCTCGAGTACTCCCGGTACGACGGCCTCAAGGGCAAGGTCGTGTGGTCCGAAGGCAAGCCGGTCATCTCCGCCCGCACGATGCTCTGGGACGGACTCGACGGCGCCGACGAAGCATCGGTCACCGCCGAACTCAACGCGGCCACCCGCAACCCACACTCCACCGCCGGTTACTCAGTCGTCGTGTGGCACGCCTGGAGCAAGTCCGTCGACAACGTGCTGGCGGTCGTCGACGGCCTCGCCTCACACGTGAAGGTCGTCCCGCCGGACACCCTGGTCAAGATGGCCGGCCGGTACGCCCGCCCGTAGGCGACGTCGGCTCGGAGCCCGCGCCGCCTAGGGACGACGCGGGATCAGAGCTCCCGGAAGTAGACCGCGACCGGGAGCTTGACGCAGCCGAGCCTCTCGTAGAGAGCCCGGGCAGGCGCATGGAAATCGTCACCACCGGTGCCGATCTCGACCATCTCCGCACCGTGCTCTCGCATCGCCTCGAACGCGTGCTCACAGAGAGCGGTGCCGAGATTGTCTCGACGATGCGCCGCCGCGACGGCCAGCAGCACGATGCTGCCGTGCCGACGGGCAGGCTCGACGGTCCAGGCGACATAGCCGCCCAGTACGCCGTTCTCCTCGGCGACCGCGACGTACTTGTGGCTGCCGGGGTCATGGAGTTCCGGGACCTGCTTGCGGTAGTCGTCACGCCAACCACCGTGCTGGATGGCGAAGACGGTCTCGCCGACGAGCGGGCGGAAGGAATCCTCGTAGAACGGCCGGAACGTCTCGATGGTCAGCTCGGTGATCCGAGCCAGGTCAGACTGCACGTACGAACGAATGAGCATGAAGTGTGCCTCTCGCACTGAAGGGAGTCGTGCAGCGCACGACCCGCTCGCAGTTCGCGACGCGGCGGGCCGATCTTCAGCGGCGAAGACGCCAGGCGGCGAAACACTCCATGCGCGTCATCCTAGTTGCTCGATTGACGCGGACCGCCAGGCCATCACAACACCGCCCCGATGACGACCTGCCGCTCACGAGTGGCGGGAGTCGGCAATTGTGATGGCCTGCAGGTCCGCACTCGCCGTGTCAGTCGACGTGCGGGACGGGTGGGGCGAGTCGGGCGGCGCCGTCGGCGGGGTCGCGGCGGAGGTGGAGGTCGTCTCGTCCGGTGCTCTCGTCCGGGTGGCCGGTTGCCGAGGTTTTCGGGCGGCGGCTCAGCAGGAAGAGGGCGGCAAGGAGGGGGAGGGTGATGAGGTACGCCGTTCGCAGGTCGACGACACGGGCGAGTACGGCGAGGGCCGCGGGAGCGACGAGGATCGCCGTACCGGAGGCTAGGGCTCCGATTGCCGCCAAACGGGCCGGACTGAGGCCGGGGGTTGCGACCAGGGCGGCCAGAGTCACCGGGTAGAGCGGCGCCACGCCAAGGCCTGCGACTGCCAGGCCGACAGCGACCACCGCGGGTGCGTCGAACAGGCTGACGAGCAGAGTGCCCGCGGCCGCGAAGATCCCGGCGGGTACGACAGGTGACCAGCCGCGCCAGTGGATCGGGCCGATCGCCCGTCCGATCGCCATACCGATGGGGAACGCGCTGCCGAGCAGTGCGGCTGTTGCCGTTGGCAACCCAGTGGCCACCAGCCGGGCCACCGCCCACACCACGAAACAGAACTCGACGGCCACGGCCAGCACCACACGCAGCCAACCGAGCCCGACAGCCACCACCACCTGCCGCTCCAGTCGGCGGCGGCCGGCTCCCGCTTCGCGGCGGGTGCCCAGCCATTTCCGGCCGAGGCCTACTGCGGGTGCGGAGTCGATCAGGACGGGAGCGCACGGCTCGTCGAGCTGGTGGGCAGGCTTCGCGCGTCGGGTGAGGATTGCGAGGAGAAGAAGGGGTGGGGTGGCGGCGAGCATGGCCAGGCGGCCGGTGGGGCCGAGGGAGTCGATGGCGCCGATGGTGATGGGCGCGAGGATGCCGGTGGCGCTGGCGACCGCGTTGACGCGGCTCAGTCGTGACGCCGCGGTCGGCCCGTCCAGCATGAGCGGGGTGACGAGAACCATCAGTGCGCCGCCCAACCCGACGAACAGGCCGCCGGCGATCGCGACGGCGTACACCGGAGCCAGCGCGAGCAGCACCGTCCCCACCGCGCAGCCGACCGCACCGATCGCGAGAACGTTCCGCATCGACCACGACCGCAGCAGCCGCGGGCCGACTACCGCCACGATCAGAAGCCCGAGCGCAAATCCCGACGACAAGAGCGCCAGCCGGCTCGTAGGTTCGTCCAGATCCCGGGCCAGGATCGCAATGCAGGCACCGAGGCCGGCCAGCACGAACCCCATGGATGACAGCCCGATACCGATTCGGACCTCATCCCCTCGGGTTGCGGACCCCGGGTTCATTCGGCGCTCAGGTCGGTCGACCCGCCATCCTCCAGGAACAGAGCGACGAGGTGATGGAGGTCCGGGAGCTGGATGTCGGCGGGCACGCCCTTGAGGCCGGCGGTAGTGGCGCCGGAGGCTCGGCCGGCTGCCAGTCCGACAACGGTGTCCTCGACGACCAGACACTGCTCAGCAGGTACGCCGAGGAGCTCGGCGGCTCGCAGATAGCCCTCCGGATCGGGCTTGCCGCGGGTGACGTCGTCCAGCGTGACGAGGATCGACGGCGAGATCCTCGCTGCCTCCAGGCGGACCTTCGCCAGCCGGTTGGACGCACTGGTGTAGACCGCCCACGGCAGACCGAGCCGCTCCAGCGTGCTGATCAGCTCATGCGCGCCTGGCGTGGGCACGACGTCGGACAGGTCGTCACACTCGAGGTCCAGAATGCGCGCGACCGCGGCCGCCAGCTCGTCCGGTGAAAGGTCGGGCCGCAACCGGGCGATGGTCGCCTCGGCCGGGCTGCCGTGCGCGATCGCGAGGACCTCGGCGGCCGGTATGCCGTACTCCCCCGCCCAGTGGGTCCAGGTCCGGTCGACAACAGCGTCAGAATCGACCAGCGTGCCATCCATGTCGAACAGCACCGCGCGGACGTCGGGAAGCCCCATCACCCCTCCAATTAAACTCGTCCTCCGAGCATAAGGTAAAAGGATGCTATGACTCCAGTGCGCCGGGGACAGTGGCAGACGGCTTCGGACGTGCTGACACAAGTCAGCCGACAGCCCGGGATCACCCGGGCCGCGGTGGCGCGGGCGTTGCGGTTGAGCACTGGTTCGGCGACAGAGGTGACTGCTCGGCTACGCGACGTACATCTGCTCACCGAGGTTCCTGCGCCCAGTCAGGGGCGTGGACGGCCGACCACAGTGCTGCGGGCGCATCCGCGGGGGCCTGTGGTGCTGGCGCTCGACCTGCGGCAAGGCAGTTGGCGGAGTGCGATCGCCACGCTCGACGGGTCGCTTCAGGACCAGCAGTACAAGCGTCATCGGAGCAGGCGGCCGCAGGTGGTGCTCAGCAATCTGCAGCGGGAAGTGAAGCGGGTTCAGGAGGAGTACGGGGATCGGCTGCGCGTCGTGAGCCTCGCAGTACCGGGGACTATCCGTGACAACCATTTGATGCAGGCGCCGACGCTGGAGTGGTTCGAGCTGGACCTCGAGACGGTCACTGCCGGCACAGGGCTCACACTGTTCGCCGGCAACGACGCGACGCTCAGTGGGGTGGCGGAGGCTCGCACTGGTGCTGCTGCTGGGGCTGGTACGGCGCTGCACCTCATCGTCGAGGTGGGACTCGGTGGGACGCTGCTGATCGACGGTGTGCCGGCGCAGGGTGCGTCCGGAGCAGGCGGCGAGTATGGGCACATCCCGTTCGGTGATCGCACGCGGCTGTGTCCGTGTGGTGCACGCGGATGCTGGGATCTGGAGATCGACGGGCGCGCATTGGCCAGACACCTCAAGGAGCCCGCACCGGACGACCCGTACGCCTACACCGAGGGCATCCTGCTCCGCACCGACCGCGCTACGAGTCGTGCGGTCACCAAGGTGGTCACTGCCCTCGCCAGCGGCATCGCCGGACTCGTCAACGCCCATGACCCGGATGTGGTCACCATCGGCGGCCTGGCCATCCCACTCAGGGCGGCGGCCGAGACCACGTTCCAGCAGGCCTACCTAGCCGGCCTGATGACCTTCCACCGGGGCTCTCCCCCGCCGGTCCTCGCCGCGAAGCACGAGCCCGATGGTCCGCTCCGCGGCGCGGCGGCGCTGGCCCTCGACCACCTCACCAGCGAGCCGGCCATCGCCGCTTGGGCAGCACAGCACTAGCCGGCAGTCTCCGAGCTGGCCGACAGTCCCTGACCCGGCTCCGGCTCAGCCTCCTCGGTCTGAGCTTCCTCGGCACCCTCTTCCGTGATTTCTTCAGGGGCCGGCTGTGGCTTGGGGACGATGTGCGGTTCGACCTGCGCCAGGATCGTGGTGAGGTCGAGTCGGTGGTGCTGGATCTCATGTGCGGTGTGGCGGATGATCCAGCCCAGCGAGCGCGGCGCTCGTACCGGGTAGTTGTAGAGCCCCAGCCGACCGAGCTGCGGCGGCGTGAGCACACGGGCAGCGGCACCGAACTCCCGGGCGAACCGCATCAGTGCGGCCGCGACCTCCATCGGGTCCTGGTCCTCGTACTTGAGCTGCTTGACCCGACCGGTCCGGTCCATCGGCGCGTACACCGGCCGGTCCTCCGCCAGGCACTGCGCGATCCGCAGCCGCTGCACCTCGAGTACGTCGCGCACGTGGCACGCGTACTCGATCGCCGACCACACCTCCGGCTTCGGGCGCAGCCGGACGACGTTCGGGTCCGGACCGGCCGCGGCCTTGGTCAGCGCCATGCTGCACTCGGCCGCCTGCCGGACGAGCAGGGTCACCGTGCCCTGCAGGTCACCCGTGTCGTAGTTGAAGCCGCACTGCTCGCAGTACCCGTCGACCGGGGGCTGCTGGTTCGTCAACTGCCACTCCCTCGAAATCTCCACGCATGGTCGACCGGACCGATCCCACCACCGAGTGCGAACCCGGCCCCGATCGCTCCGGTCACGTACTCCTTCGCAGCACCCACTGCGCTCGGTACGTCGTACCCACGTGCCAGGTACGACGCTATTGCACTGGCCAGCGTGCATCCGGTCCCGTGCGTGTGCCGGTTGTCCGCCCGGACCGCACTGTAGGACCGGCGTACCCCTGGACCGTGCAACACGTCCACTGAAGCCGTACCGACGTCGTGACCGCCCTTCACCAGGACCCACGACGCACCTGCGTCCAACAAGAGCTTGGCCGCGAACTCTCGGTCCTCCACGGCCTCCAAGTCGACTCCGGCGACCGGTCCGAGCTCTGTCAGGTTCGGTGTGAGGACGGTGGCCAGCGGGACGATCTCGGAGCGTACGGACTCCATCGCGTCGGCGGCGAGCAAGGCGTCGCCATGTTTCGACACCGACACCGGATCGACCACCACCGGCACGGACGGCGGCAGTGTGCGCAGTAGTGAGGCGACCACGCGGACCATTGACGCCGAGGCCAGCATGCCGGTCTTCACCGCGTCGACGCCGATGTCGTCCACCACGCTGTGGAACTGGGCCCGGACCTGCTCTTCTGGCAGCTCCCACGCGCCCTGGACGCCGAGACTGTTCTGCGCCGTGATCGCGGTCAGCACACTCATCCCGTGCACGCCGTTGGCCAGCATCGTCTTCAGGTCCGCCTGGATCCCGGCTCCGCCACCGGAGTCGGAGCCGGCGATGGTCAGCACTCTGGGCAGCATCTCAACTCCTGAAATGGGCGTGACCGGACTCGGCAGCATACGGCGCGCCGTCCACCGTCACGGTCCCGGCCTGGCGCTCCTGGTTGCCCTCGGCAACCGAGCCGATGACGGTCCAGCCCTCGGGCACGTCGGCCGGTTCGAAAGTGCCGACCAGTGCGTGGTCCTCACCACCGGTCAGGACGAACTTCATCGCGTCCACGCCGGTCGCGGCCGCAACCGCCTGCAGCGGCTCGGGCACGCTCAACGCCTGCGTATGCACATCGATGGCGACCTCACTCGCCACCGCGATGTGTCCGAGGTCGGCTAGCAGTCCGTCGCTCACATCGCACAGCGAGGACGCTCCGGCGAGTGCGGCCCGCGGACCCTCGGCGTACGGCGGTTGTGGTCGGCGATGCGCCTCGACCACGGCACGTGGCGAGCGGAACCCGCGTGCCAGCACCGCCCAGCCGGCCTCGGCCCAGCCCAGCCGGCCGATGTACGCGACCTCGTCGCCCGGGCGCGCGCCCGACCGCAGCACCGGTGCACGTCCGTCCAGCGAACCGAACGCCGTCACCGAGACGACGATCTTGTCCGCCTGGACCGTGTCACCGCCGACGATGCTCACCTCGACCAGCTCGCACTCGTCCACCAGGCCCTGGTTCAGCTCCAGCGCCCAGGCCGTCGGCAGGTCAGCGGGCGCGCCGAAGCCGACCACCAGCGCCGTCGGCCGGGCTCCCATCGCCATGATGTCGGCCAGGTTCTGCGCGGCGGCCTTGCGGCCCACGTCGTACGCCGACGACCAGTCCTGGCGGAAGTGCCGGCCTTCCACCAGCAGGTCCGTCGTGATCACCATCCGCCCGTCCGGCACCGCCATCACCGCAGCGTCGTCACCGGGGCCGACCAGGACGTCCTCACCTTTGGACAGCCCTTTGGTGACGGCCTCGATCAGGCCGAACTCACCTGTGCTCCCCAACGTCTCTGTCACGTCAACAGACCTCCCATATCGCCAACCGGAGTCTAGGCGGTACCGTGACCGGGCAACGAAGAGTACGCCCGGCTGTCTCGCAGTACCGGTGGCCGGAGCCAGCTGAGGACGACTGAGTGGAGAACGACGTGGTGGTCCAGGCCTACATCCTGATCCAGACCGAGGTCGGCAAGGCGGCCGACGTCGCGGCACAGATCGCCGAGGTCCAGGGCGTCACCCTGGCCGAGGACGTCACCGGTCCGTACGACGTGATCGTCCGCGCGGAAGCCCGCAACGTCGACGAGCTGGGCAAGCTGGTGGTTGCCCGGGTCCAGAACGTGCCCGGTATCACTCGTACGCTGACCTGTCCTGTCGTCCACATCTGAACCGATTCCCGGGGTCCCGCCCGTCTTTCGCATGCCCAAAGTCCTGTTCGCTGCACTCGGCCTGATCGTGCTGGCCGGGTGCAGTGCCGGTCCTGCGCCCGTACCGGTCCCCTCCCCCGCGCCCGACGTCGCCGCCGCCTGCGCCGACCTCGTGACGGCCTTGCCCGAGAAGGTGCTGGACGGCAAGCGGCGCACGACGACACCGGAGAGTCCGCTGACCACCGCGTACGGCGATCCGCCGATCGAGGTCACGTGTGGCGTCGCCCCGCCGGCCGGGATGGCCGAGGCGCAGTCGCAATGCTTCGAGGTGAACGGGATCGGCTGGTTCGCCAAGGAAGTCACCAACGGCGTCATCTTCACCACCATCGGCCGAGCCCTCTACCTCGAGGTCGCCGTCCCCTCGAAATACGCCCCCGAAGCCAACGCCCTGACCGACGTCTCGGACGCTGTCCACAGGTTCAACAAACTCGTCACACCCTGTACCTGACGACGGCATACTCCCTGTCGAGAAGGTTGCTCTGCGGTTGGTGTCCGGTTCGGGCCGGTGGGGGCGACGTTTCGGGTGAGAGGTGCCCGCGGTGGGCGCCAGGACGACGGGAGAATCCGATGAAGTACATGATCCTGACGTACGCGTCGCAGCAGGACTACGACGGGATGGCGGGCAAGGACACCGGGAAGCCGGCCTGGACGGGCGAGGACTTCGCGGCGATGGGCGCGTTCATGGAGAAGTTCAACGCCGACCTGGCCGAGTCAGGTGAGCTGGTCGAGACCCGCGCGCTGGCGGCGCCGGTGCTGACCCGGCGCCTGGGCTCGAAGGACGGTGCCTCGGTGGTGACCGACGGTCCATACGCGGAGACCCAGGAGGTGCTCGCCGGTTACTGGATCGTCGAGTGCGAGTCCTTTGACCGAGCCACCGAGATCGCCGCCAGACTCGGCGACACACCGGCGCCGGAATTCATCCGCGCGACCGCGTACGCCGATGTCCGCCCAGTGATCGAGGGCCGCGACGACCTGGTGGAGTGATTGCCATGACCATCGCTCTCGAGGATCTGCTGCGGGAGCTGGCGCCGCAGGTGCTCGGGGCGCTGGTCCGGCGGTACGGGCACTTCGACACCGCCGAGGACGCGGTGCAGGAGGCGTTGCTCGCGGCGGCGCAGCAGTGGCCGGAAGAAGGCGTGCCGGACAACCCGCGCGGGTGGCTGATCAGGGTGGCTTCGCGTCGGCTGACGGATCTGCTCCGCCGGGAGCAGGCCCGTCAGCGGCGCGAGGACCGGGTGGCGCAGTGGGCGTTGCCTGGTGAGCCGGTCGCGGACACCGACGACACGCTGGTCCTGCTGTTCATGTGCTGCCATCCGTCGCTGTCGCCCGCGTCGCAGATCGCGTTGACGTTGCGGGCGGTCGGTGGTCTCACCACCGCGGAGATCGCCCGGGCCTTCCTGGTGCCGGAGGCAACGATGACGCGACGGATCACCCGGGCGAAGGCGAGCGTGCAGGACAGCGGTGCGCGGTTCACGCTGCCGGCCGACCGGGACGAGCGGCTGGGCGCGGTGCTCAAGGTCGTGTACCTGATCTTCACCGAGGGCTACGCGAGTACGACAGGGCCGAGCCTGCAGCGGGTCGAGTTGGCGGCCGAGGGGATCCGGTTGGCGCGGATGCTGCACCGGCTGCTGCCCGACGACAGCGAGGTCGCGGGGATGCTGGCGCTGATGTTGCTGACCGATGCGCGGCGTCCGGCCCGGACCGGTCCGCTCGGCGAGCTGGTGCCGATGGCCGAGCAGGACCGGTCGTTGTGGATCCCGAAGCTGATTCGGGAGGGCGTCGAGCTGATCACCGCGGCGCTGCCTCGAGGCCCAGTCGGGCCGTATCAGCTGCAGGCGGCGATCGCGGCGGTGCACGACGAGGCGCCGTCGGCCGAGGAGACCGATTGGGCGCAGATCGTCGCGCTGTACGAGGTGCTGTTGCAGCTGACCGACAATCCGATGGTCGCGCTCAATCACGTCGTCGCGGTGGCGATGGCGCGTGGGGCGGATGAGGGTCTCGCGCTCCTCGGCTCGATCGAGGACGACGAGCGGATTGCGAAGGATCACCGGTTGTCGGCGGTCCGAGCTCATCTGCTGGAGATGTCGGGCGACACAGTCGGTGCGCGGGCGGCGTACGAAGAGGCCGCGAGCAGGACGACCAGCCTCCCGCAGCAGCGTTACCTCCACGCCCGCGCGAGCCGACTATGAGCGGCTGACTCGGTAGCGGATGTGGGTTGCGTAGGGAGTGTCGATCACGCGGACGATGTCCAGTTCGATCCCGGCCGGGAGGACGTCGAACAGGCGGCGACCTTGCCCGAGCAGGACCGGGACTACGTCACCAGCGGGTAGCCCACCGCGCGGCCGGGCTGGGCGGACGGTGACTCGGAATGAAGATCGGCATGCCTTTGTGTCGCCGCCCCAGTGATCCATGAGTTCGGCCGGTCGAGCGGGGTAGCGCAGGCCGGTGGGCGGGGTTCAGCGGAGGCCGGTGGGGCGGGTTGCGGCGAGGGACAGGAGGCGTTCGACGAGGGCTGGGTAGTCGACGCCCGAGGCCGCCCACAGTCGGGGGAACATGCTGGTCGGGGTGAAGCCCGGCATGGTGTTGATCTCGTTGATGATCACCCGGCCGTCCTCGTCGAGGAAGAAGTCGACGCGCGCCAGCCCCTCGGCCTCGATCGCGTCGAAGGCGGTGAGTGCCTTCGCCCGGATGTCCGCGGCGATCTCCTCGGGAAGATCGGCCGGCACCGAGAGAGCAAGGTACTCCTCGCCCTCGGGGAGGTACTTGGTCTCGAAGTCGTAGAAGTCGTGACCGCCACCCGAGACCGCGATCTCGCCGCAGACGCTGACCTCCGGCGTGCCGTCCGCGCGACCGAGAACGCCGACCTCGATCTCGCGCGGGTTCTTCGCGGACGCCTCGACGATCACCTTCGGATCGTGCGCCCGCGCCTCGGCGATCGCGTCGTCGAGCTCGTCCGGGCTGTTCACCTTGCTGATGCCCAGGCTCGACCCGCCCCGGGCCGGCTTCACGAACACCGGGTAGCCGAGCGCGTCCACGGCCGCCCGGCTCGCGGCCGGGTCGTGGGTCCAGTCGCGGTCGCGGATGACGACGTACGGCGTCACCTCGAGGCCGGCGCCCTGGAAGACGACCTTCATGTAGTGCTTGTCCATGCCGACCGCGCTGGCCAGTACGCCGGAGCCGACGTACCGGATGTCGGACATCTCGAGCAGGCCCTGGATGGTGCCGTCCTCGCCCCAGGGACCGTGCAGCAGCGGGAAGACCACGTCGACCTCGCCGAGCGTGCTCGGGACCTGGCCGGGTTCGCTCACCACGAGCTCGCGGTTGGCGCCGAAGAGCACCGGCAGCGCGGTCACGTCGACCTCGGGGAGCTTGCCGTCGGTGATCGACAGCCGCTCCGGGTCACCGCTCTCCAGGACCCAGTGGCCGCTGGTGCTGATGCCGACCGGGACCACGTCGTACTTGTCCCGGTCGATCACCTGCAGCACGTTGGCCGCGGTCACGCACGAGATGGCGTGCTCGCTCGACCGGCCACCGAACACCACGGCGACGCGGGGCTTGCGTTGTTCTTCCCTCGAGTACTCACTCACCGGCTCGACTGTAGCGGCCCGGAGATCAGGAACCGATCGGGGTTCGGTTAAGAGCTCTTCAGATCGCGGACCGTAGCGGCGGGATACCTTGTGATCGCAGCGTGATCACACCGTCACTCCCAGATGATCGGGAGGGTGGTGACGCCGTACACGAGGGTGTTGTTCTTGTACTGGATCTCCTCGAAGGGGACGGCGCGCTCGCCTGACGCGCTACGTCGAGCCGATCAGGATCTGGGAACACGCTCTCGTCCCGGTTGGCCGATGACAGCGCCGCGATCAGGAAGCCACCCGCCTCGACCGTCCCGGCACCGACCGGCAACTCCTCGGTACGCTGCCCGCGGAGGTGGAGATGGGACTGCGCGAGCTGAAGCGGGAACGGACCCGGCGGCTGATCGCGGACAAGGCGTTCGAGCTGTTCTCCGACCACGGCTTCGGCCGGACCACGGTCGAGCAGATCGCCGCCGCCGCGGAGGTCGGCCCGAGCACGCTGTACCGGTACTTCCCGACCAAGGAGACCCTGGTCCTGGAGTTCGTCGAGGACTGCCTGGTCGACGCGGTCACCTGGTTCCGCGAGCAGCCCGGCCTGGATCTGCCGGACGGCCTGCAGGCGGTGATCGAACGCGTGCTGGAGCAGCTGGAGCAGAACCCGGACCGGGTCCGCGCCGTCTTCGACCTGGCCGCCCAGACTCCGTCGGTCAGCGCGCACCTCAACGAGCTGATCTGGCGCTTCCGCAACGACCTGACCGACGAGCTCGTACGCCGGTTGCCCGCGAGCGCCCCGCGGGACTCCGAGTTCACCGCCGCCCTGTCCGCCGGGATCGCGATGAACATCATCGAGACGGTGGTCCGGATCTGGGTCGAGAACCCGGATGCCACCGAAGTGCGGGACCTCGCGCGCCGTGCCATGACCCTGCTCCGCGGCGGCGGTATCCCCCTCCCCGCAGCCGATGATCAGGTCAGCGACAATTTCCGCTATGGCTCCTGATCTCGACCCGTCCACCGTTGTCGTCCACGCCGGCCGCCCCGAGCGGGTGCCGAACGCGCCGGTCGGGGGCTCCCCCGTCTTCAGCTCGACGTACGTCGCGGGCGGGGATCGTGGCTACGGGCGGTTCGGCAACGATTCCTGGTCCGCGCTGGAGGAGACGCTCGGCGCGCTCGAAGGCGGGCGCGGGCTGGCGTTCGCGTCCGGCATGGCGGCCGTCGCGGCGATCGTCGACCTCGTCCCGGTCGGCGGCCGGGTGATCGCTCCACAGCACGCGTACTCCGGCGTACTCGCGCTCCTCGACCAGCAAGCCGACGCCGGCCGGCTGATCGTGGACCGGGTCAACGTCGCGGACACCGAGGCGGTCATCCACGCTGTCGACGGCGCCGACATGCTGTGGATCGAGTCGCCGACCAACCCGGCGATGGAAGTCGCCGACATCCCAGCGCTCTCCGCGGCCGGTCGGGCGGCCGCAGCGATCGTCGTGGTCGACAACACGTTCGCGACCCCGTTGCTGCAGCAGCCGATCTCGCTCGGCGCGGACATCGTGATGCACTCGGCCACCAAGTTCATCGCCGGTCACTCCGACGTCATCCTGGGCGCGGTCGTCACCGCCGACGAGGAACTGTGGAACGCGGTCGAGCTCCGCCGCCGCAGCCTCGGCGCGATCCCCGGCCCGATGGAAGCCTGGCTAGCACTACGCGGCCTGCGGACACTCGCCCTGAGGCTGGAACGCGCGCAATCCAACGCCGCCTTCCTGGCTCAGCGCCTCCTCGAGCACCCGAAGGTCAGCCGGGTGCGCTACCCCGGTCTGGCCGGAGATCCGGGCCACAAACGCGCCGAGGCGCAGATGTCCGGCTTCGGCGCGATCCTGTCCATCGAGCTCGGTGGTGACGCCGCAGCCGCTCAGCGGGTCTGCGAATCCACCGAGCTGTGGGTGCACGCGACCAGCCTCGGCGGCGTCGAGTCGATGCTCGAACGCCGCCGCCGCTGGCCGATCGAGGTCCCGACCATTCCGGACGACCTGATCCGGCTGGCCGTCGGGATCGAGCACCCCGCCGACCTCTGGGCCGATCTCGAGCAGGCCCTCACGAACGGGACTTGAGCACCGGCCCACCGAAGAACGTCAGGACGCACAGCACGACCGGCAGGATGAACGCGATGTTCAGCGGCATCCAGTGCGCGAGTCCACCGATCAACGCCGGCCCGGCGAGCAGACCGACGTACCCGAGTCCGACCACGCGGGCCATCAGCGCACCGGCCGCGCGGGGGTCGAGGTTGCCGGCCGCGGTGAAGAGCTGCGGTACGCCGCCGGCCAGGCCGAGACCGAACAGCGCCCAGCCGAACAGAGCGACAGGCACCCAGGGGACGACGATCACGATGGTGAGACCGACCGCCGCCATCGCCGCGCCCCACAGCACGATCGCGGCCGGTCCGACGACCGCGGCGACCCGGTCGGTGAGGAAGCGTCCAACGGTCATCGCCACCGCGAAAGCGCCGTACGCGTACGCCGCTGTGCTGACCGACGTACCGAGGATGTCGCGGAAGTGCAGCGCGGCCCAGTCGTTGGCGACGCCCTCCGACAGCATCAGGCCGAAGGCGAGTCCACCGAGCGCCCAGACCAGCTTGGCCGGCGGCTTCGCGCGCTCCTGCTCCGGCTCATGCTCTTCCTCGACAGTTGCCTCGATCAAGAAGGGCCGCGCGGCCAGGGCGATCACGATGCACACCGCACCGGCGAGGCCGAGGGTTACTTCCGTCGGTACGCCGGCCCGCAGCGTGGCGGCTCCGATCAGCGCTGCGATAGCGCCACCGATCGACCACATCGCATGGAAGGCGGCCATGATCGGGCGCGGGTAACCGCGTTCGACCACAACAGCCTGGGCGTTCATGCCGACGTCGATCGAGCCGTTGCCGAAGCCGATCAGGATGAGCGCGAGGCCGAGCGTCCACCAGTTGTGCGCCAGTCCGGGACCGGCCAGCGCGATGCCGAGCAGTACGCCGGCCGCCGGGACGAGCCGGCGTTGACCGAGCCGGTCGACGAGTGGGCCGGCGACCTGCATGCCGGTGAAGGCAGCGCCACCGAGCACCAGCAGCAGAAGGCCGAGGGTGCTGTGAGAGATGCCGGTCGCGTGCTCGATGCTCGGGATGTGGACGACCCACATACCGACGGCGAACCCGTTGAGGCCGAAGTACAGCCAAGTGGCGACGCGGGCGGCTCTGGGCGGTGCGGTCTGCTGACGCAGATCGGTGGTGCTCAAGGAGCGTCCTCCACACTGGCAACCTCGACGAGTACTCCGCGTTGGGTGAGCATGGTCCGTTGGTCCTCCGGAGCACCTGGGTCGGTGATGATCAGATCTGGCCGGTCGGCCGGGCAGACGTACGCCAGCGCGGCCCGGTCCCATTTGGCGCCGTCGGCAAGCACCATCGATCGGTTGGAGACGTTCATCGCCTCCTGCTTGACCTCTGCGTCGCCCAGGTCGAAGGCGGTCAGTCCGGCGTCCAGACTGAACGCACACGGGCTCAGCACGGCCAGATCGAACCGCAGCGCCCGCAGCGAGGCGACGGTCAGCGGACCGACCAGTGAGAGCTCCCCCTTGCGCGCCTCACCGCCGGGCATGAGCAGCCTGATCCGCGGTGCGTCGGCGAGTTCGTGGGCGACGTGCAACGACAACGGCATCACCGTCAGCGTGCGATCGTGCAACAGCCGGGCTGTCTCCAGCGCCGTCGTACCGCTGTCGAGGACGATCGTCTCGCCATCGCGAATGTGTTCGACCGCCGCCTTCGCGATCGCCCGCTTGGCCGCGACCGCCGCCTGGGCGCGCAGCGAGTACGGCGGCTCGACACCGGACGGCATCGAGGACACCGCTCCCCCGTGGACGCGTTTGAGCACGCCCTGCGCGGCGAGGAAATCGAGGTCGCGGCGGACCGTCATGTCCGACGCCTCGGTGGCCTCGACCAGTTCCTGGACCGAGACTCGGTCCAGCGTCCGAAGTCGTTCTACGATCACTTGATGCCGTTCCGCACTTCTCACGCGCAGAAATCTACCATCCGCCTGATCGTTCAAACAGATTGCGTGTTTGCTTGTGGCTGAAGACACAACGCTGGTCAAGCGATCGCGGTACGCCGTGGCCGCGGTCTTCTGCGTGCACGGATCGGTGACGGGGTCGTTCGCGACCCGGGTGCCGTGGATCCAGGAACACACCGGCGCGTCCCCGGGGCAACTCGGGCTGGCACTCGCGTTCCCGGCGCTCGGCGCGGCCCTGATGATGCCGCTCGCCGCGCGGGTGAGCCACCGCCTCGGCAGCCGGACGGCGCTCCGCAGCCTGCTCGCCCTCTGGACGCTGGCGCTGATCCTGCCGTCGTTCGCCCCGAACCTGTGGACGTTGTGCGCGGCGCTGCTGGTGTACGGCGGGACCTCGGGGATGGCCGATGTCGTGATGAACGCCATCGGCGTCGAGGTGGAGCACCGGCTGCACAAGTCAATCATGTCCGGGCTGCACGGCATGTGGAGTGTCGGTGCGCTGCTCGGTGCCGCGGTCGGGACGGTCGCGGCGCACGCCGGGTTGAGTGCCCAGATCCACCATTTGGTGGCGGCCGTCGTACTGACGGTGGTCGGGGCCGTCGTGTGTCAGTTCGTGCTGAACATCCATCCCGAGGACGACGAGGAGCCGCCGGCGCGGTTCGCCTTGCCACCGAAGTCGGCACTGCTGATCGGGGCGGTCGGGTTCTGCGCGGTGTTCGCCGAGGGCGCCAGCCTGGACTGGTCCGCGGTCTACCTGCGCGACATCCTCGACAGCTCGGCCGGAGTCGCGGCGGGTGCGACGACCGGGTTCGCGTTGACGATGGCCATCGCGCGGCTGACCGGTGATGCGGTGGTCGACCGGTTCGGCGCCGTACGCACGGTCCGCTGGAGTGGGGTGGTCGCCACGGCCGGCGGCGTACTGGTCGTCGTCGCTCCCACCGCGGTCGTCGCCATGGTCGGGTTCGGGCTGATCGGTGTCGGCATCGCGGTCGTCGTACCGCTCGCCTTCGCGGCCGCGGCCCGGAGCGGCACCAACGCCAGCCAGGCGATCGCCGGCGTCGCCACCATCACCTACGCCTCCGGCCTGGTCGCGCCGTCGATCATCGGCGGCATCGCGCAGGCGAGCAACCTGACGGTCTCGTTCGTGGTCGTCACCGTCCTCGCTGCCGCCCTGGCCGTCTTCGCCCCGGTTCTGCGCACCAGGCCCCGCGTACGCGCCTAGCTCAGCAACTGGTTGAGGACTTCTCCCGCCTCGTCGTAGCCGGCGTCGCTGATCCGTTGGAGCTCCAGCAGGTCTTTGGCGGCGGCCGCGCGGCGGGTGAGGTGCTCGCCGGCCCGCTCGTTGCCCTCGTCGAGCAGTTCGTTCAGCACGTCCACGTCGGAGCGCTCGTCGGCCAGGTCGGCGAGGCGGTCCATCGCCTTCTCGTTGCCCTCGTCGGCGAGGGCGCGCAGGGTCTCCCAATCGCTCATGAGTCGATCATGCGACCTTGCCCCAGGGGCAAGGTCAAGAATGGACCTGTGCTCACCATCGGACAGCTGGCCCGGTACGTCGGGGTGTCGACGAAAACTGTCCGTGTGTACCACGCCAAAGGCCTGCTGCCCGAGCCCGAGCGAGACTCATCCGGTTACCGCCGGTACCCGGCGCAGGCCGTCGTCGAGCTGGTCAGGATCCGCACACTGGCCGAGGCCGGCGTACCCCTCGCCCGGATCCGCAACCTGGGGTCCGCACCGGGCGAGCTCGAGACCGCACTGGAGCAGATCGACGCCGATCTGGCCGCTCGTATCCGGCAACTCCGCGCCACCCAGCGCCGGCTTCGGCAACTCGCCGCCGGCGACATCCGCCTGCTTCCCGCCGAGGTCGACCGCCACCTCGCGGGGCTGAGCGACCTCGGTTTCAGCGACCGCTGGATCAGGATGGAACGCGACCTCTGGATCGTCGTGTACGCGACTCATCCGCAGGTCGCCGCTACCTTCTTCCACGACCAGGCGCAGGCCCTGACCGATCCCGACCTTCGGCAGCTCTACCTCGCCTACGACCAGGCGCACGATCTGGATCCGGCCGATCCGTTCCTCAGCGAACTCGCCGACCGCATCGTTGCCGCAAGCATCGACCGGTACGGCACGGACCTGCCCGCCCAGCCCGAGGACACCCCGATTCCCCAACTCCTCCAGACCACCGTCAACGCCTCCTCCCCCGCCTGGCAGCGCCTGGACTCCCTGATCCGGCACCGCCTGAGCGATCTAGGGGTGCCCGGCGTCAGCGAGCACGGCTGAGATACTTCGGCCGTGAAGATCGATGAGGACCACCAGGTGGCCTGGGAGCTGCGGTCCGCGGAGCCGGCTGATCTCGAGGCGATCGTCGAACTGCGGGCGGTGGTGATGCGCCCGGATCTGGTGCGGCTGGGGAGATTCGACGAGCATCGGGTCCGGCAGCGGCTGCGAGACGGCTACTCGCCGCAGCACACGTCCGTCATCGTGGTCGACGGCGCCTTCGCCGGCTCCGTCGCCGTACGACCGGCCGAGGACGGCCGATGGCTGGAGCACTTCTATCTCGCCCCGGAACTCCAGGGCCGGGGGCTCGGATCAGCTGTCCTTCGGACACTGCTGCAGGACAGCGATGCCAACGGCGCGGTCGTCCGGCTGAACGTACTCCAGGGGAGCCCTGCACAACGCCTGTACGAGCGCCATGGGTTCGCCGTGGAGTCTCAGGACCCCGTCGACGTCTTCATGGTGCGACAGCCGGTCTCCCCTGGAGTGTGAGACTACTTGTCCGTGGCGAAGGCGGCGTCGAACGCGGCCGCGGGCTTGTCGAAGGCGAGGGCGCGGATGACGTTCACGGCCTCGGCGGCGCCGACCTTGCGCTCCATCCCGGCGTCTTCCCATTCGACCGAGATCGGACCGTCGTACCCGATCGAGTTCAGGACGCGGAAGCAGTCCTCCCACTGCACGTCACCATGGCCGGTGGAGTAGAAGTCCCAGCCGCGCCGCGGGTCACCCCAGGGCAGGTGCGAGCCGAGCCGGCCGTTGCGCCCGCCGCCGACCCGCATCCGGGTGTCCTTGCAGTCGACGTGGTAGATCCGGTCCTTGAAGTCCCACAGGAACGCGACCGGGTCGATGTCCTGCCAGACCATGTGGCTCGGGTCCCAGTTCAGCCCGAACGCCTCGCGGTGACCGATCGCCTCCAGCGTCAGCGTGGTGGTCCAGTAGTCGTACGCGATCTCCGACGGGTGCACCTCGTGCGCGAACCGCACGCCCTCGGCGTCGAACACGTCGAGGATCGGGTTCCACCGGTCGGCGAAGTCCTGGTAACCGGCCTCGATCCGCTCCGCGGGCACCGGCGGGAACATCGCGACGTACTGCCAGATCGACGAGCCGGTGAAGCCGATGACGGTGTTCACACCCAGCTTCGCGGCGGCGCGCGCGGTGTTCTTCAGGTCCTCGGCCGCCCGCTGCCGGACGCCCTCGGCGTCGCCGTCGCCCCAGATCCGGGACGGCACGATCGCCTGGTGCCGGAAGTCGATCGGGTTGTCGCAGACGGCCTGGCCGACCAGGTGGTTCGAGATCGCGAAGACCTGCAGGTTGTACTTCTCCAGGATGTCCTTGCGACCCTGGACGTACGAGTCGTCGTCGACGGCCTGCTGGACATCGAAGTGGTCACCGGAGCAGGCGATCTCCACGCCGTCGTAGCCCGCCGAGGACGCGAACTCGCAGACCTCCTCGAACGGCAGGTCGGCCCACTGACCGGTGAACAGAGTGATCGGACGAGGCATCTGACTGGCTCCTAAGCGATTAAGCGTTGTCGACTGTGGTCCAGGCGCTGTCGTTCGCGGCCGAGCGCAGTACGGCGTCGACCACGCGGGCGGACCGCGCTCCGGCGGTGAAATCGGGCAGGCCGTCCGGCTGGTCGCCCAGTACGGCGGCATAGCTGTCGGCGACGAACGAGTCGAACGCGTCCTGGTACCCCTGCGCGTGCCCGGCCGGCAGCCGGTTCACTCGCGCCGCGGGCGGGCTCAGCGTCTCGGGGTCGCGGGTCAGCACCTGCGATGCGGTACGACGGCCGACCCACAGGCGGTCCGGGTCCTCCTGGTCGAAGCCGAAGCTGGACTCGGTGCCGGAGACCTCCAGGTACAGGCGGTTCTTCCGGCCGGCCGCGACCTGGCTGACCACGATCGTGCCGACCACTCCGGCTTCGGTCCGGAACTGCGCGGTGGCCAGATCCTCGGTGCGGACCTCGACACCGCCACGCTGCGCTCGGACGGTCCGGAGTTGGGCGCTGATGGCAGCGATCCGGTCACCGGTCACGAACTCGGTCAGGTCGCACCAGTGCGACCCGATGTCGGCGAACGTCCGCGACGGACCGCCGGTGGAGTCGTCGACTCGCCAGTTCTGGTCGTCGGCGCCGGCCAGCCAGTCCTGCAGGTACGACCCGTGCAGGCTGGTGATCACTCCGGCGTCGCCCGCCGCGATCCGGGTGCGCAGCTCCCGGACCATCGGGTGATAGCGATAGACGAACGGCACCGCGCCGACGAGGTCTTTCTCGACCGCGGCGGCTTGCAAGCCGGTCGCGTCGCGGACCGAGGTCGCCAGCGGCTTCTCGCAGATCACGTGCTTGCCAGCCTCGAGCGCCTTCAGCGTCACCTCGAGGTGCGTGTTGTTCGGCGTACAGACGTGGACCACGTCGATGTCGGCGGCCAGGAGTTCGTCGAGGGTCGCGAAGCCGCGCTCGGCGCCGGTCGCCTCGGCTGCTGCCTCAGCCTTTGCAGGCGAGGAGCCGACAGCCCCGACCACTGAGGCTCCGGAGACCAATGCGGACCTGCCGTGAACGCCGCCCATGAAGCCGCCGCCGACAATCCCGATCCGGAGCTTGCGCGCACTGGTGGACACGTCGAAGGACGCTATGTGACACTTTTGAACCCTGTCAAGCAAAAGTCCACCGACCCAGCGACGGAAGTGTGGCGATGAGCGATCTCGGTACGGCGGAAACCGCGGCCGTACTGCGCCTGCTCCTGGACGGGCAACCGCGGACCCGCGCCGAACTCATCGACCTCAGCGGCCTGGCCCGGTCCACGGTGACCGGACGGATCGAGGCGTTGCTCGCGTCGGGTCTCGTCGTCCCGTCAGGCGAAGCGGCCTCGACCGGCGGGCGGCCGCCGGCGCGGTTCCGGTTCAATCCGACGGCGCGACTGATCCTGGCCGCGGATGTCGGCGCGACGCATCTGTCGGTCGCGCTCACCGATCTGACCGGAGAGATCCTGGACCGCTCGACAACCCCGCTGAACATCGCCGAAGGACCAGAGGTGGTCCTGAGCGAGGTCGCGCGACTAGGACGGGTGCTTCTGCGGGCCGCGCGACGGTCCGTCCTGGATCTCGCGGGCACCGGCGTCGGACTACCAGGCCCCGTCGAGCACAGCACCGGCAGACCGAACCATCCGCCGATCATGCCGGGCTGGGACTCGTACGACGTCGTCGGCCGGCTGAGCAGTGAACTCACCGGCCCGGTCCTGGTCGACAACGACGTGAACATCATGGCGCTCGGCGAACACGCGACCGAGTACGCCGACGTCGAGCACCTGCTGTTCGTGAAAGTTGCCACCGGCATCGGCGCGGGCGTGATCAGCGGCGGCCGGCTCCATCGCGGCGCCCAAGGTGCGGCCGGCGACATCGGCCACATCCAGGCACCGGGTCACACCGAGCTCTGCCGGTGCGGCAACACGGGCTGCCTGGAGGCGGTTGCGTCCGCCGCGGCCATCGCCACCCGACTCGGAGTCGCCGGCAGTCGCGACGTTGTCGAACTGGTCCGGGCGGGCAACACCGCCGCGACCACGGCGGTTCGCCAAGCCGGACGGGAGATCGGGACAGTGCTTGCCGCGGCCGTCAGCCTGCTGAACCCGTCCGTGATCGTCGTCGGCGGCTCACTCTCCCAGGCCGGTGACAATCTGCTGGCCGGTATCCGGGAAGCGATCTATGCCAGATCGTTGCCTCTGGCCACCACCGATCTGCGCGTGGTCACCGCGAGCTCCGGCCAGGACGCCGCCCTCCGCGGCGCGGCGACCCTCGTCCTTCAGCACCAGCTGACGACGAGCTGATCCACGAGCGCGATGATCCGCTCCAGGTGCGGACCACTTCGGGCGCGCCCGAAGCCATGTCGTCGCCCGTGGAACGCAGCCTGCACTATCTGCAGGTGTGCCCAGCTCCGGACGCGTTCCGGGTCGAGCTCCGCGGCTTCAGCGAACACGGCCAGCTCGTGCCGCAGCGCCTTCATCAGGTCCTCGGCCTCGATCAGTGCCAACGCGCGAGGTTTGAGCAACGTCGCCCCGTCGTACGCCGGATCTCCCACGTACCCCTTGGGATCGACGGCCAGCCACGGCTCGCGCTCGCCACGCAGGATGTTGCGGGGATGGAAGTCGCCGTGCACGAGGAGGTCCGGCTGCTCACGGCCCAACTCGTCGACGACAGCCAGCGCGGCGTCCAGCGCGACGCCGGGCACCGCACCTGGAAAGTCCGCCGCCCCTTGGCGCAGCTCCTCCTCCCAGCTGTCCGCGTGATCCGCCAACCTGGGCAGCTCAGCAGTCGTCGCAACCGACAACCGGCTACTGAGCCGCCCAGCCACCGCGACGATCTGGTCGCCGTCGCCGAGCTCCCACAGCGTTGACGACTGCACGCGCTCGAGCAGCATCGCGAAGTGCTCGTCACTGCGCTCGTACAGCAGAACAGCGCCGCGTCCTTCCCAAGCTGCATAGGCATCCGGCTCATGCACATTGCCGGGATGCGGAAAGGACACCTTGAGCGCCGCGGGCCCAGCAGTCGACCGCACCGGCACAATCACCCCGACCTGCCCATGCATCACCGGACCGTCAGCCACACAGCCCCACTGCGACAACAGCCCCTCGACGATCCCAGGCAGCTCTGCCAGCCACGCCGCACCGGCCTCGCCTTCACGATCGATCGTCGATTGCGCGAAGGCGGCCGGGATCAACCCCAACGCTCCGACTTGGCAGAGCGGGAGACCAGGCTGAACAGCATGTCCTTCGGGGTCATTTCGCCGGCGACGACCTTGGTGACGTGTTCGGCGATCGGCATCTCGACGTCGTGGTGGTGGGCCAGCTCGGAGATCGACGCGCAGGACTTCACGCCCTCGGCGACCTGACGAGTGGCACCGGCGATCTCGGCCACCGTCATGCCCTGGCCGAGCTTCTCGCCGAAGGTCCGGTTGCGCGACAGCGGCGACGAACACGTCGCGACCAGATCGCCCAGGCCGGCCAGCCCCGAGAACGTGTGCTCGTCCGCACCCAGCGCCGTACCGAGGCGAGCGATCTCCGCCAGCCCGCGGGTGATCACAGACGCCCGCGCGTTGTCGCCGAACCCGAGCCCGACCGCCATCCCGACCGCCAGGGCGATCACGTTCTTGCAGGCGCCGCCGAGCTCGCAGCCGATCACGTCGACGTTCGTGTACGGGCGGAACGTCGGTGAGTGGCACAGCTTCTGCATCCGGGTCGCGGTCCCCTCGTCGGCACACGCGACTACCGCCGCGGCCGGCTGTCCCTCGGCGATCTCGCGGGCGAGGTTGGGACCCGACACCACTGCGATTCGCTCCGGCCCGGCGCCGGTCAGCTCGGCGATCACCTCGCTCATCCGCTTCGTCGTACCAACCTCGACGCCCTTCATCAGGCTGACCAGGGGTACGGCCTTCGGCAGGACGCCGGCCCAGTCCGTCAGGTTCTCCCGCAACGACTGGCTCGGGACCGCGAGTACGACGGCCTCCGCGCCATCGGCCGCCGCGGCCGGATCGTGGGTCGCTGTGATCGCGTCCGGGAGACGAAGGCCGGGCAGGTAGTCGGCGTTCTCGTGCTGGGTGTTGATCGCCTCGCAGAGCGACTCACGCCGGCCCCAGACGGACACCTGGTTCCCCGCGTTCGCCAGCACGACGGCGAACGCCGTACCCCAGGATCCGGCTCCGAACACAGCCACCTTCGTCATGCCGTCTCCTCACCGTCAATGGGCTTGCGGGTTTTGCGTAGGTCGTAGAGCTCCTTCGGCGGGGTCTCGCCACGCAGTTCGCCGAGCGTCTCGGCGACCGCGGTCATGATCACCTCGGTTGCCTCGTGCAACAGCTCGTTGGTCAGCGGCCTGCTCTCGAACGCACTCAGATCGACCGGCTTCCCGGCCCGCACCTGGATGGTCTTGCGCGGCAGCAGCCGGATCCTGATCTTGCCGGTGTAGGACTTCAGGACCTCCTGCGCACCCCAGTTGGCGACCGGGATCACCGGGCACCCGGTCTGCAGCGCGATCCGGGCCGCGCCGGTCTTGCCCGTCATCGGCCACATTTCCGGGTCGCGGGTGATCGTGCCCTCCGGATACATGCCGACGCACTCGCCCCGCTCGACCGCGGCGACGGCATCCCGGTAGGCGTCGGCCGCCTGTGCCGAGTCCCGGTGCACCGGGATCTGCCCGGCACTGGTGATGATCCGGCCGAGGACCGGCAGCTTGAACACCGACGCCTTGCCGAGGAACCGCGGGATCCGGCGGCACTCCCAGATGTAGAACCCGAGCACGAACGGATCGAAGTGCGAGATGTGGTTGGCCGCGAACACCACGCCACCCGACCGCGGCATGTTCTCCCGGCCGGTGAACTCAGGCTTGGTGAACACCAGCATGAACGGCTTGACGATCGCCACCACCAGGCCGAACCAGAAGCCCCGCCGTGGCCGGGGATCGCTGCCTTGGCCGTCCACTACTGCCTCCTGGTGCTCGTCACTGCCATCCGTCATGGGAGAATCCTGCCTGATGGCAGACCTACAGGTCGCTCCCTGGATCCTGGCGATCCCGGTGAAGCGTACGGCGATCGCGAAGAGCCGGCTCGCCCCCGCGTACCCTCAGCACCGCCCGGAGCTCGCCCGCGCCTTCGCTGTCGACACTACTGCGGCCGCCCTCGCCTCTCCCCTGGTGCGTGCGGTCCTGGTCGTCACCGACGATCCCGTGGTGGCCGCGGACGTGACCGCGGTGGGCGCGCGCGTCGTCCCCGATCTCCCGGGCGCCGGGCTGAACGAAGCCTTGCTGCATGGAGCCACTGTGGCCGCTGCCGAGTTCCCAGGCAACGCGGTGGCCGCTCTCTCCGCGGATCTGCCCGCGTTGCGTCCGGCCGAGCTGACCGCCGCACTGGCCGCGTGCGTGGCGCCGCGGTCGTTCGTGGTCGACCTTCCCGGCACGGGTACGACGTTGCTCGCGGCAGCTCCCGGGGTCGCGCTGGATCCGCGCTTCGGCGTCGGTTCCGCACTAGCCCACCAGGCCTCCGGGGCGGTGCCGATCGAGCTGACCACCATCGAGTCGGTACGTCGTGATGTCGACACGGCAGCCGATCTGGCGCACGCCGTACAACTGGGTGTGGGTCCGGCCACCGCGGACGTGATGTCGCTGGTCCTCGGTGCGGCGACCGGGACCGAGGGTCTAGCCTGCTGACATGCAAGGGACTGTGAGTCGCTACGACACCGAGACGTTCTCCGGTGCTGTGCTGACCGACCGCGGCGTCGAGCTGCCGTTCACCGTGCACGCGGTGGCCGATACCCCGGTCCGGCATCTGCGCGTCGGCCAGCGGGTGCGGCTGGAGACCAAGGGTTCCGGGGAAGGGCTGACCATCACCAAGGTGGAGTTCGCCACCGAACTCTGAACGTTGCCGGAGGCACCCGGACACGGTCCGGCCAGGATTGCACTGTGCACACGGCGAAGGCCGGTCGCCCCTGGAGTGGGGTGACCGGCCTTCGCTGTAGTGCGGTGCTGTCGTGCGGTGCTGCAGTGCTGAAGGTCAGCGAGCGGCTGCGCGCTTCACCGGAGCCTTCTTGGCGGGGGCCTTCTTCACCGGCGCCTTCTTGGCAACGGTCTTGGCCGGGGCCTTCTTCGCCGGCGCCTTCTTGGCGACGGTCTTGGCCGGGGCCTTCTTGGCAGCCGCCTTGACCGGGGCCGCCTTCTTCGCGACCGTCTTGGTCGCCGTCGCCTTCTTCGCGGCGGCGGTCTTGGTCGCTGCGGCCTTGGCCGGAGCGGCCTTCTTCGCCGGGGCAGCCGCCTTGGTGGCGGTCGCGGCCGGCTTCGGAACGACCAGCTTCGGCAGCTTCTTCGCGCCGGAGACAACGGCCTTCAGCTCCGCACCCGCACGGAACTTCGGAACCACGGTCTTCTTGGCGCGCTTGGTCTCACCGGTCCGCGGGTTGCGCACGATGCGCGCCCCACGCTCGATGGCCTCGAAGGCACCGAAACCGGTGATGGCGACCTTGCCACCCTTCTTGGTCAGCTCGCGCTCAACGGTGTCGATCACCGATTCCAACGCGTGCTGGGCCTGGCGGCGGTTTCCGTCGAAGTGCACTGCGAGCGCTTCGACCAACTGGCTCTTGTTCACTGCTTCCCTCCGTGAACTAGACGTCGAGCACAGCGCTCGATCTCACAGGAACGTTATGGACTCAAGTGGCGGTTCACAAACACCAACGCGGCAATTCGGCCTTGTTTTGGGCGATTCGGGCCACAATTTCGCCCGATCCGGCCTCTGAAGGGTCCTGATGAGGTCTCCGAATCCCTGTAGAGCAACGATCCGATGCCCACAGTGATACCGCTGCGATCACCTTCGCACCACCCCGAAGCCCCGTTCAGCGGCGCTTTCCGCGCAGCGTTCGTACCCCTGACTGGGCGGTGTCGAGCCCTCTGGTCAGGGCCGAGTCACCTTTCCTGGCACGCAACTCGGCGGCCACCCTGCCGAGCAGCCAGTCCAGCAACGGGATCGCGATCGCCAGGATCGCCCACATGATCAGCTTTCTGCGCAGGAACACCCACATGGCTGTCCACCTCCTTGGCGGACAGCATGTCAGAGCCAGCTGAGCCGTTTGAAGATGAGGTACAGACCGCCACACACCATGCCCATCAGGCCGACCGCGAACGGGTAGCCGTACTCCCAGTGCAGTTCGGGCATGTTGTCGAAGTTCATCCCGTAGACGGTGCCGATCAAGGTCGGCGCGAACAGGATGGCCGCCCACGCGGAGATCTTCTTGACCTCTTCGTTCTGCGCGCTGCTGGCGATCGCGAGGCTCTTCATCTCCTCGTTCTGTTCCTGGGCGACCAGCGTCGAGTTCACCGTCAGGATGTCGCGCAGCAGTTCGCGGAAGCCGTCGACCTTCTCCACCACTTCGGTGACGTGGTCGGCCACATCGCGCAGTGAACGTTGCAGTTCCTCGTCGACGCCGTACTTCTCGAAGCCGCCGCGCAGGGACTCCAGCATGCCGACCAGTGGGCGGGTCGCGCGCTGGAACTCGATCACCTCACGGGACAGTTCGTAGATGCGCCGCGACACCTTCGGGTCACCGCGGAAGACCTCGGTCTCGATCTCGTCGATGTCGTTCTCGAGACCGGCGACCACCGGAGCGTAGCCGTCCACGACCTTGTCCATGATCGCGTAGAGCACGGCTTCGGTGCCGCGGTTGAGGAGTTCGGGATCGCGTTCGACCCGGCGGCGGACCGCGGCCAGGTTGGGCGCTTCGGCATGCCGGACCGTCACCACGAAGTCCGGGCCGACGAACAGGTGCACCTCGCCGAACTCGACCTCCTCGGTCGCGTCCCGGTAGCGAGCGGCCTTGAGGACCACGAACAACGTCTCGCCGTACCGCTCCAGCTTGGGCCGCTGGTGGGCCTGGATGGCGTCCTCGATGGCGAGCTCGTGCAGGTCGAACTCCTGCGCCAGGGACGCGAGTTCGCGGCTGTCCGGCCGGTACAGGCCGATCCAGGCCAGGCTCTTCGGGGCCTTGTGCAGCACGCGATAGGTCTCGGCCAGCGATCCCGGTGACGCGACCCGGCGGCCGCCGCAGTAGATCGCGCTGTCGACGACGCTGTGCCCCTTGGGCTTCGGGGCCTCGCGCGGCAAGGCGTCCGGCTCCACGACGGGAGCGATCTCGGCATGACGGCGGGCGGCGGCACGCAGCGACGGGGTACGGCCGAAGGCACGGAGCGTGCGCAGGCGCAGGTCGGACATGGGTCCTCCAGGTGCGGTGAAGCGAGTGAGTGGTGGGCACGCGTCTGCCCGACCCCCACGGCACTCAAGCCGCAACTACCAGAGGATTCAGCCTCTCAAGGTCGAGCGAGACCGGTATGTCTGGAGGGATCGCTGTTCATCAGCGCCTCACCTCCTTGGTCTCGCAAGCCTTGTTCTGACAACCCCGCAAGGGTAACACCAGAGTTATCGCCGCCGACGTCCCCGACGTTACGGCGGCGACAACTCTGCTTTTGGCCGGGCCTTCGGCACCGGCGTGGTCATGGGGGCCTTGGCTCCCGGCCTTCCCTCGTCGCTCCGGTCGCTTCGCTCCCTGCGCTCCTCAGTCCAGGCCGGGAGGCCCCATGACCC